>JYPD01000018.1 GCA_001567305.1 candidate division WS6 bacterium OLB21 | reverse complement strand
TGGCACGCCTTTCCAGACTCTTTTTAGAGTGTAAAAAATTCAAATTCTCGATTAATATCTACATCTGATCGGCTACTAAGAGTTGATCTTTTGGGTCTTAACAACACATCTTTATAGTCAAGTTTGACTTCTGTCTCGATTCTCATGGGAAGAATTTAAAAATAACACAAGCAATTTAGCAAATTCAAGAAGAATAATCTATTGCTTGATTGATTGCCTCGATTATGTCTGGGATTTGATTCCCACGATAGGGTATTGATCTGCCAAGAGTCTGATAAATTTTTTATTCTGCTTAATCTATAATAAAGCTCATCTGGTAACTCTTGCATTCGATTCTCTGTAGTATAATCCATTAACAAGTCAGCTATAGTTTTGCCGGGTTCGAGTGGACCAATCCTTTGCATCTCAGCTAGTAAGGGTAGCATAAGAGTTCTAGTATTAACTCGAGCTTCCTCTGCGAGGAATTGAAGCTGTGATATCTGCTCATCACATATCTCTGGTTTAAGCTGTTTTAGTCTATATCCCAAATACCCTATGGCTATTGTTTCTGCAAGTCTTTCTTTTTCAGAATCGAATAGAGAATCAACAGTTCTATGATCAAATTGGTAGGCAAGACCTTGTTGTTTTAGGAATTCATAGACAAGACCTTCGTTAATAATGTCTTGTAAACCGTGTGTATATTCGTGCGCTGCAAGCCAACTAGTTGCTAGCTGCAGTAATTGATCACTTTCTAGATTCAAATTCATTTGTGATGAGAAGTCATCAAGGAGTCGATATTTGTATGCTAATACAGCAGATGTAAATCTGATCAATGGTTTTTCGCTGACTATAAATGGTTTTACATACACTGAGCTATCGTATACTGTTTCAGATACTACATAGGTGATATCTGCATCAGAAATCCATAAGTTGAGTCTATTTGCAGATGTATTGTTTAAGCCAATACTTTCAAGATATGCGGAAAAACCATCTATCTCTGCAACAAACCAATTTTTTATGACGCGAGGGGGTTTGTTAAAGGGAATTTCAGGTTTTTGGTCATCATTCAGCAGTCCATTTTCAAGAAGATTAGTGACAAGCTGCATATCTACTCCTGAACATCTCGTGATCAAGCTCCCATTCTCTTCGTGGCAACGAGTTCCCTGCAGAACAGAGTGGGCTATCTGTAATATTATCCCAGGATCGCAATCACTGAGACGATATTCACTTACAAGTCGATCTAGAACAGCAGTATCTTCTTCGCAAGCGGTATTAAGCTGAATCCTTCTTGCTTGTTCAATAATACTTGAAAGATCCGGTTCGGTGTCTAAACACATAGGTATATCATATATATACCTATTATATCACAGCGAGGCTAATTCAAGTATAATCCTTTTACTATTGACCCTTTTTAATCTCTTCTTTAAGCTCTGCCATAGATATCTCGCGCTCTACCATTGTATCTATTGCTTTTTCGAGCTCTTTGACCTTGTTGGCAAGTTGTGTGCGAATGTCTTTATTTTCGTGGATATCAATAATTATTCCTCTTATACCTTTGATACTATTCTCTTCAATAATTGGGGAAACATACACCATAACGGCAAGTTTGCTCCCGTCCTTTCTGATTGCGAGCATCTCCAGGGCCTTGTCTGGATGACTTAACAGATGAAGATAGTTTATTTTGTTTCCTGCTTCGTCATGTATAAGCTTGCAAATAGTCAGTATATTTGTGATCTCCTCTGGCTTTTGTCCAAACAGAGATTCAGACGATTTATTTATGTATTTTATTAGACCTGAATCGTCTGTTTCAAAGACAACCTGCGGAAGAAGATCTGTTAGATGTTTGAATCTGGTTTCTGATTTTAGAAGTTGTTTTGTCTTATCTTCAACATTTCTGGTTAGAACGAGATTATATCTGCGAGCTACTACCACATAAACAATGCCAAGCGTCAGAATTAGTCCAGAGATTAATGCAAACGGGCGAATCCAACCAGGTTCAACTTCAACTTCGACAGGTTCAACAATTTTCTCTAGGTTCTCAAGGATCGATGTGTAGTAAATGCTATTGCTATCAGCTTTAAGCTCGAGCATGTGTCTATCCAGCGCCTCCTTAAGGTAAGGTGTCATATCCGAATTCTTGCTTAAAGCAAATTTCAGTTCGACCGGATTAAAGACAATGCTGGAGCGGGATACATTATAATCCTTTTCGCTGAAGGTGCCGAATAGTCTATTAACAACAGCAACATCTGCGATATTATCCTCAATGGCTTGAAGATTTTCTTCATAAGAATCGAATTCAACGAAGGTTGCTTTAATATCAAAATTTTTGATTAGATTGCGAATCCCAAGTGGTCCTATAGAATGGATATCTTCTTTCATGACTGCTATTCGAAGACCCTCTAAGTCAGTAAATGAACTTAGCAACATTCCCGGTCTGGAATATACAGATGCCCAGTTAATAAATGCTGTTTCGTTGGCAAATTCGAATATTTCGGCTCTCTCCGGGAAATATCCCACATCTACCATAATATCTACTTGGTCTCTGCGAAGTTTTTCTAAGCCCTCGTCCCAACCTGCGTTCTCGTAGACTATATTCCAGTTTTCTTTTTCTGCAATGTATTCAAGGATGTCTGGCCAGAAGCCCTTTACATTACCCTCCGAATCTGTAGAGATCTTTGGTGGGTTATTATAGATTGCTACTCTAATGTTTCGGCTTGCAGTGTTGCTAACTTGAGGAGAACTTGCCAAAACAGTTGGGGGTAGAATCAAAGAAAAGAAAAAAACAACAATAAGAAATATTGTTTTCATTTGTCTTTCATAATTTAGTTCTATTGTAAACCCAAATATGTGCTTATGCAAACTAGAGTAGTATTGTTCGAAGTTGGAGGATAATGATTACTATGCCGACAACAAACATTAGTTTTCTTGCTTCAATTCTCTTAACTACTCTTGCAGCCAATGGCGCCGCTACTACACCACCAACAATTAATCCGAGTACGGTGATTAATGGAATTGTCTGAATCAACAGAATAAATGTGGCAGCTTGTACCAGTGTTACAAAAAATTCTGCAGCATTTACTGAGCCAATAACTTTTGCCGGGGTTTTACCAGAAGCTATCAAGGAAGATGTAACTATTGGTCCCCAACCACCACCGCCAATAGCGTCTAATGTCCCCCCTGTAAGTCCTAGCGGTATTGCGTGTCTAAGTCTGGTCGGGTTGTCGTTTACCGGGATTTTTTTGAGTGATTTAAAGACGATGACAATTCCCATGATCAATAAGTATACTGTAACAATCGGTTTGATTATTTCGACTGCGGTATTGACCAAAATAAATGCTCCGGTAGCACCTCCGATAATTCCAGGAATAACAAGTCGTTTGAACAATATTTTGCTGACATTGCCTAATTTATAATGTGAAATCCCCGACACAAATGTTGTGAAAACTTCAGCAATATGTACGCTACTGCTTGCGATAACTGGACTTACTCCGGTTGATAAAAGAAAACTGGTCGAACTAACTCCGTAGGCCATGCCTATTGATCCATCAATCATTTGGGCAAAGAAGCCAATCACAACAAATAATAAAAACTCTTCCATATATATCCTATAAAGTATATGTGTTTTATAGGATATGCCTACTGTTGATTTTTTGCAAGAAAAATGTCGTTATTTATGAGGATGCTAATGGATCAAGACATACAAATCTGAAGCTTCCGTCAGATGAAGTTTGTACTACAATTTCTTTCTCTTTACCAAAAACCCAGTCAATCGTGATATCTTGAAGATACTCAAGATCAGGATTTGTAAATGTTGAACGAAAGTAATCTTTAAATAATTGTTCACCTAGCGGTACAAGAACTTCTTTGTAATACCTTGGACCATATACAGAAGTAACTGATTGATCGCTAAGAGGTAAACCATCTTCGAAGGTTGAGATAGAAAAGAATGTGCCCGCCATAACTGGAGTCGGGAAGACTAGATTTGCTGAATTTAATCTATCGCAATATTCGTTTTCTATGTGTACAAGCGCTCTCATCTCGTTGATGTAATTACTTTCGTTATAGGATTTACCTCTTAAGAAAGTAATTGGTCCTTCATTGTAACCATGGGTCGGTAATTTTGCTACAAGTCTTGGCATATCTGGTAGCTCAATTAAAAATGCCCAAGAATTACTTCCTCTACCTAGGTAACTTATTGTCGAGGTTTGGCCTGAATCCATCTCGACAGAAAAAGATGTGTCAATTTCTTCGATGGGGTTGTTTAAACCAGCTATTCCATAGGCAAATAATATATTTGAAATTGAGATACTGATCCCTAATAGGAGCTCATTCATTGTTGTCATATAGTTAGGATTCCTAAGCAGTTCATACCCTAAGGTAGAATATACTATATCGGATCCATAGGCCCTACTTGCTATAGGACAAAAGCTATCAGGAAGGACTCCGTGTTCTAATTCGGAGTTGGAAGAATCGTTATTCAATCCAAGTTTTGAATCGGGTGACATCATTTGTCGTAGGCAGTTAATGGGTATTCTTCACCAAGTATGTTTACAAAATCCATTCCGCATACAGGTACCTCCCTACAGTTTTCAGTGAGATAATCTGCAGTAACTTTAGGGTATTCATCGTAATGGTTTGAGGCGTAATCGTTACCTTCAAATAGCACATACATATGTTTATATTCGTCAGACCAAAAGAGTCTGCCTTTGCCTTTATTTTCAAGTTCGGTCCATAAAAAGTATAGGGCCTTTTTATAGCAATCAAAACCGCTTGTTGTTCTGATAGAAGACTCCGGCATATATCTATATATAACTAATATATACTAACATAATATCGTGACAATCTCCAAGTCGTTAAGCTCTGTTCAATACAATATGGTCCTTCTTGAGTTTTGCGGTATTTGAGGCGTTGAAAAAATTACGGCTTCTGGGTTTTCGTATGCGGTTTCTAGATATGTTTCGTATCTTATTGGAATATCAATTCTATTAGCTAAGTAGGGATCTAGGACATATCGATCTTCTCCTATTGTTGCAATTACAAAGTAATGAAAATTATAAACACCGCCACCTTTATGCTTAAGGTTATCGCCTTCCGGATTTGCCTTTGTAACTTTGCCATAAGCAAATCTCGATACATTCGTTCGCTTTTCTAAAGATTCCAATAAGTGCATTGCATGTTGCTTGCAAGCAATCCCATCTGGATCGATTCGATTGCCTTGTCTGCTAATGTACCTCTGGAACACATTTGTTATCTCTGTAAAGGCCAATTCGCTTGGATCAATTGCTCCGATTTCTGGCATAACCTTAATTTAACATGGCAGATTATACACAGACATGCTTAACCGTCCTAATGATGCTATAATCACGCAGTTTATATACTCGCCTTGAAAAGATTGCATGGTTGGGAATTAAAGAATATTCGTATCTATTACCTGCTCACTTTTGTACAGAGTAGTTGGTGGATAATGGGTAACTGGATATTCTTCTGGACCCGTTATATGACTTACGGCACGCTTGGGCTTATTGATGCCTTGGCCTTTGGATTTGGAGTTCTTGTAGAAATACCAACAGGTGCAGTTGCTGATCTCCTAGGTAAAAGAAGAACGATAATTGCTGCAATGGCTACTGCTACCTTGGGAATTATCCTAATGACTCATACTTGGAATCAATGGGGTATGCTATTTGGCTTTCTATTGGCGCAACTTGGCTGGGCATTGTATTCAGGTGCAGGGGAAGCCATGGCATACGATACACTTGTCGATCAAAAAAGAGAGTCAGAATTTGAAAAAGTCATATCATCAGCATCTTCTGCAGGGTTGATTGTGACGGTTTTAACAATAATAATCGGAGGCTTTTTCTATGCCTTGTACTTTCAACTGCCACATATTATGTGGTGGATCACTTATGCTCTTGGTCTGATTCTTGCTTTTGGTATAACCGAACCAAATGCTGATACAGAAAAGTTCTCCTGGAAGGGATACTTTAAACAGCTTTCGACCGGTTTTGGTCAACTTCTTTCTCCTAAATTACGAAGATACTTAGTATTCATACTTGGACTAAATGGCGTGTTTATTATTTATGATTGGGGACTAGTTAAGCCTGCTATGCTCGAACATTTTGGATATTATGCCAACGAACAGGCAATAGTGTTTGCTGTACTTGGTATTATCGGGGCGGTGTTTGTCAAAAGTCTGCCCAAAATTCGTAAAATATTTGGTGATATCAAGGGTCTTTATCTACTCAGTATGTTGATAGGTTTTTCTTATCTGATCATGTATTTCAATCTTGGGTACTATGGATTAATTACTGTGGCGATAATCGATATATTCGGAAGAATGATATATCCTTGGTTGTCCGTGGTTGTTAACAAAGAAATTCCATCAAAATATAGGGCAACAACTATCTCTACTAGCACATTGATTAGCAGAATTCCTTATGTGATTGTTGCACTATTGGCTGGAGCCGCAGCAGAAAATGGAACACTAAATGAGTTTAGTTTAGGTATTGGAACTGCATTTTTGGCGATGATTGGACTAAGCGTTATTCTCTCTTTTCAGAAACTCTTTGCTAGGATAAACTCTAAACTATAAGAATTTATAAATATATCTGTGAAAAAGAATAAACAAGATAATAAAGAACAGAAAACTCAGCCCATAGAACGAGAGAAGATCGAAACAAACGACGGCGGTGTAGCATTCGTTAGGGGTAATCATCCTAGAAAGAAGGGGTTCTGGCCACAATACGCAAACCTGGGAACTGGTCTTAAAAGCAATGTCGTCTTAACAGATGTTATTGAGCCAGAATCAAAAGTCGTTAATTACGCAGATAACCTCAAAGATCCAGTTAATACTGATATTTCTAAGGCGGAGGATTTTAATGATTCGCACAATCATTATCAGAATCTGCTTTCCGAGGTATGGAACTATAACGATAAAATTAACGGAGTTGCACTTTGGGGCGACAGCAGCGCACTTGTTGACAACAGCAAAGTCTGGGGTGGATTTTTGTCCGCTCGATCTTGGCCAGTTGGCTATGGGGAATACACGCCTGAGTCGGTAGCTGAAAAGAATAAAAAATCATTTGATGCTCAACTTGTTGGACTTGAAATAGATATTCTCAATGCAGGAGAACCGGCTCCATCGAAGTGGGCAAAAACAGGACTGCAGGTTGTTGGCTTTGGAAATAAAAACACAACGGCAATCGAGATAAGATCCGAAGATACAGATGTTTATGCAAAAACACAGTCCGAAAAGAGAGGTTCTTTTCATGAAGGCATTGTTTTCAACAATTGCATGGCAGAAGACGGAATCTACATGAGCTCCCGTAATGCAGGTGGGGCAATTGGTATTGATTTTAGAAATACATATTTTACACATGGAGCCGTTTCGTTACTCACAGCAGGCAACCAAAGTGGTATCGTTTTTAATAGCGGTAAGTCGGGGCAGATTTATGGGGATAGCAAAGGTAATCTGACACTAGCCATCGGTGAAAACGGCATCAAGATGGTAGATCTATCTGGAAAAACATTTTTTTATCTTCCTCTAAGAAAACGGCACAGAATTATATACGCTATTTTGGCAGCATTACTTGCTGTATGGTTTGTAGTTGTGTCTATTGCCACGCTTCTGTTTCTTTTCAAGTCGTAGAAAATAAGCTAGAGTAAAAATAATTATCTACTCTGCGGTGATACATAAACTTTTCTCATTAGTTAGTTTTCTGCCCGTATTTCTCATCGTCTTTTCTTCATCTGCACAGGCTCTAGTTGCGTCTCCTACAGCTGGAAACTATGCAAAGGGTGAAGAAATTACAATCTCCTTAACTGCCAATCCGGCAAATGAATATATTAATGCCATTGAATTTAATCTTCTGGCGGAAAATCTACAGATTTTGGATTATATTCTTCCGGCAGAAAGCGGGAATTGGTTGGTCAGCAAGCCAGGATGTGAAAACGATCAGTTTTATATTGCAGATAAGGTATGTGTCACACTTGGAAAGCAACAGGCTATTCAACCGGGAGAATCATTAGGGACTTTGCGTGTAATGATTACTGATGATGGCAACGCAAGGTTGCTTACAATCAATGGAAGCGGTTATTCTGATGGAGAAGCTGTTTATGAACTCGATCAACAGCTTGTTTCTTGGAATGAAGTTGTTTCTGAGTCAAGTACAGGCTTGCCTGTTGACCTACCTTGGGGATCAATACTTATTGTTGTTTGTATTGGACTAACTGTCGGGGTTCTGTTGTTGCTCCTGCTTCTTAGAAAATCAAAAAGAGCGGTATTATCGACCGTTCTAATAGTCGGAGGAGGTCTTTTGCTCGCTGTTGCTGCGATTGTGGTCTTGAATTTTACTCAGTCAACAACTCCAGAACAATCATCGGCATCGCAAAATTCAAACAGACACAGCTTAAAGGTAATGTTCATTGGTTATAACCCTGTTGAAGGAGACAAGGATATTGCAACCACATACTTTCCGGGTGCTATGGCTGGGAGAACCGCTGCACAATTTGAAGATGAAATGTTTGAAAAGATTCGCAACGCATATTTAGAATTATCTGAAGGAAGAATTAATTTTTCCTTAAAAAAGAAGCTAAACATCACAAGTTTTCCGACTTACGATGGGGTTCAAGAGTTCACATTCGATAATTATGCAAGATGTGTCTACGGTACTCCAGCGTTTCAGCCTGAATTTTGCGATGCATTAAAGTTAAAGTTTGATTATGTAAAATTCGTTCAAGAAAATAATCTTTGTCAAATTGCAAAAGATGAAGGTATCGACGAAATTTGGATGTTCTCTCCGCCGTATATGCTAGCTTGGGAGAATTTTATGGTCGGTCCTACAGCTGGTTTTCCAGTAAATGGTCCGGGATTTGTTGTGCCAGGTTGTGACCGTCATATTGTTATAACAAATGGTACTTATGATAGACCTGGTAATCTTATGCATATTATCGGGCATAAAGCAGAAGCGATAATGGGTAGGCTAGTATCATATTGGAAGGCTGAAGACAAAGAACTACATTGGAATCGCTTCAGCAAGATTGACCTTTATGGAGGAATGACTCCAGATTTTTCAGTTCCTTACTGCGGAAACATTCATTATCCCCACAATGGTACTTTTTCTTACGATATTGCAAACAAGACCACAAGACTGTCGGCCTGCAGTGATTGGAAGAATTTCCCGGAGTATACCGGAAACAATGTGCAGTCAAACTGTGACGATTGGGGCTGCACCGATGACGGTTGGAGTCTGAAATGGTTATCTTCACTACCGCATTCTGTCGGCGAGGTACTAATGACAGCTCCAAGTGGCGAGAAATTTGTTTTCAAAAAAGACTGGTGGTACTACTTCTTATATCCAGAAAATGTAATCTCTTTCCCTCAGTATATTCAAGAATGCACAAGTTTCACCTATGGCAAATGGAGTGTCTGTAGCAATAAAACACAGACAAGATCTGTTGTAAGTAGATCACCAGAAAACTGTTATGGAGAACCAGCAGAACCACTTGTTCAAGAGTGTGCAGATCCGATAGTCGCATGTACGGATTACAAATATAGTGATTGGGGAATATGTATTGATGGAAAACAAAGCAGAACAGTAGAAGATAGCCTTCCTTCTGGTTGTATTGGCGGAGCAAACCCAGTACTTTCGCAGTCGTGTCAGGTTGCTTGTACTGCGTTTACTTATACTGAGTGGAGCGGCTGTAATGAAGAAAGCTTAATCAGCACTCGTCAGCTAGTGTCTTCATTACCAACAGGGTGTGTGGGTGGAACTCCGGAACCTTTGTCACAGAGTTGTACGATAGCACCAGAGCGATGTACTGAATTCAATTATTCAAACTGGTCGGCTTGTGTTGAAGGTAAACAGACCAGAACTCTAGTGTCACAATTGCCAGGCGGATGCTCCGGCTCTGCACCTGGTCCATTTGAACAGTCCTGTCAGTCAGTGTGTAGCGAATTCACCTATTCTGATTGGGGAGAATGCATAGATGGAAGCCAGAACAGGACTATTCTTTCGTCCCTTCCAAGCGGATGTAGCGGAGGTACTCCTGCAGAATTAACTAGAGCGTGCACACCGGTATGTTCGAATTTTGTTTATTCCGAATGGAGCGAGTGTGTGAATTCGAACCAAACAAGAACAATCATTTCAGCTCTGCCTCAGAATTGTAGCGGTGGATCACCGGCTGCTTTAAGTAGATCATGCACTGCAATAATCCAACCAACCCTGATACCTCAACCGGTTGCTTGTACGAGTCATACATATTCACCATGGGGAGCTTGTCGAGGAGGCAGTTCAACCAGGACTGTAGTGTCTTCTGTACCAGAAGCTTGCGTTGGTGGTGTTGCTCCGGTAACTACGCAATCCTGTACTTCGCCACAAGTAACCTGTCAGGAATTCTCTTATTCTGCTTGGAGCAACTGCGAAGACGGCAGAAGAGAAAGGATAATTGTGGGTTCTTCTCCTGCAGGATGTATTGGTGGAACACCAGCACAGCTTAGTCAGGGTTGTACTTCTGAAGTAACTTGTCAGTCGTTCACCTATTCTGATTGGGGACAATGCAGGAACGGAATACAATATCGAAACATTAGTGGATCAACGCCTACTAGTTGTAGCGGTGGAAATCCTCAATTAAGTAGATCTTGTGAGACTCAACCGCTGCCTTCAGTTAATGTGACCCCTGTTGTCGCAGGATCAAGTTGTGTTGCAATCGACGGTAACCAAGATGGAAGGATTACATTGATTGAGCTGGCGAGGTTCCTTAGAAACTTTGGTACAAAGTGTGAGCCGGTAAATGTTCAAGGGTGCGGAAGTATTGATGCAAATGGAGACGGAATTGTCGACGACAAAGATTTAAGGCTTGTTCTTAGTAACTACAACAAGAACCAGTGTAGAATTTGAAGAATTGATTAAGTTGTAATGGCAATCAACGACTGGCCATTTGTCAAAGGTGATTCGGCGATAAGTGCAGGGACAAGAACTCTGGGAGAGGTTTCGATCATTGCCGGTCTGCTTAGCAGTGTTGTTGCCAACCGTTTATATCCCTGCGAACTTCCGATTTGTGCATATAGATCGCTAAATCCCGCAATATCTCTAACATCATGAGCAGTAAAAGGCCCTTGATGTATTTCGTGAGTCCAATAAACATGGGTAGGAGTAGTATTACCTGTCGTACTGTGAAATTCTATTGGGTGGAAGGCCGAACGAGAAGCAGTTATTTGTTGATCTCGATAAGTTAAGATATGCTGCCCCTCGGGGGTTCTGAGTCTAGGAATCAAAAGCCCACTCGAAGAGTCGTAAACCTCTGCTATAGCTATTGCTTCGATTCCAGAATAAACGCTATCTATTCCCCCCTCTTCGTTGCGTAAGATTATTACGCCTCTATTGTCAGGGCCAATAGAATATATTGGATCTATATGGTAAGTATGGCTTGCTGGAAGGCTGTCTTGCGATTGGCCTATAGGAGTAATAAAGTAACTTTCTTGATTCTCGTCGTAAAGCATTCTTATTGCCTCAGTTCTAGGGGTAGATCTTCCATCTGGAATAGTCCTTACAAAGACCATGCTCTGAAAACCAATCATCCGATTTGGGTTTTGTTCAGAATCATAAAGACTAGGTCTAAGATTTAAGGCCCTTGATGTATGTTTCAATCCATATATTGATATTTCCTGACCTTCAGGCCTCTCGTAACCCATTGATATTTGCTTAAATATCTCGGCAGTTGTTAGAGAAAAAGTGTCTGTGCGGAATGGTTCAATCATTTAAGAAATGCTAATTTCGAGGATTATATCTGATACTAACCCATAATCACAAGATAATAATTCAGCGGAATGAATTCATTATTAGAACGCCATCTTCGCTTGTGCAGGCATAGAGTTGAGTTATTCCGTTAACTCTGCGAACTGCGTAGTGCGTATTACTTTCACTTCCGGTCGACGGATCATAGGGAATTATAATGAGTTCTCCACTTTGGGTTAATGGACTCAAATCAACACATTGGTCATTCGTAATTGCTGAACTTAGACTCAGTGATTTGGCCGTGATTGCTAGTGCATTTATTCTTGGTGAGAAGTTCGAGCTGCCTGTTTCCATTACGATCTTATATTGGAAATATCTGCCAAAGTATTGCGAATTAAGAACAATAATATTGTTCTGTTCTGTATTGTAGAAAGATCCAAGAGTGCCATCGGGACCAGAAAATCCAGCGTCAGAGCAATCGCTTTGCTCACAAGCTCTGACTTGCATAAGTAGCTTAGCTTTGCCCGAATTATACCTGCTACTTATTTCTGTTCCTGTAAGTGCACGATTGTAGATTGCAACCTCATCAATGTCTCCATTAAAAAATCTATCGCCACTTGTGCGGCTTCCAATCCTAAGGGGAGTAGTTGAGGACTGTATTGTGCCGGTAAGGGATATTGTATTTTCTAGGTTGCCGTTAACATAAATACGCATCGATGAACCATTATATGTTCCTACCACATGGTACCAGATACCTTGTTGTGGGACAGTCGTTCCAAGAACATATCTTCTGTTAACATTTGTTCTTATAGCAAATTCAAATGTACTATTATTGTAGTTATGTTGAATCTGGTATTGGTTATCAACATTTTTGTTGATTATCTGAGCCCATTGGGCTCCACTTGCAGGATTAATGTTCCATTTTATCCAAGTTTCAATTGTTATCTCTGTTGTTGGATTTAAGTTTGCTGAATTGCCAATTTCAATATATGAACTTGTTCCGTTAAACCTTCTGGCATTTGCAAATTGACCTAGAACCTGGCTAGTGTTAACAGAAGTTCCATTATTATTGTTTCCCGAAGTATCAGTAATGGTGCTACCAATATCGTCTAAGTGAAGAAGTAAAAAGTTGCCACTCATATCAATTACACCGGCCGCTCCTGTATTAACAGATTGTTGATTGTCTGGAAGAGCAAAATTATACTTGTCATTTGGAGTAATTGTTACAGATTCCCAAGAACTGGGCTTTCCAGAATCGATGATAGCTGAATCATAGATTCCGTTTCCGATCGTTTTCCCTACGGAGTTAAGTTCAAGCATCGAATTGCTAAGAATATATTCTGTGTTTGTGTAGCTACCCAAATTGAAGTCAGAAGCCGAGTTGATTACATATTGTTGCTCTGAGCTAGGGTCACCGTTCACTGCAAGTATTGTACATTCAATTGTGCAACCTGAGTTATTTGTGCCGATAACACGAAGATTATTGTCAATGTCGGGGAAGTCGTTCCCACGGTTGTTGACCATATATTGTTGTAATCCATTTCTTATAGAAATAAGGTCGCTAACTCTTTGTTCGTTTCTTGTTTCTAGAAAAATGCTTAGCAGGATTAATTGCGAATATTACAATGGAAACTACAATAACTAGCAATGCCATAGCTAAGAGAAGATCGAGTAGCGTAAATGCTTTATTTTTTTAGTTGTCTAAGAAGCCTCATTTCATTACAGTATAGACTAGCGGCAACTTGACTGGAAGCTATATAAGCTGTTCAGAATCTCGTATAATAATAATGTATTAAGCGAATCATTATGGATGACCAGTGGAAGTCTAAACTAACTCCAGAGCAGTATAAGATTATGAGGTTGAAGCAAACAGAGCCGCCTTTCTCTGGAGAGTATAACAAAAACTACAAAGAAGGATCTTACTATTGTGCTGCCTGTCACGAAGAACTGTTTTCGTCTACTGCAAAATACGATTCTCAAAGTGGATGGCCAAGTTTTGATCAGCCAAAAAGTAAAGAGGCGGTATTAGAGGTTTCAGATTCTAGCCATGGGATGCAGAGAACAGAAGTTGTTTGCAAACGCTGTGGCTCACACCTTGGTCATGTATTCACAGATGGACCTCAGAACACTACAGGATTAAGATACTGCATAAACTCTTTGGCTTTAGAATTCAAGCCTGCAAAAGAATAGCTATAAGCTTGTTCCCGTCTCTTGACCATCAATAGATAATAAGAGTAGAATCTGCTTATAGGATATTTTTATTATGCCTATTTTACTCCCCACTACATTATTTCTAAATCTTTGCTCCCGTGCCAAATAAGTCACAACAAAAGCTACTTAATAAAGTCTTCTCGTTTGTTCTCTCCCTTTCAATGATATTACAGCTGGTAAGTCCAGCATTAGTTTTTGCAGAGACTGAAGTCCCTGCATCAGAACCAGTGCAAGAGATAGAATCCGTTTCAGAAGAAGTTAATGAAAATGAATCTCCGGTATTTGAATCTGAAACAGACGAAGATATCGACGAAACCCCGACGCCAGAGACATTGTTGGAACCAACTTTAGAACCAACAATTGAACCTACTATCGAACCGACTCCAAAAGCAAGTGTCGAATATACAGATGTCGACGGAAGACACACAATTTCTGGACTAGAAGCCGGTAGAACATATAGATACTCAGGCGATTCGCGGGTTGCAATCACTTTTAACCAGTTAGAAGAAGGAGACCACTCACTTACAATTAACAAGGTTCGACTTAACCTAGAAGGAGAAACTGTAAACGGATTTGAATTTACATCAACAATGCAGAATGGAGCTTTTTCTTATGAGATGATTCTTCCAAACCCGTACGGTAGCAAGGCAAAAGTTAAATTCAGTGAATCGGTTAGTAATCCAGATTTTAGTGTTGTCAACGATTTCTCTACAGAGCAAGGTTTGGTAACAATCAATTCAGATCACTTCACAGTTTTCGTAGTAGTTCCAGATGACATTATTGCTAGTAACATAATCAGTTTCTTTCAACAGGGATGGAGATTAACTTCTGCCGGTAATGGATCAGTTGGGCTAGCTTCGGTGGCAGATTATGCAGTCCCTGCAAGTTTCGGACCACATAGTATTAGAATGAATAGGGCAGGCGGTTCTGGACTTAACCGCTCGTTTTTGGGTTATTATCAATTCGGTAAAACACTAGCAGAACTAGAAGAAGTATCGTGGAATAGATATACACTAAACGGAACCGACACATATCTAAACATCTTTATAAGAAATGGATTAAGCACAGCAACTGTTGTTTACAATCCTTCTGTCTCAGCAGGAACATGGCAACAAAGCACTTTTTAATAATCTTACCTCAGGAAACCTTAGCATTCGCATCGGTGGATCATCACAGGCAATCTCTTATACAGATCTAATTGCAAATTTCGGTGATTGGAATATTACCAACGAAACAACTTGTATAGGTACTGGAATGGCCTGCCTTAACCCATTAAATTACCGTGTAATCGGCGGAATAGTTATAGTTTCGGGTTCTTCAAGCCCAACTGCTGCTCAGTCGCATTTTGTTGATGGCGTTACTCTCAAATTTGCAGGTGAAGAAGAATCCTTCTTTGACTTTGTAAACGAGATTCCTTATATGGCCACGATTTACGGAACTAAACAAGATACAGATACAAACCCTCTTGCCGACTGGCAGATTAATCTATATGACCAAGAATGGAATCAGATTAACTCTGAGACAACAGATGCGGACGGTTACTATGAATTTTCTGGACTTGCAGAAGGCGCATATTTAGTTTGTGAAGAAAACAAATCCGGATGGACTCAGGTCGAACCAATGCATTCCAGCTCTGCTGCAAATGCAACTCCGATCATGAATGTGTCAGAAAATTCTACCTCAGAAGCCTTCTTCTGTTGGAATGTTGAGGTTGTAGAAGAAGACGGATCGGAATTTAGTGTCGATTTTGTCAACCAACAATTAGCTTCGGCAAGATTTGGTGATTTAACAGTTTGTAAAGTTAACGAGAGCGAACAATCTCTACCAGGCTGGCAAATTAATCTTAGTAGGGCTTCTGCCCAGTCACTTGCAGGAGAATTTAATGCTCAAAGCGCTTACGGCTCAAACTTCGGGGATTTCCCAGCCGGAATGTACGAGATTACTGTTAGTGGCACATTCAATTTTAAATCTTCTGGTGTAAGAACTGCAGATGCAGGTTACAGCAATAGATCAGAAGCACATCTTCCAGAATGGTTAAGCGGTTTTCATTGGGTTTCTGCTGGTAATTCGCCAAGAGGACTTTCTCTAAGAATCAACGATATCTGCACAGAATCCAGCTGTTTCGCCGCTAATCCTTTGAGTGGACTTGTTAACTGGGGACCATATAACCCAAGTCATGCATATACAATTTATTACCTTCACTCCGGAGGTGATTTGCGTTTCTCGATAAGAGATGATCAATATACCGATAATTCGGCAGGAAACCTTCAGATCAGCATTAAAGGATATGCAGGTTCTGACACAGATTTTGAATCAACTACAGAGGACGACGGCTGTACAACTTTCTCCGATTTATTAATTGGGGATTATTATCTCTCAGAAAGTTTGCAGAAACATTGGCAATTTGTTTCTAGATCAGACGAAGGAGACAACGGCGATCTATTTACAGTAGAAGAAGGAGAAAACAATGTTACCTTTACAAACAGAGAACCTTTCATAGAGGCTCCAGTACAAACAGGATATAACCAGAATAATGGTACGCCTGCAGGCCAAACTCCATCAGAATTCCTTTGTTTTGGAGGTGTTACAAAGATAAACGGAGTATCAATACTATGGACTCATGATGGTGGAGAAAATGTTAAATACCAAAGACAATACGCAGTAAACGGGGGCAGTTTTTCTGGAAACGAAATATACACTGGACTTAATACAAACTTTAGAAGCTTTGGAGGTGGAGCCGGAACTCCAGGAATTTACTCTTCTCGGGTTCGAACTTTTTGTCGACGATAACACCAATGGAATCCTTGACGAAGATGAGCTTGTGTCCGAATGGAGCAATTCTTGTCAAATCAGATATTTAGTCAGGCAGGAGGTTCCTGAACTTACTGATCTCGAACTATGCAAAGAAGATACTTCAGAAAATCGACTTGGGGGTTGGGAATTTGAGTATAAAAGAAATGGAGTAGTAATCGAAGGTGAAGATTCTGAAGAACTCGTAAGCAACGCTGCAGGTAAGAATGCAGGCAGTTTTCCAGCAGGAATATATAAAATCAATGTTAGAGGAACATATCAGTACGGAAACGCAGTTATGGTTGCCGATGCCGGATATTCTTATCGTCCAAGTAGTATTGTGCTTGGGAACGATTCGTGGGTAGATGGTAATCAGCTTGGTCTAGCCAATCCTGCTTGGGTCGGGGCTCTCAAAGTAAAGATCAATGGCAACGACATCAACTGGGGAATCTATAACAGTGATCATGAATACTCTTATTACTTCGAGCATACGGGAGGAGATATTATATTCTCTATCTTTGATAGTGCTTATGGAGATAACCAGAATATTGATTTGGTTGTTGAGATTGAAGAAAGTACTGGAACGGTTTATACAAACGAGGACGGATGCACTTCAGTAGAAGGGTTGTTGCCCGGTGCATATATGATCACAGAGACAATTCCGATGAACTGGCAATTTGTCTCAAGATCGGACGAGCGCAACAATGGCGATGAATTTATCCTTGATTCCGAAAATAATAGTCTAATTTTTACTAACGAACAGCAACTAGGCGAGATCAGCGGTTACAAGTTTAACGACCTTAACAATAATGGAATATGGGATGATGACGAACCTGTATTACCTGGTTGGACAATCGTTCTTAGAGACTCAGGATTCGGACTGGAGCCTGTAGCATTTAGTACGGCCGAAGTTGATAATACAGCTGTTACAAATGAACTTGGTTTCTATAGCTTCACAGATCTCGAATTCGGAGAGTACGAAGTCTGTGAAATTCAGCAAGATGGTTGGAGTCAGACCTTACCCACAGATAACGGCTGTTACAATGTCTTTATTGATTCTGAAGGGCAAGTATACTCAAATCTTAATTTCGGTAACTACCTTCTACCAGTAGACGAAGAAGAAGAGGAGGAAGAAGAGGAAGAAGGCGAAGGATCTTCTGAAGGCGAAAATGGAAACGAAGAGACCAACCAGAACAACACAGGAACTACAACTACTCAAACAAGGACATTTACAACCACAACCCTAATTACTGAATCTGAAACAGAAGCAGAAGAAGACGAGGGAGAAGTTCTAGGAGCACAGACTTGTGAAGAAACAAGTGTTCTTAGTGGTTCTGTCTATAACGACGAAAACTCGAATAATACTAAAGACGAAGATGAAAGATCTTTTGCTGGAGTAAAGGTAAGCATATATGCTTGGGTAAGAAACGAAGATGGAGCGCTTGAGAGAGTTCTTGTAAAGCAAGTCACTACAGACGAAAAAGGCGAGTGGGAAGCCCAGCTTTGCGCAGGTAAGTACGAAGTTGAAATTGCAGATAAACTTCCGGAGGGTTACGAAGTATCCGGCGACTCTGTACTAGAGGTAGATCTAGGAGAAGATGCAGAAGTTAAGGGAGCAGATTTTGTTCTCGAGCAAATCGAAGAGGCAGGCTTTAGCTTCTGGAATCTGTGTCCCACATTATTATTAATAGGTTTTATTATCTTGTTGCTTTACCTTCTCTTTAGAAGGAAGAGTAGCTAAGGGTAAAGAGGGGCTTGGTGATTAGGGTTCTATTTGAAAAATATTCCTATTTTCTTGAAGATAATCCCAAGCCCTGTCAAAGTCACCTGATGCTAGGTGTAAAAATAATTGAATTAATTCTTTCCCCTCATTAGTTATGAGGTAGTTATTTACATTAGGATTGTTTTCGTTACTTAGATATCTAGCTAATTTGATGGCGATTACTTCAGTGTACAATTCGGTTAACTTCAGTGCTTGATTCTCTCCACCAAGGTATTCAGTGTTTGCATGTTGCATATCTGGAGTGGTAATTGTCGATAAGTTTGCTGAATATACAGCTGCTGTCTTTCCGTTTGAAGGTCTACGAGCAGATAGTGGTTTAATGTCTTCTTCATCGGCACCATAAATACTGTGAAAACCAGTTACCATTGTGTAGCTTCCATCTTCCTCTTGGTGATAACTAGTTGTAGCTCCATGTACTAGTTCGTGTACAAGGGCAAGAGGCTTTCTTTCTGGAATAATGCTTCTTGCGATTACTACAGCATCCCAGTTTACAACATATTGTCCATTAACAGCATCGTTTTCGATGCCAAGTACATCTCTTGCCTCAGCTTCATCAACTAGGAATACTCTCGGAAGAGCTTTTTGTATAGCAGCTTTCTTTGCCAATCCGTTAATAAGGAGGCTTACTTTGTTAACCATTCCAATAATATGGTGCTCAATACTACCAGGCTTAAAATCGGTTCTTTTTTAACGGTGTCTCGGTTGTTGTGTATGTTGGGCATACTTGATACTAGTAATATATATTCATTATATCAACAATTGACAATCGAATCAACCCTGAACTATTCTATTACCATGTCAGATCCATCATGCGAATTATGCAATAAAATATTAGGTGCTGTTGTTGGCCATGCTTGTGGTGATTACTTAGGTATGCCAGTTGAATTTAAATCGAAACCAGAACAAGTTGTTGATTTCTTTGGCGAATTAGGGATTCGTCCTTTAACAGTTCTGGCTCGAGGTCATAAAACAGCCGGTTTCTACACTGATGATACCGCCATGATGCTCTGTCTTGCGCAGAGCCTTATTGATAAGGGCTTTGATACAAGAGATCAATTCGAGAAGTATAAGTCTTGGGCGTTTAATGGATATATGTCTGCTGATAATAAGCAATCATATGGTATAGGACAGAATACTTTACGCAAACTCCTTCGGCAGGGTGTGGATAATATTCCCACAAAAATTGAGAACAATAATAAAGAGGGTGGAAATGGGGCTTTGATGAGATGTCTGCCTATAGGGATCGTCTACTTTCAAGAGATCGATCAGGTCGTCGAAAAAAGTGTTCTCTCTGCGCTTGTTACTCACAACAATGATATAGCAGTTTGGTCAACCGTAGTATTTAATACTTTTGTTTCGTACTCTCTTAAGGGACTTAACAAAGATGCTTTCCTCGATAGGTTTTTTGCAGAACACTTTTATAGAGATCTTCCAGAAGATATAAAAACGCTTCTACAAAAACTTCAAGTTCGAAACGAACAGGATATCTCCAATACAGGATACTCTCTAAATACTTTAGAAATTGCCTTAGTTTCGTTCTTTAGCACAGACCAACTAGATGACGCAATTAAAATGGCTATTGGTTTTGCTGGGGATACGGATACACAAGGTGCTGTTACAGGGGGACTTGCTGGCGCGTACTATGGTTATAACTCAATCCCAAACAATTGGGTAGAAAGCTTGCAGAATCGCGAAATGATTATAAATATTGCTCAAAATCTTTGTGCTATTTCCTCGAAAAAGAATTAGAATAATTGTAATAGTTAATTATTAATTAATTCCTTATGGATCCCCAGTCAACTGAGAGTATTGATTCTAAACCAAGTAGCGATCAGAGAAAGATTATCATTTTCTTAGTTCTAGGATTTTTCGCTGGTTTATTAGTGGCATTGCTGGCATTTGCTTTATTTATGCTTGCCAATCAAAACAACAAGATGGACATTGTAGATGATCAGAAAGACGAAGTTGCCACAGAAGAAGAGACAGATTCCAAAGAAGATGATGAAGACAAGATCGAAGACGAGGAAGAAGTGTTAGAGCCAACATCTACTGCTCAACCAAGTGTAGCAAAGCTTAAGCTGTTTGTACTAAAAAGTCCTGAATCTTCAGATGATTTCGATGCAGTCTTTACTGTGCAAAGGACAACAACCAGAGCAGATGTTGCAACTTTCATAATTGAGCAGTACATAACCGGTTTAACTCCAGAGGAACAAGCGCAGGGCTATTATATCCCCGGTGCAAATCTTAATCTGCTTGGTTCTTCAAATTGCGGCGGTAAGGATTTTACTATTAAGGTCAGTTCCGGAGTCGGAACCCTGAAGTTCTGCAAACAAATGATGGGTATCGGAGGAATTATGGATCAACAATTAGTGCAAATCTTAAAGAAAAGTTTAGAACAGTTCTCTACAATTAATAAAGCCGTTATTCTAGATAGTAACGACAACTGTCTATTCGATATGAGCGATCTGAATCTTTGTAAAGACTAGCCAGTTAGTTTCTTGATAGTCTCTAAAACTTGTTTCCAGTCTTTGCAGGGGTATACATTTTTTGCAGAAACCTCATCAGGGTAATTGTATAGGAATATCTTTCCTTGGTAGTCTTTGTCTAGAGATTTAACAATTCCGGGATTATCGTCAACAATACCCATTATTTCTGGGTAAAGGTAATTTAAGACATCGGCCTTCCACATGTTGCCCGAAAGTGTCGAAACATAATCAGGTTTAGCAATAACAGTTGCTTTTGGAAATCCGTGTTGGTTTAGCCATTTTCGAGTTCCTGCAACAACTCCCACAGGTCTTACTGTAATATAGGCAACTATTGGGATAATCTCGTTAATCTTATTCACAGTCTCAACAGCTCCGTCAATTAGGGGAAGTCGAGTTTGTAGTTCATTTGAATTGCGCAACTCTTCTAGAAAGGCCTGGGTCTCTTCGTTTTGCCAGTAAGGAACATTATGTGTATAGCGGTATTTATTGATTACTTCAGCAACTGTTAGATTCTCAGGATTTCCAAATTCCGCAAACAGATTCTCGATAAAGTGATCTATTGTTCTTGATAGGGTTTCGTCTATATCTAGGGCAAGTCCTGGAGACTGATTTTTAAGTTCTTGCTTCAGTTCGAAAGTGGATTTGAGCATAAGTGATTATAACATGGCGCAATCGCAAACTGTCGTAGCCTGGTTTAGGAAGCAACATCGGTTTTTCTGGCTCTATCAAAATCAATTATCCGAACAATAGGAATCCATTCATCAGGATCGTCTAACCATACTCGAGGATCAAAGCTAATTGTTTCTGTTGATTCGTCTTCTATCTCTAGGAATTCTTCAGAGTTGATGTTTCTGGGACTGCCATCTTTTTTGGTTAAATGACTCCTGCGAACGAACTCGATTGTGAAATTCTCGAGATGTGGGTGACCATGGTCTATCCCGTTTTGAATTAACATGTTGTTAATTCTAGGGAGTTCAGTTGTTGCTAGAGCGTAAACTGTTTTGATTTCTTCATCAGAATAACCGCCTTCTTCCATAAGGGATAATAATGTTGGAAATGTAAAGCCACTGTATACGGTATAAACCCTTCCTTCTTGACTCTGACCTTTGTTCGAATATCTTCGAACAATTATTTCGGTTGGCAACGCTGGCGATCCACCTTCTTTGGAAAAGAAGGGGTTGATTTTAGAGGCTTCTTGCCACACATCGTTTGAAGCTTCGTTTGCTGTACGGATAATTATTCCATGAGCATCTCCTCCGACAACTATTTCCAGTTTTGATCCAGTTTTTGCTATCTCCAGTATCTGTTGAGGTGGATCGCCCTTTATAAGATTTATGATCTTTGGGTGTAATATTCCGTAATGATTTATAAATAAATTTATAAATCTTAGCTCTGCATAGTCAAGAGTATTAAGTATTGTATAGAGATCAGAAACAACTGAGGTTTCTTGTTGCTCTTCACTAATTAGACTTCTTTGAAGAATATTCTCTCTTAATATTGAAGTGATCAGGACATGTTTTAATTCTCCTGGTCTTCTTGAGAATGGCGCGTCCTCTTTCTCACGGTATTCTGTAATGGCTTTATCAAGATCAGATTCAGATAGATTTAATGCTCTTTGGAATCCATTTCTATATTTCTGGGAATAGAATCCGCTAGATCTATCAAGTAAATCGACTGTTTCATTAAGAAGTCTGGCATAGACATCTCTATGTATTTCATCCTCAATAGCTGTGATGTCTTCACCTACATACTCGTCTTCAACCGATTCTCTTATCTTTTGAACTAGATCAGAGATATATATTTCTGTAATTTCTTCTGTTTCAATAACCTCTTTAGTTTCTGGATTTAGGATTGTAATATAGTTACATATATTCAACCAAGTAATTTTTGCTTGGATTGCTAGGCTGGTTCTTGAAACCTTTAAGGAGATTCTATCTCTTAGTTTCTTTTCAAAGATTGTTTTCAGTGATCTGAAAGTTTCAATATTTTTTGAAAACAATTGTGCAACTGTAGTGAAATTCTCACCTAGATTTCTAATCGATTGCCCATCGAGGTATTTTGTAAATAGTTTAGTTGCAAGCTCACGATTATTACATCGTATTAATTGGTTAAACAATGGGATCAGTTGCTCTATAGGGCTTTCAATTGGTGTTGTATTTAATCGAAAATCACTTAGAAATCCTTCAAGCTTATGATAAAAGTCGTCGGTCGGTGATTCCGGCATCATAGCAATGACATCTGCAAATAATGCAAGAGTGTTTCTTGATGTCTCCGGTTTTATCGGCACTCTAAGACTTGATAGCCGAGTTTTGTTTAAATAAAAAAGAGTAGCCTCAAATATTGCTTGCTGTTGATCGCAGTTCATGTTGACTATTCTCATAATTTTTATCAATTCGTCTACTTCAGGATGGGAGATTCCTTCGAAACTGTCACCGTCTACTTCAGATGTGGTTTGCAAACTTTTCAGTGCTTCAAGTATTAGCATGGACTCTCCTCGGCTTGATAACGCAATCGCCAATTTCGGATTCTTAACTAACAAAAACTCACTAAGGTGGCGATTATTTAGGTTGGCCTTGTTAATTGAAGCTAAAACCTCTTCTGCTAAACCACTTTCAACTGCAGTTGTTAAAAAACTGCTTTCGTCTCTTTCAGACAATAAGCTTGGCTTAATAAGAAAAGTATCACCAGGATTCGTATTTATTTCTGACAATCTAGAAATAATGTCTTCTCTGCAAGCGTGCAACGCTTGTGAGGATCTTTCCCTTGCAGACAATAATGCTTCGGGGTCAATTGATTGTTCTAAATCTAAACTTGCCTCTGTTGTTTCTGGTGGTTGGTATGATCCCATAGAAAAGTAGCTACTTTTATTGGAATATAGTAACATATAAACCACGTTTTGATAGTTTCTTCTTAATTGCCTCTCTATTGACAACCCTATCCAGCCGCAGTAGACTGTGGATAATTGTTAATCCGCTTGCTATGCCTGTAAATAAAGAAAAATCATCATCAGGTTACGGTATTTTTTCAGAATCTTTCGAGACTCGAATCTTTGAAGCATTAACACTCATTATAGTTGGAATCATCTTCCTCTTAAATACGACAGGTGTTTTGCCTTGGTCTATTTGGTTGAACTTCTTTAAGCTTTGGCCGCTATTTATCGTATCTGCAGGAATCAGTATAATCTTCAGCGGTTCAAGATGGCTTAAATTTACAGGCTCTCTGCTTGGCTTTCTGCTTTTTCTCGGCATGATGAGTTACGCAATCTTCTCACCTTTCGCTGAGAGATTGTCTTTTATTCCTTTCTTCAACAACACTCAAGACCTAGAATACTCAACTACTTTAACAAGTAAGAATAATTCAGATGTTGACCTGGTCAATCTCGAGGTCAGGTTGCCTGCGGGACGAATAGATGTGGATTCTTCAGATAGCTCAGATCTTTTTAACTTGTCTGCAGAGTACAGTCGTGAGTCGCTCAAACCTAGATTGTCAGAAGAACTTAAGAATGATGAATTGAATCTTAAGATTGATACCACACCCGGAGTCGAAACTTTCTTTGGTAATAACAATGCAAAATATGCACTAAGCTTATCTAAACAAGAGGTTCCTTATAACTTAGATCTTAAAGTTGGGGCAGGCGAGTTGGTTTTCAATTTGAAGGATTCAAAATTCGGCAGTTTTGTAGCAGAAACCGGTGCAGGAAAAGTTGTATTGTACCTTTCTGAAGAATCACTACCAACTGGCAACTTCGTAATTAAAACAGGCGCAGGCGGCATTTACATAGAAGTACCAAAAGATGCACCGTTACGAATTAACTATAAAATTGGCGTTGGTAGAGCAACAGTTGATGGAGAAGAAGTTCAAGCCGGTAGCGTTTCGTCTTTCTAATGAATCAAAGACTTACATAAGTTCAAGCAATAAATACGAGCTTTCTGTAGAGACAGGAGTTTGGTACATTTGAACTAGTTACAAAATAATTATTTATTATCTTGAATAGATATGAAATACAGTGACGGTTTTATTTTTAGACTTTTACTAGGATCTTTTCTAATCCTCGTTGGTCTAAACCTGTTTGTAAATCAGATGGGTTTCGATCTTGGTTTTAGTATATTTGGTTTTTGGCCACTTATCTTTATATTCTTCGGACTTTGGCTTCTCATCAAAAGAAGACCGTTTCCGGCAATGTTGTTGCTAGTTTTTGGCACTGCATTCCAATTATCTAATATCTTTGAATACAGCATCTGGGCAGTAGGTTGGCCATTAATAATCATCTTTATCGGTTTAACAATCCTTTTCCGTCCAACAAAAAAGTGGAAGGGTAAAATTGAAGGAGCAGATGTTAACACAGACAAAGTCCTGAATGAATCTGCAGTTTTTGGCAATGTAAATCAAAGGGTGGAGTCAGATGATTTTGCCGGTGGCAAAGTAGACGCTGTTTTTGGCGAGTTCAAAATCGATCTTAGCGATGCCAAAGTTAAAAACAATGCAGTATTGGAACTTAATGCCATACTTGGAAGTGGATTAATCTATTTGCCTCGCAATGTAAAATTAGATTTAGAGTCGACTTCGATTCTTGGAAGTATCAATAATCGCACTGGTTCGGTAACAAAAGAGGATGCTCCAAAACTAATCGTCAAGGCAAATGCTGTTCTTGGCGAGATAGAATTAAAAAACTAACGCTTCTGGATTAGGGCAATTCCGCAGGGGTCACGGTAGACGCGATCAAATACATGGTCTTGTTGCAGTAGAACATCTTTGGGCAAATCTTGTGGAAGTAGCCTTAAGATTGAGGCGTTTGGTTCTGAACTCTCCCATTCGTTAAGTGCTTTTTCTACTCCTCCTTCGCCTGTGCTATCAAAGTCTGTAGCAAACTCAGAGATGTCGTGCATGGCAATAATGCCAGTCTTTTTTAGTTTCGGATACCAAAGCTCCAGCTCTTGCTTGGTGTGTCTATACTGGTGTGAAGAATCAATAATTACAAGCTCGATATCGCCTTTTAGGTATTCTTCGGCTTTCTCAGGCATGTCAGGTGCAGCTGAATCAGAGATATTTACAGAAACATATTCTTGCAAGCCTGCTTTCTTAATCCAGGCATCGGTAAATTCGGATACTATTGGATCTATGTCTATCGAAAACAAACCGTTCTTACGATCCATTTTTCTGAGCATAAATCCAATCAATAGAGAGGAAAAGCCGGCATAGTGTCCGAGCTGGACAATTCTCTGAATTTTGTTGCCCATTATTAGTCCATGCAGAACTGACATAAATGGTACAGAGGCTTCGCCGATAAAATGCTTTTCTTCGGTTTCGGTGTACCACTCTTCTATTAGGTTCCACTCTTCATCTGTCAGGAAAGAAAATATTATCGGAACATAGCTACCAAAGACATCGAACCAGCGCCTTCTTCTATCTGTCAAATTTGGGTTGTTTACGAAATTCTGTGAACGATTCATGTTTGTTTGCCTCATCAAAGGTTATACCAGAAGGGGAGGTAAATGCAAGTTGTATGACTGGTATGGTACAATATAGTATATAGCTGAGATATATGCAAGAGGTACTCGTTGAACAAAACCTTTGCCTTGTTAGAACAACCATTGCAGGGTTTTCTGCAACTATTAATCATGTTCTCGCAGAGAGATGGTTGTCCGAAAGTTCAAGGTTACAATCGATAATAAGAGAATACGGGAGTCCCGATGGAAGATTTCTATATACACTAAGAGAAGATCTTTATTCCAATCCGTTTTGTGATGCATTGCTAAATATACCGGATTTAGATCAACTACAGTTAGCCAGATTTCGTGTAATTAGTAATGGCAGGCAGATATCTTTGCATTATGCTTATAACTTAGGAATAGTTGTAGCCGATCCAACTTTTGGTCAATTTGTAGATCTAGATGGCAGCAAATTCGAATAGACC
>JYPD01000017.1 GCA_001567305.1 candidate division WS6 bacterium OLB21 | reverse complement strand
TCTGTCTCAAGAAGTTTTTCGTATTCATTGATATTATCTCGAATGATCTGATAAAGAACCTTGAGCTCCCTTTCGTCTCTGGTAGTAAGATTTTCTGTAGACAATGCCCAAAAAGTAAAGTACTTAACGCCAAAATCGCGACATTCCAAGAAATACTGTTTTAGTCTTTCTGGTTGAGATGATACCTTATGCCCGATCCAAGCTTTGAGACCTTGCTGTCTGGCCCAACGACGATTTCCATCGGGGATAATAACTACATGTTGAGGGACTCGTCTTTCTGCCTTTAAGCGGACAATTTCTTTGGTTAGGTTGATAAAACTTTGGGCTTCGTCTTGCAAGAACGATTTTTCTTTCTCGATCTTAAAGCCAGAGAGCTTTTTATGCGGAGTTCTCCACTCATAATTCATTCCAGTGACCTTTACCGGAAAAGGAAGCTTAAGAATCCAATCTAAGAGTTCTTCGAGCTTTTTTTCGCTACCTTGCGCGACAACAACTACAGTTCCGTCTTTTTCATTTTTAACATAGCCACGCAGTCCAAGTATATTGGCAAATTTGCTTAGACTTCGTCTAAGGTTTACCCCTTGAACTATACCGATGAGCACCACTTTAAGTTCTTTTTCCATTTGTTTGTTTATACAAGGCAATGTTACCCTAAGAATAGCATCTTGTCCAGCTAGGAAATCGTCTTTATGCGTGTCTAGCAGCAGTTGCAGATATTTGAATAAGCCTTTATAATTAGGCTGTTTCAAACTATACAATGAATAATAAAACTGACAAACCAGATCAAAAAGAAGCCGATGTTGACTTTAGTTCTCTATACCTTGACGAACACAATCTGCCTAAAATTAAATCTGCATCAGAACTAGAAAAAGCAACCACAATAATTAATACCAAGTCTTTAATAGGTAAAGAAGCCGTTATTAACGGCTGGGTCTATGGAATCAGATCTTCAGGCAAAATAATGTTCCTTATGGTTCGAGACGGAAGTGCAGACATTCAAGTAGTTGTAGAAAAATCACAGGTTACAGAAGAAGTCTGGGAAGACGCACAGTCCCTAACAAACGAATCATCATTGCAAGTCAAAGGACTAATTAAAGAAGATAAAAGATCTCCTTTTGGAGTTGAGATGCAATTAACTGCAATCAAGGTTATTCAGATCGCCCCAGAATTTCCCATCGGAAAGAAAGAACATGGACCAGATTTTCTGCTCGATAACAGACATCTCTGGCTCAGATCACAGTCTCAAAGAGCTGTCATGCAGATTCGTGACGAGATATTCTGGAGCATAACTAGCTTCCTTAGAGAAGAGGGCTTTGTTAGGTTCGATACCCCCATATTTCAACCTGTATCGTGCGAAGACACATCCGAATTATTTGAGGTTGACTATTTTGGCGACAAAACATACCTCACTCAGTCAGGACAACTATACTGCGAAGCAGCAGAGTTTGCTCTTGGCAGAACTTACGACTTTGGACCAGTATTTAGAGCAGAAAAATCTAAGACAAGAAAACACTTAATAGAATTCTGGATGATGGATGCCGAACTTCCCTTTGCCGGTCTCGATGAATTAATGGACTTTGAAGAAGCCATGCTTAAAAGAATCGTATCCGATTGTCTAAAAAACAAGGCTTATGAACTCAGTATTCTGAAGAGAGACATATCAAAACTTGAAACAGTTAGAGATAAAAAATTCATTCGTCATTCTCATAAAGAGGTTATCGAACTTCTAAATAGCAAATTTGATGCCAAGTTATCCGAACTCGACGACATCGGAGCGCCAGAAGAAGCTATGCTTTCAGAGCTATACGAGGTGCCAGTCTTTATATACGACTGGCCGGCAGAAATTAAGGCATTTTATATGCCAAAATTCAAACGCCCCGGAGAAAACATTGAACGAGTCAGGGCCGTCGATCTTGTTGCTTCAGAAGGGGCAGGAGAGATCATGGGTGGAGCAGAGAGAGAATTTAATTACAACATTCTCCTCGACGAATTAAAGAAAAGAAAATATAAATACGAAGATTACGCCTGGTATATGGATCTTAGAAAATACGGATCCATTCCTCATTCGGGATTTGGAATCGGCCTTGAAAGAACAGTGCGCTGGATTTCTGGCGTTGCTCACATCCGAGAAACAATTCCTTTCCCTCGTATGTTAAACAGACTATACCCTTAATGAAAAAAGCCATTATCTTCTTTGTGGCTTCATTAATTACAATTACGGTCGGTTACTCTCAGCAAGCTAAGGCCAATAATACAGGTACTATTTCAAGAACTGAATATATAAGTTCGGCAGATGCATTATATAGCAAACATATGCATATTGCCGATGAAATCGCTTTACGCCTCAATAACAAAAGTAACCTTCAGCTTTCTGGAGGATTGTTTATGATAAACATTCCAGGTCCCGAATTAAACAAAGAAGCTTCTAAGTTATTATTGATAACAACATCCGTGGAGTAATTCTTATGGGTGGAAATATTTCTGACGCATTACAGACGCAAAAATTAGTTAGAGATATTAAAAGTATCAAACCAAATATTCTTGTTGCTATTGATCAAGAAGGGGGATCTGTTGTTAGGATGAAATGGGACAAGTTTGCATCTCTCAGTGCCAGAAAAATGGCAGAGAAGGGGCTAGAAGATATAAGAATTGTTCATCTTGAACGAGCCAAGCTTCTTCAAGAGAACGGATTTGACCTAGTCTTCGCACCGGTTCTTGACCTTGGAATGGAGAATTCCTGGATCAAAGATAGAGCATTTTCTGAAGATGCAGAAGAGGTAGCACAAGTATCAGAGGTGATTTTGTCAGCCATGAAACAATACTCAATCCTTACAACAGCTAAGCATTTCCCCGGCCTTGGCAGAGCCGTAGAAGATACTCATGAAGTCTTACCTGTACTGAATATCCCGCGTAACGAACAAGATGAGGACATTCAACCTTTTAGTTCTTTTATTAAGAATAAAGGGGAACTGGTAATGACAAGCCACGCAGTATATCAACAATTAGATAGTGATAATCCGGCTTCGCTTTCAAAGAGAATTGTTTCGGAAATGCTGCGAGAAGATCTAAAGTTCGATGGCATAGTTATAACAGATGATTTGCGCATGGGTGCCCTAAATAAAATTGACAACAAATTTATAAAGGCCCTAGAGGCTGGGAATAATATCTTGCTATATATTGACTACCTTCCAAAGACACAAAAGGCGATCGATGAGATCGCCAAGCTTGATAAATCTTACCTTTACGACAGAGCTTCTGAACTTGAAAGACGCCTGATTCAGGTTGGACACTAGTATAGATATATCTTAGATGCCCACTACCATGCCTGATCCAATATTGTCTTTGGTAACATTCTCAATATTTTTGTAGGCAGACATAGGTTTTTTCTGTGTATACTCTTCGTAAGAGTTCGCTGATTCTTGCCCCTCAACAACTTTTGATTTGTCGTACGTCTTGTACTTCTGGTTGATCTGCCATGTTTGCCATTCTGACGATTATAAATCCAACTATCTTTTTATTTCAAGATTCAATCTATTGTTAGCCTCATCTATATAGATTCTGTAATCAAGCTGTCTTGTAAGATCGAATACATATGTCGATTTATTTGCAGCGAATGTTATATCGACCTTTGTAATATCTCGGACTCCTTTGGAAGCAAAGTCAGTCATGCCTTTACCGGAACCATCTGGAAGTGCATCGTAAGCTAAGTTAGAGATTTCTAATGTCAGCTTGTTTCCATTGTAAGATGCAACAGTATTTGGATAAGGATCTCCAGATCCGGCAAGCCTTAGATAGTATTTGAAAACTGCTGGTTCGTCTTTGAATAAATATCCGGCAATGCCAACACTATTTCCCACGGTGTTAGTTGTAATATACTGGATATTCTTAGAGAACTCATTACTTAAGTTTACACCCGTAGGTTTAGCTGCTTGAGTTGGCGCAGGTGTTGAAGTTGCTGCTGTACTTGGCGTTGGAGTAACACTGCCCGTTGGTGTTGGATCAACATCTTCATCGTCTTCTTCTTCAACCTTTTCTTTGATATCAAGTACAACTTTGTTATCAAGCCCTTCTGTTACTGAGTGCAGAACAAACCCTGATTCATCTTTAAGAGTAACTACATAGGTTTCGTCTGTGCCAGTTTGTGCATCGTGTCTGATTGAATCGACAATTGATGCAGGAATAACCGCTGTTTCGTTATAACCAAGATCGCTTTTATCTTCTAATACATTATTGAAGGTAACAGTGATTGTTGTAGTTTCTTTGTCGTAAACTGCAACTGTTTCTGGGATTTTGTTGTCACCATCAGATGTCAATAACCATTCAACCCTCATGAATGTTTCGTAGGGCTGGAGTGCCAGAGATTCTATTGTAAAAGCATCTTCTGAAGCCTCTCCAATTGCTTGATCTGCAACAATAAATTTGCTGTCTCCCTGAAGTCCAACTGCATCTGTATCTGCAAGTATTTGTCTTGATAGAATTTTGTCAGTAGGACTGACTGTAGGAACTGCTGTTGGAGTTGGAGTTACTTGCGACACAGGCTCTTGAGCGTCGTTATTTAGAACAAATCTATCTAAGGCAAGCCAAGCTCCGGCTGCAAGCACAATAATAATTAGTACACCAATTACAACTTTTGCGGCCGAGCCTTTTTCTTCTGGTTCAGGATTCCCTAAGCCTCTAAGCTTACTTCTATCAAGCTTAGCGGAACCAGTCATAGCTCTGCGCTGAGTTAATGTTGCTCTCTCTTCTTGCATCATCAGGCAGTAGTTAAGATCTAATTTACAGTCTAAGTATAGGTAATTTATTCTGAAAGAGCAAGCATCTCAAGATAATGGCTAGAAAATATGATAAAATGTAATTTGGTTAAACTTTCAAAATGTTAGATAGACATATTATTGTAAAAGGGGCAAGGTCGCATAATCTTAAGAACATTGATGTAAAAATCCCTAAAGATCAATTGGTGGTAATAACTGGCCTGTCCGGATCCGGAAAATCATCTCTGGCATTCGATACTATCTATGCCGAAGGCCAACGAAAGTATGTTGAATCACTTTCATCTTATGCCAGACAATTCTTGGGGATGATGGAAAAAGCCGATGTAGATCACATAGAGGGTCTCTCTCCTGCAATATCGATAGATCAAAAATCATCCGGTCATAATCCAAGGTCCACAGTTGGAACAGTCACAGAAATCTATGACTATCTGCGACTTCTTTATGCTAGAGCTGGTCATCCACACAGCCCGATTACCAAAAGAAGACTTGTTTCGCAATCAGTGCAACAAATTGTTGATTCAATTCTTGGACTTTTACAAAAACAAAATCTAGAACAGCTGAAAATTATCCTACTTGCTCCAATAATTAAAGAAAGAAAAGGTACTTACGAAGAGCTTTTTCAAAGAATGCTCAGTCAAGGCTACATAAGAGCAAGAGTCGATGGAGAAATATTTTCCTTAGAAGAAGATATCAGCCTAGACAGATACAAAAAGCACAACATCGAGATCGTCGTTGATCGCTTGGTTTTAAGCTCAGATAAAATTACAGACAAAGAATACATTAAAAGATTAACCGATTCGGTAGAAAGTTGCCTTAACCTTGCCGACCGAGAAATGCTTGTGAATCTGCCAGATACAAACACAGACATCTTTTATTCCGAAAAACTTGTCGATCCAGAAACAGGAGATTCATTTCCGCAGATTGAGCCACATACTTTTTCTTTCAATTCTCCACATGGAGCCTGCCCAAAATGTAGTGGGCTAGGAGTAATTAAAGAAATTGAAGAGTCGTTACTTTATAATCCAAACCTGACTATATCCGAAGGAGGACTTTATCCTTGGTCAAAAATGGCTGACAAAGAAAATTCTTGGCACATGCAGCTTCTTTCAGCAGTTGCAGAGGTTGAAGGATTCTCAATAAGAACTCCTCTGGGAGAACTTGATCCTAAGCATCTACATGTCGTCTTATACGGCAACAAAGAAAAGCGCTATCAGTTCACCTATCACAACAGCATGAGTAGAAGAGAAACCCATGCGGACATTAAGTACGAAGGTTTGATTCCATCTCTATACCGAAGATACGAACAAACAGAATCGGATTATATTCGTAATGAGATAGAAAACTATATGCGTGAAATGCTTTGTCCAGAATGTGAAGGCACAAGACTTAACCCTTTCGCCAGATCCGTTACCATCGAAGGAAAAAGCATCAACGAAATCAATAATCTTCCTGTTTCGGGCCTAAACTCTTGGCTGGACAACTTACGAGAAGAATCAAAGTCGACCCACGAAGACTCACTCTCTGGTCAAGAAAAAATTATTGTAAAGCAGGTAGTAAAAGAAATTGTAGCTAGGGTTAACTTTCTCTTAGCTGTCGGTTTAGATTATCTGACACTTGGCAGAACTGCCAGAACCTTGTCGGGAGGAGAATCACAACGAATCAGGCTTGCATCACAAATTGGAACTGGACTATCTGGCGTGCTTTATGTCTTAGACGAGCCATCAATAGGACTACATCAACGAGATAACCAAAGACTGATCGAGACATTAAGAGAACTGAAACAACTTGGAAATACAATTCTTGTTGTAGAACACGATAAAGATACAATTCTGCAAGCTGATCATGTTATTGATATGGGGCCAGGCGCCGGAGAACACGGAGGATCAATTGTAGCACAAGGATCACCACAAGAGCTGATCGAAAACAGTCACTCGCTTACAGCTGCATATTTATCTGGGAAAAGATCAATTAACAGACTAGAAATCGATGCCGAAGCAAAAGAACTTAATGCCAAACAACCGTTGGAAATATTTTCGAGAGCAGAGGAATCTTATCTTGAGCTTTTTGGAGCAAAGCACAATAACTTAAAGAATGTTAATGTAAGGTTTCCACTTGGGAAATTTATTGCCGTTACAGGTGTTTCTGGTTCTGGAAAATCCAGCCTTATTAACGAAACACTCTCGAAAGCTCTACGATCTCAGTTCTATGGTTCCAAAGATGTTCCCGGTTCATACGATAAGCTTTCCGGAACCGAACTCCTCGATAAAGTGATTGGTATTGATCAGTCTCCTATCGGGCGAACGCCCAGATCAAACCCGGCAACATATACCGGCGTATTCACGGCAATCAGAGATATCTTTGCAGCAACCAGAGAAGCCAAAACAAGGGGGTATAAGAGCGGGAGATTCAGTTTTAATGTGCGTGGTGGAAGATGTGAAACCTGCACAGGTGACGGATTACTTAGGATAGAAATGCAGTTCCTGCCTGATGTTTATGTGCAATGCGATGTCTGCAAGGGCAAAAGATATAATCGCGAAACGCTGCAAATTGATTACAAGGGCAAAAGCATTGCAGATGTTCTTGATATGACTGTTTCAAGCGCTTTAGATTTTTTCGCAAATATTCCAACAATTGCTAGAAAACTTCAAACTTTAGTAGATGTCGGACTCGGCTACATAAAACTTGGACAATCAGCAACAACGCTTTCTGGTGGAGAGGCTCAAAGAATTAAGTTAGCCTCCGAGCTTACCAAAAGAGCTACAGGCAAAAACGCTATACATTCTCGACGAACCTACAACAGGTCTACATTTTGAAGATATCAGAAAACTGCTGATTGTACTTAGAAGTCTTGTACAAAGAGGGAACACAGTTCTTGTAATCGAGCACAATTTAGATTTAATTAAAACCGCAGACTGGGTAATCGATATTGGACCAGAAGGAGGAGAGAAGGGTGGAGAAATTATCGCAGAAGGCACGCCCGAAGAAATATCTCTAAACGAGAAAAGCTATACCGGACAATGGCTGAAAAACGAATTAGAGTAGGCATATTACTTTAAACTGATAGTTTTCTTTAGATCATCAAATAGTCGTTGGTTGGCAACAACAATTTGCTCCATTGAATTACCAAGATTTATTCGCTCGTATGATGCACCTGCTTCTTCTGCAATAATTATGCCTGCGGCAATATCAACAAACTTGTCTGTGTGTCGATACGGATCAACATAAACACCGAACATACCTTGAGCAAGCCAAGCTAGAGCATAAGCACCATTGCCAAACATTCTGACTCGATAATAATCTTTCATGAGCTGGGAAACAATTTCACCTAATCTATCTTGCAGATTATCCCAGTCGTACTTTCTGGTGGTGAGATCTAAAGCTAGTTGAAGCTTTGATGTTTCAATCCCAGATTTGAACTGCAATTTTGAGTCATTCAGATAAGCACCAAGCCCTTTTGCCGCACGATATAATTGCTTTGTAGTTGGATTGTAAATCAATCCAAGAATCGGAGTCTCGTTTTGAACAAGTGCCAATGTAATTCCCCATAGAGGAATCCCTTGTGCAAAATATTTTGTTCCGTCTATGGGATCAATGTGCCACTTTAGTTCGGCATCTTTGTTCAGTTCGTGCAGTTCTTCTCCAACAAATCCATGCTCAGGGAATTTTTTGCTCACTAATTCGTAGAATTCTCTTTCTATTTCGATGTCGAAATTTGTTGTAACATCAACATTATCGACAGCAATCTTGGCAATATCAAATTGTGCCCAGTTTCGAAAAACCCTATCACCCTGATAAGTAATGAATGCTGTGACCTCGTTTAGAATTGCCTCTATATCCATTGTCATTATTTTATCTTAGATTTAATTTCGTCCCGGTTTGTTTTACTAATATCAAAATTGTTTTCTTTGACGACAAGTTCCTGCTTTAGTTTAACAAAGCTACCTGCTGCCACATCTCTTTCTAGGAGTGCGCCTGATGAAACAAAGCTATTTGAACCGATTGTTATTCCGGGCATTATATTTACGCCAGTTCCGATCCTGACATTGGAACCGATAATTGCTCCCACTTTATTTTTTTGGCTGTCAACTTTTTCACCTTTAACCAGAACTTTAACATTTTGTTCGTCTAATCTAAAGTTGGCAGTCAGAGAAGTTGAACCAAACGAGACATTGCTTTCGATAACACTGTCTCCGATATAGTTCATATGCAACCAGACATTATCTCGCAAATATGATCTGGCAACCTCTGAAGCAAATCCGACAACACAATCATTACCTATGATAGACGATCTAACGAGAGCATTATTTGCAATTATGCAATTTTTGCCTATGTATGCCGGACCGTTAATAACAGCCCCGTCAAATACCTTAACATTGTCTTCGATGATAACATTACCTTTAATGACTGCTGTCTTGGCAATTGTTGCAGATGAAGATATGGAAGGAGTTGTGATTGTACTTAAGTAATATTCCATGACATCAAGTACATGCCAATGATACTTAATTGTTTTCCATACTCCTGAATAGTTAAGCATAAAGAATTTATTGCCTGCTTTCATCATATCTGCCAGTGCAGTTTCGTAGACATCGTCTTTACTGCTACTTGCCTTTTCTAGAGCGGATTTTAATTCTGCTACACTATGAAAATAGTCGAATACCAGACGAACATACTTTGAAGGCTCTTTGCCTGCACCGGGTTTTTCTTGTACCTCGATAACATTTCCCTCTTCATTCAAGACTAAGTAGCCACCGGGGAAATAAGTTTCGGTATAATAACCTGTGAGCAGATTTGTGTTATTGGAACGCAAAAATTCAAGTTTTTCTAGAAAAGAATTTAAGAGAATCTCTTCGCTGACATCATTCATATTTATAATAAGCACATCTTCTGATGAAGAAAGATGCTCAATGGCAGTTGATACTGCACCAGCTTGGCCGTCGCCTTTCTGCACGACAACTTTGGCATCATAATTTTTGGCTCTGATCACTGAGTCGATTTCGGCGATATTTTCTTCGTTGGCAACAACAATTAGATCTCTTGGCTTGATTGCTACATATCTTTCAAGTTGCCATTCAACAAATGATTTTCCAAGGAAAGGGTAGAGATTTTTTTCTTTTAAGGGACTGAATCTTGAGCTACTACCGCCTGCAAGAAGAATAATAGAAAGCATAGTTCAATTATTAAAAATTGATAATAAGACCTTTGCCAGCTCTTCGTGGTCGTGCCTGACCAATGACCTAACAAGGGTATCGCCTTTATCTTGAACCACTTCGTCGTTTGCAACAATATCTGTTCTGATAATTTTATATTCTGAGCCATCTTGTAAATCATCTACTATTATGAATTCTCCTTTTTCTTCGTAACGCTTAAGAGTTGGTGCTGGGATCTCGCCATTATTAAGGAGCACATAATCGGGCTGTCTTTGTGAATATCTAGAAATTTCTGCAACCAAATCAGATGCCTTCATCCAATGTGTTTGTCCTTTTTTGGTCATCAAATTATTGATGAAGATATACTTTCCCTTTGAGTTTTTGATTGCTTCTGATATGCCTTTAACGATGATATTGCAGATTGTAGATGTGTAAAGGTCGCCTGGGCCTGCAATAATGAAATCTGCCTCTTCGATTGCTTTTATGGCTTCTTCGTAGGCTTCTGCCTCTTCTGAAAGAGATAGTTCGATAATTTTTGCTGAAGGATTTTCTTCTGGCTCGTCGATAAGATGCTCTCCGGTGACTGTGCGACCGTCGTCGTATTTTGCAACCAACCTGACATCGTCAAGAGTTACGGGAATTACTTTACCACGACAATTGAAAATTTTACTGGCTGCTTCGATGGCCCCGATTTCGGAACCGGTAATGTCAGATAGTGCCATTAGCATTAAATTACCTAGAGTATGGCTAGATAAGCCTTCTCCTTTGTCGAATCTGTAGGTAAAGAGTTCACGAAAGATACCGTTTCCGGCATCGGCAAGTGCAACTATTGATTTACGCAAGTCGCTAAGAGGTAGCAGGCCGAATTCGTCTCTAACAACACGATTACTGCCGCCATCGTCGGTCATGTTAACAATTGCGCTAAGCGTAACATCTGTGTTGTATTTTAGACCACTTAAAACGGCGACTGTTCCCGTCCCTCCTCCGATGACTGCAACCTTTTTTGGCATATAATCTCTGCTAAAAATTCGTGTCTGTTTATAGTATCATAACGCCGATATTATTTCACCGTCACGCTCTTGGCAAGGTTCCTTGGTTTATCTGGGGGCAAACCCAGTTCAAGAGCTAAATAATATGCTGTTAACTGGATTGGAATAAGATTTGCCAGAGCAGATAAGTGTTTTAAGTCTACACTTGGAATGTGTTTATCAAATAACGGATTATCGCTCGCGGCAATGCCAATAACATAAGCGCCTCTGGATTTTATTTCTGCAGCCGCATTTATCATTGCATTATGATAAGCATCATCACTAATAAGAACTATTACAGGTGTGCCTTTTTCGATGAGAGCTATGACCCCGTGCTTAAGTTCTCCGGCTGCGAAACCTTCTGCATGTGTATATGTTGTTTCTTTTAGCTTAAGAGCTCCTTCGAGTGCAATGAAATAATTCTGCCCTCGACCTAAAACAAAGACATGCTCATGTTTACTAAGTAACTTAGCTAAATCTTGAGCACCTTTATTTATTGAGTCTGACAGATACTGCTCTAATTTATGTTGAACATCGTGAATCTCTTTTTTGTGACCTTGAATATCTCCAGCAACTGCCTTAGCTAACGCTAAACCCCATGCACACTGAGCCGAGAATGCTTTTGTTGATACCACACATATTTCTGGACCAGACCTTGTAAAGAACGAATAATCTGAGATAGCAGGTATGGTTGAACCTTGCATGTTAACAATACTGGCGATAGTTACATTTTTTTGTTTGGCAATCTCGATTGCTTCAATGGTGTCTGCTGTTTCGCCGCTTTGACTTACTGCGATAACAAGATCTTGATCAGTAAATTGTTTTGCATAACTTTCAAATTCATAAGCTTTAAGTTCAAAAGCAGGTAGGGAAGCATAAGATCTAAGATAATAGGCTATTTGACCTGCCGCATAAGCAGCACTGCCAGCACCTACTGTAAATATTCTAGATGCGCTTTTACAGACTTTTTCGAAACCTGACGCAAGAATTTCTTCTGAATTACTGGCAATTTTTATAGTATGACTTTGTTCGCTTATTTCTTTGAGCATAAAATGCTCGTAACCATCTTTATCAACTAATACATTTTGACTTTCAATTTTTTTAAAGTCTTTAAAAACAGGTTTATTCGTTTTAATATCATGGATTTTTAAGATATTTTTTGTTATCGAAACCATTTGCATATCGTCTAGAATTAGCACTTCATTAGTTTCGTCTGCAAAAGAAAGTGAATCTGACCCCAAAAAATAACCGTCTGCCGCTTTACCAAGAACTAGCGGTGAGCCGTTTCTAATAGCAAGTATTAAATATGTTTTACTTTCGAGAAGTGCAATTGTATTTCTGCCATCGAGCTTAAGAAAAGCACTGACCAATGCTTGTTCAAGCGACTTTGTATGAACTAATTCTGCCTCAACCAGCCTGACTATAACTTCTGTGTCTGTTTCGGATACAAAATCATAGCCCTGAGCAATTAACTCTTCCTTAAGTGTTTGATAATTTTCAACAATGCCATTATGGACAAGTGCAAACTCCCCACTTTTTGAAAGATGCGGATGAGCGTTAACATTTGTAACTCCGCCATGAGTTGCCCATCTGGTATGTCCGATGGCTGTGTTTGCAGGCATAAACTTTTCCTTATTATAAATATCTGCTGCTTCTGCCAGTGGCTGCAAGCTTTTGACAAAAGCTATCTTATTGTTCTCAGAAATGGCAATTCCCCACGAATCGTAACCTCGATACTCAAGTCTCTGAAGTCCTTTCACAACTAAATGACCTGCAGAATTAGAGCCAGCATAGCCAAAGATACCGCACATAATTTGTGTGTAACAAATAATTTATTCGGGAGAAAATTCGGTTATTTTTATAACCGGAAGGTATCCGCTGATTCTTGGCTTGATGCCAAGATCCGATTTATAATCGGAACTCGATATTCACTCATAAGATGAGCTACTTCCTTCGCCTCGTTCCAAAATTTACATTTTGGCCATACGCTTGATAATTGTTCTCCTAAATTATTAAACGACATATTTTTTAATTGATCACAAAGCTTGCAATAAATCATTATAGAAACGATAATATCAGCATGAATTCAGCACTTATCAGAGCACAGATTAAAGCATTAGTATTTGGGATATTTGGCATCGCCATGGCCATAGTCCTTGTCAGAATTATTCTTGTCTTAGTTGGCGCAAATCCTCAATCGCAATTCGTTATTTTTTGGATGGATATGTCTAACTTTCTTGTTGGCATATTCAGAAATATGTATCCCGCCTTAGAGAATCAATTGTTGATCATCAATATCGAACTATTTTCATTCATGGCCTTGGTCTTTTATATGCTCATGGCTGTGCTTATCCAGAAGTCATTTGCTTCATTTACAGAAGACTCTACAGTCGAGATGATCAAAAGCTTTATCGACTCAATGTTCAAGTTCTTAGAATTTCTTCTAATTGCCAGATTCCTACTTAAGCTTACGGGTGCGGCACCTACAGCTGTCTTTACAAACTTTATATATAGTATATCTGCACTTGTTTATGAACCATTTAAAGATATTCTTCCTGCCATCGAAGTCAAAGAATTCAATATCATCTTCGAGAGCTCAACCCTTATTGCCATAATAATTATAATCATTTTTTGACTTGATCACAGAAGGAATCATCGATAACCTTCGAGGAGTTCGCAAAGCCTCCAAATCAAAAGCACCAGCTGTTTCTCAACAGCCGGTAATGGTTCAGAGTCCACAACCAAATGTAACAATCAATATTCCTGCCCAACCTATGCAACCGCAGGTAGTAGATCGCAGGCAAATTCATATAGTGAATCCGCCAGCCTATTCCGGCCCAGGCTATGGCACAAACCACCTAGAAGGGCAAAGACCGCAACAACTAGGACAAGGAGTTCAAACATATTACCCGCAGAACCCTGGTGGATCTGCACCTATAAATAATAATTCCGGAAGAAGAGAGGCTTAGTAATATTCGGGGACAGGGACTCGAACCCCGATTCTCGGCTTCAAAGGCCGGTGTCCTACCATTAGACGATCCCCGAACAAATTTGCACCTGATTATACCAAATATTTGGAAAGTGTTAAGTCTTTTACTTGCCTCTAATTATTATATCCGCTAGTATGAATACATCCTTGTTTTGCTTTTACCCATTTTTTCTATTCTTTTTTGAAACAAAGAATGTCGCATATCGTAGTTATTATTAAGAGTGCAAGTTGGATAAAGAGGTATTACTAAAAGCAAAACAAGGCGACAAGCACTCACTTGGGGTGATTTTTTGATAACTATGTAGATAGGCTTTATCGATACGCCTATGTCAGGTTGCACGATAAGCATAAAGCCGAGGACATCGTCAGTACTGTATTTATCAAAGTTATCGAAAACATTGCGACTCTAGATCTAACAAAAAAATTTTGAGGCCTGGTTATTTACTATTACTCGAAATTCTTTAATAGACTACTTGCGAAAGAACAAGTTTGTAAATGCAGAAGAATATATAAGTACTGCTGCCGACAAAAATTCTGAAACAAAAGAGGTAGAAAACAGTCTTATAATTAAAGACATAAGAAGTTCGATGCAAGGTCTTAAAAAAAGTCGAACAAGAAGTCATCGAACTAACTTATTTTGCAGGGCTTAATGATCGAGAAGTTGGTGAGCTTATTAATGTCGCAGAGGGTAATATAAGAGTAATACGCTTTAGGGCAATTAAAAAAGATTAAAAAAATAATGAAAATCAAATGAGAGATAATTTCGAAAAACTGTTTGTCGATTCTGCCAATTCAATTGTTCCAGACAATAACTGGAAGAGCGAACATCGAAGCAATTTTATTAACCTCGGATCAAAATCTCTAGAGACAACACCACAAAAATCATTTATTACCAATGCGCTTCAAATACTGCTTAGACCTAATTTTGTATTAGCTTCAGCTCTAATAGTCGTAATCATCGGAATCTCATTCTTGCCAAATAATACAATTAGCGAGCGAGCTGTTAAACAAGATGCCAGTACAGATACATATCTCAGCCAGAACGAACAATCATATACACTAGCGGTTAACAAAATCGAGGAAACAGAAAATCTTATAGCCGAACTTGAGGCAACAGTTGATGTTGCAAAAGCAAAACTAGAGGTAGAAATTGCTAAAGAGTTGGTCGAAAAGAAAGATTATAACAAAGCTATTCGATATGCAACCGATGCTCAGGCCAGACTAAACTATCTATTAGCCGAGCTTAAACAAGAACCGACTCCGTCAGGCAAACCATCAGTAAAGGGTACATCTGTTAAAGCCACAGACGAAAGTCCAGCAGATGATCAAGAATCTCCGGTTGTTGAACCCACACCTAGCGTACCAGGCATTGCAGGAAACGACAAAGACCCAGAGTACTCCGGAGAATCGCTAAACAGACGCTAGCAATTTTTAGAACTACTTTAGAGCAAATACTAAGTATCCCTTTCCTTCTTCTTGCAGTTTATAGCCTTCGGTGTTAAATCCCTTTAAATCCTCTTGGTCTGTTAAGCTGTTTTTTACAACGAAATCAACAAACATACCTCGAGCTTTTTTGGCAAGCAAACCAATCGTTTTTAACCTCCCCTTATGCATTTGCTTAAAGATCACTTTTAGCTTTGGAGTCTTGATCTGTTCAAAATCAACAGCCTGCTCGTATTCGTTAGAAAGAAGATTAACAAGCAAGCCCGACTCTTCTGCAAGTTTTTTGACCTCTTTAGTTATGTCTTGCTTCCAATAGTCCTGCAAACCTGCGTACTTTGAGGCAGTAAGATTCGTAGACATCTCAAGTCGATAAGGCTGCATCAAGTCGTATGCTCGTAACAAACCATAAAGCCCGGACACTATTCGCACCGAACTTTGCAGATGTTGTCTTTGCTTTTCGCTATATTCTTTTGGTGATAATTTTTGGTAAACATCGCCCGCATATAGAAGAACAGCCGGCACACTATTTTGCTGATTATGATCCAGTTCCCAGTCAATAAATCTTTCGTAATTTAGTTCAGCAATTTTCGGGCTGACTGACATAACCTTCGCCAAGTCAGTAACTCCAAGCTTGCGGATTGCTTTGACCAGTTCAAAGGCCTGTTTAAGAAACATGGGTTGTGTTGACCCACCATCAGGCAGATAGGAGCTAATTTCAGTATATGAGACATCGTTGAGCCGTTTGGCAGGAGTCATAATGATTAGCATGAGTTTGAGCAATAAAGTAATTGAGACAATTACATCATAGCAGGGAAACAGAATTGGAATACAATACTTCATCCAATTCTGCTAGAATAGCATTGCATTAACGCAACAATGAAGAACATCGCTAGAATCATAAAACTTGCAAGACCGCTGTACAGACTCACATTTATTTTAAGTGTGCTTATTGTGATTGGTGCATTAATGCAACTTGTTGCACCTGTTCTTTCAAAATTCATAGTTGACGAAATTGTCGTTCAAATCCAAACTGGCGAAGGTAGACTACAAACTCTATACATTCTTATTGCAGCGAGTTTTACAATTTCCTTGATCTCAACTGCAATAACATCAATTACCAATAGGCTAGGCGACCACTTTGCCGGCCGTCTGCAAAAATTCTTAACAGAAACTTTTTATGCCAAAATCTTGGCGCTTCCACAAAGCTATTTTGATTCAGAACTATCCGGAAGAATCATTAATCAGCTGAGCAGAGGTATACTTACAATAAAAGGATTTGCAAATACATCAACCAATTTTATTCTGCCGACACTCCTACAAAGTGTCTTAACAGTAGGTATTTTGGCATACTTTAGTCCTCCGATTGCCTTCTTTGTGTTTCTATTGTTTCCCATCTACCTGTATATAAGTAATATCTCCGCACGCAAATGGGGCAAAGAAGAAGTTAAGAAAAATAAATTAGAAGACCTTGGCAGGGGCCGAATACAAGAAGTAATCAGCAATATGAAGCTTGTTAAGTCTGCAAATATGCAACTCAACGAGTACAAATACATCCAAGATAACCAAGGAAGCATTAATCAGATTTATGCCAAGCAAAGCGGAACATTTCACCGATATGACTTTGTCCGCAACCTAAGCTTAATAATTATCGTCCTGATTGTAAATCTGCTTGTGTTTAACGATGCATTCAATTCTGTTTTGTCTGTGGGAGATATGGTGTTAATCATTCAGCTTGTGATTAATGCGCAAATGCCATTATTTGCAATGTCGTTTATTCTGACACAGTTACAAACCGCAGAAAGTGGATCCAAAGAATTCTTTGAAATACTTTCTCTAAAAGAAAGCGAAAGCTTCATCAACAAAGACGACAAGTTTGTAAAGATAGATAGACCAAGCATTGAGTTTAAAAATGTTTCTTTCACTTACGATCAATCAGATATTGAAACGCTTCATGATGTTAACTTTGCAATTAAACCCGGTGAAAAAGTTGCTCTAGTCGGTCATAGTGGCGCCGGAAAATCAACAGTAATTAATCTGTTATTAAGATTCTACGAACCTTCCAAGGGTAAGATTCTTATCAATAATACCGACTATACTAGCTTTTCTGTGCAAGATATCAGAAACAACATATCACTCGTCTTTCAGGAAAATGAGCTGTTCTCATCTACAGTAAGACACAATGTCATGTATGGTCACCCAAATGCCACAGAAGAAGAAGTAATATCTGCTCTCAAAAAAGCTAATGCCTATGAGTTCGTTCAAAACCTTGCAGGCGGATTAGATGCAGAAATTGGTGAGAAAGGAATTAAACTTTCCGGTGGCCAAAAGCAACGACTTCAGATTGCAAGAGCTATTCTGGCAGATTCGCCAATACTGATTTTAGACGAAGCCACAAGCAGCCTTGATTCAAAATCTGAACAACTAGTTCAAGAAGCTATGGAACGGCTAATGCGCGAAAAACTAGTAATCATCATTGCCCACCGATTTTCAACAATACAAAATGTCGACAAAATAATTGTAATTGATAAAGGTAGGATTGCAGACAGTGGATCACCGCAGGATCTTGCAGATAAACAAGGTATTTACTCAGAGCTATTACAATATCAATTAGAAGGCAACAAAAAACTGCTCAAAAACTTTGAAATATTCTAAAGATAATCTTAAATCAAAGATTGCGTACTTTATCAAGAATTACTGGTTACTATCGACCAGAGCAGTCGATAAGCCTATTGCAAGATTTGCCGACTTCTTTAGATTAGTGATAATTCCTTCGTTTGCTTTTCTAATCCTATCTGCTGTTCTTGGAATTACGGTTGGTGCAATAATCAACAGTTACTCATCGATCATTCGTTTTGCGGGCACTGTTTATTCCCAAGAAGGACAAAATGAGACGGACTTTATTAGCGGTAAAGAATATACGATTGGCGAGACTGGGGTACTTCAAATCAAGGATAAGCGATTTAACCTGATTATTTCTCTTCCTGCTGAATTTCAAATTTCGGAAGAAGCGGTATCAATCAACTCAGAATATGTAATCTTAGATTCCAAATCAGATTTTACATTTCGATTTAGTGACAGAACTCTAAACATAAACAAAGGGGCGCTTGTATTTTACCTGCAAAAAGATAGTGAATTTCATGTCCTTAGCGGAAAATTGCAAATCTCGACAGATGCCGGAATCGAGCCGGGGAAGTACTTAGCATTCAATGATTTAGAAGAGAGTTCAAAAAACACGGATAGAGCAGTTTTTCAAAGTATTAGCAAAGAATTCTATGATTTACTACTAGCAGAAAAACTGCTCCCGCTTGAATTGTCTGATTTAAAACCCCCAGTTATTGAACTCGTTAGTCCGTCTGGAAACAGCATCGATCAGCAGACAATCACTGTTAGCATTAAGACTGAAACAGAGGCGATAGTTCTAATTAACGGCTCAAATGCTACTGCCAACGACGAAGGCTTATTTTCTAAAGAGATTCAGCTGAAAGAAGGGGAAAACGAGATCAAGGTAGAGGCTGTGGATACTTGGGGAAACAAAGCAGAGCTTATCAGAAACATTACCTATACAAAACTTGTCGTTACACCACAACCAAGCGCTAATACAGGAGACATAGATACCGAACCCAGAACCTTTCAAGCGCCGACTTGTAACCAATCAGACTTTAACGCCAAGCTACTGTGCTTGATTAACAACCATCGAAGTGCCAATGGCAAAAAGGCACTATCTTCCGACAGCAAACTAAATCAAACTGCACAAAGTCACTCACAATGGATGAACTCGACTGGGAATCTTTCCCATACTGGCGAAAACGGCTCGACACCTGTTGAAAGATGTCAGCAGAACGGAACTAGTTGTAATGCAGAGAATATTGCTTATAACAGTGCAATTACAGCCGATAAAATATTTCAACAATGGAAGAACAGTCCGGGACATAATCAAAACATGCTTGGCAATTTCAGTTTTATCGGCATTGGTAGAAGCGGCGGATACGCTACAACCGTTTTTCGATAATCTTTGACTAAATGGTAATTTTAAATTAAATTAGATATAAACATGCCCATCAAAATTTCTTTAAAATTTGTAGTCTCTGTTCTGGTCTTACTAGCCATTTTCGGATCGGGATATTATCTGATAACGAACAGATCAACTTCAGAGTCGCTACCTGAACAATCGATATCTAAAGCAGAAGTTCGAGATATTCAAGCGCTGGTAGAAGTCGACAGCAACATCGCCGCCGCAAGAGAATACGAGCTTTTCATTCCCAATAACGCCAAAATCACAAAAGTAAATAAACAAATTAATGATACTGTGCTTGAAGGCGACATTATTCTTGAATATGAAATGACTTCGATTACTAACGCGAAAACAACTACAAAAGTTGAAGCACCCTTTGCAAGCAAGATCGTCAAATTTGAAGCAAAAGAAAATGAAATCTGGCTTAGTTCCTTAACTCCTGCTTTCAAACTTGTTGAAGAGAACAAATATATAATTAAAGCCACAATCAACGAGATCGACATTCTTCAAATAAAACCAGAACAAAATGTAGATATCGTCTTTCCTGCAATTTCAAGAAACGAGGTATTTAAAGGCAAAGTTGTAAATGTAGGCTCTTATCCAGAAGGAACAACTGGTGTCATTTCTTATCTAGTCGAAGTCGAACCGCTTGAAGTACCAGACACTATTCTTATCGGAATGTCTGCTGAACTATCAATCATCACAGATAGCAAAGAAAATGTTCTTTCCATACTAGAGAATAATCTTATCGAAAAAGGAGATAGTTATTTCGTAAAGAAAATTAATTATCAAAACACTGACAAAACCGAATTCGAGATAGTCGAACAAGAAGTGACAATTGGACTGAGAACAAATCGCTTTGTAGAAGTTTTATCAGGACTTAAAGAAAATGACGAAATAGTCTCTCCCAATTTTACAACTACACGATCATTCTCTTTCTTTAACTAAATGCCAAAAGCAATACTGCTCTCGAAAAAAGATAAGAATAAGAATTCTACATCACCCTTGCAGCAGATAAGTGTAGATGACGACTCTGCAGAACTAATCAAGTTAATCAACATCACTAAAACTTATAACCTTGGAAAACCTAATGCCTTTGCCGCACTTAAAGGCATTACACTCGAAATAAGCAAAGGTACATTCACAGCTATTATGGGACCTTCAGGATCAGGAAAAAGCAGCCTTATGAACATTCTTGGAGCACTTGATGTTCCGACTTCTGGTACGTATTTAGTCAACGGAAAAGAGGTCAATTCACTTAGCGATTCTCAACTGGCAGATTTTCGAAATAAAACAGTAGGATTTATTTTCCAACAATACAATTTACTACCAAGACTTACTGTTGCAGAGAATGTCTTGCTACCGACTTTGTATGGATCAATAAGTAATCCTTTAGATAAGATGGAAGAGCTTCTTAGCAAAGTTGGACTTCAAGATAAAATAAATAACAAGCCGAACCAGCTTTCGGGAGGAGAAATGCAACGAGTTGCAATCGCCAGAGCCTTAATGATGAATCCAAGCATAATTATGGCAGACGAACCTACAGGAAATCTTGATACACGCACATCAGTAGAAATAATGAATCTATTTAACGAAATTCACAAAGAGGGCAATACCATAATCTTAATTACCCATGAAGATGATATTGCAGCGCACGCAGAAACCACAATAAATATTCGTGATGGATTGATTCTAAATGAATAATATATTTTCTACAATAATAATCTCTTTAAGATCCTTGATGGCTAACAAAGCCAGATCATTGCTAACGATTCTGGGGATAATAATCGGAATTGCTGCTGTGATCTCATTGCTCTCAGTAGGACAGGGAGCCCAACAGGCAATATTAGAAGAGATTCAAAGTATTGGCTCAAACACGATTAATGTTATTCCGGTTAGTGGCGGAGTCAATTTTCAAAATCCCAATAGCTTTAGATCGGCAAGCCAGAGCAGACTAGATAGAAGACTTGCTGATTTATTTGCTGACGAAGTTAGATTCTCCACAATAACAGCAGTTGCCACCGAAAACAGTCGGGTATTTCCTATAAGCTATCGCTCAAACACAAAATCACTGAATGTAAATGGAGTTAATAGCGACTATTTTCAGGTTAGACAGCTAATAGTCTCTAAAGGAAGGATTTTCAATGAAGACGATGATCGCTCGTATCGAAAAGTTGCAGTTCTTGGCAACGAAGCTGCGATAAACCTATTTGGTGAGAGTGATGCCGTCTCCAACAAAATTCTCATTGAGGGTCAATTCTACGATGTAATTGGTGTATTAGAAGCAAAGAATCCTCAACTCGACAGCGATGTATTTATTCCTTCTCAAACCGCTTCTTCATTTTTAATTGGAAGTGCTGATTATTCAAGAATGGTTATTCAAATAGATAAAGAAAGTAATGTTTCTGCTTCAGCCTTGCAAATTGAAGGCGAACTTCGCAAGTTTTATAAGACTAGTGGCTCCGAAGAAGACCCATTTTTTGTCATAACTTCGCAAGACATTCAAGACCTGACATCTTCAATTACAAATATATTTACAAGTTTACTTGCCAGCATTGCAGCAATCTCATTAATTGTCGGAGGGATAGGAATCATGAACATAATGCTTGTTACTGTCAGCGAGCGAACAAGAGAGATAGGACTTCGTAAAGCACTTGGTGCCAAGAGATCGGCCATTCTCAGTCAATTTCTGATTGAAGCTGTCATTCTTACTTTTATAGGGGGAGTTATTGGAATAATACTTGGAATTGGTTTAGGTTTCATTCTTGCAAGCTTAAGCGGGATCTCACTTTTGGTAACTGCCGATGCCATAATACTTGCAGCATCAGTTTCAGTTATCATCGGGATCATATTTGGATATTATCCGGCACAACGGGCATCTAAGCTCAATCCAATTGATGCGCTTCGAAGCGAATAGCTTAATTGAAATCTATCCTGTACTTTGTTGCCTCTCGGTAATATCCATTAAATTCCAAAGCAATATCAGAAGTGTCTGAATCGATTGGAAGCCAAAAGGCAATTACTCCCTGACAGGATTCGTTAATGTAAATCTCTTTAACAGGCAAATCTTCTATTAAGAGATTGTTTGGAAGATACTCTGCTTGAGTAAAGTCGGATTCACCGATACCTATTGTGAAGAACGAAGAAGAACAGGGGAAGTAATTATTAGAAAGATTAACAATCTCTAATTCAAATAGCACGAGTTGCAGATCGTCATCTGTATCTACTGCAGTTGCATAACGATTTACTTTAATAAGTGCAGATAAATCCTGCAATCTAACCTCTGCTTCTGATCCTGAGGAATCTATCCATTCTGGAGTGAGCATTTCAATTTCTTTCTCGAATGAGCAGCCAGTCATTAACAAGAACAGAATGCCAGTTATTAGGAGTTTTAGTTTTAACATACTGTATTTTTAAACTAGTAGCTTGCCGTCTTTGAGCACAACCTTATCATCTATATAGGCTGTGGAGCCTTTTAGTCTCATGTCTTTAACAATATCCCAATGGATTAGAGATTTATTGCCATTGACAGGAGCTCCGCCTCGTTTTTCAACATATGATCTTCCAAGTGCCATATGAATTGTTCCGCCAATCTTTTCATCAAAAAGAGTATCTTTTAGAGCTTTAGTGATATTGTAATTGGCGCCAAAAGCAAATTCTCCTACAAATCTAGAACCGGCGTCTGTAGCAAGGATATCATCTAAATGCTTTTGACCTTTATCTGCTTGTGCCTTAATAACTTTTCCTTTGCTAAACTCAAGATAGATCCCCTGCATTTCTTTACCTGAATAAATTGTCGGCATGTCAAAATAAATCGGGCCTTCAAGGGTGTTTTTATTGGGAGCCAAGAAGACTTCACCGTCGGGAATGTTTCTTTGGCCATTGCATAACTTTGCTAGTCGCCCTTCGATGCCAATTGTTAAATCAGTATTCTTTCCGACAAGTTTAACTATTGAGCCTTTATCCATTAGCTTTTCGAGTTTTTTAAGCTGAACACCCATAGCCTTATAGTCAACAATACATGCCTGGTAAAAAAATTCTTTCAACCAATCAAAGCTAACTCCGGCATGTTTTGCCATATCTTCTGTCGGATAACTAGTTAAGATCCAACGATCAGAATCAATTATCTTGTCGAAAATTGGTCTGATTTGATTCATTCTTTTTGTTATTCGTTGTTGTGCAACATCTGCAAATTCGGTCTTGTTGAAATTGGAAGTTATTCTTACATAAGCGTCGGCCCAATTTGCAAGCGAATCAATAACATCTAAAGGTATATGAGCGGCTTGCTTATCTGATCCTTGCGTTAACAGCGAGTGGTTAAGCCCAGAGTAGGAAGCTCGATTAATATAGAAATTTGTAATGCTTTCGATTAATGGATTGGCACCTCTTTTAATAGCCTCTAAGTAGACAGCCTGAATGAGCGTGTTTGAGATGTGTTCTGAAACCGAAATAAGGACATTTTCACCTGCCTTAAGACGCAAGGAATGGTCTAAAAAGATTTGGGCAAGTTCGAAGTCCTCTTTACTAGGAGTATTATTATGCATATCTTTGTTTATATATTTGAATAGTGTATCAGAATTTGCTAAGTAACTCAGATACCAATCTTTCTAGCTGAGTTTTTCTTATTTTCTCGATCAGCAAGCTGACCGCAGGCAGCGTTAACATCGTCACCCATAGTTACTCTCACTGTAGTGTGTATTCCTGCATCCGAAAGTAGATTCTTAAATCTGGCAATGTTTGAATTTGGAGAACGAAGATAATCTACTTCGGCAATAGGGTTATAAGGTATTAGGTTAACATGTGCCAATCTTCTCTTAAGTAGTTTTATTAACTGAAGTGCATGTTCATGCTGGTCATTAATGTTTTTTATCAATACATACTCATAGCTAACCCTTTTATTAGTAATGGATACAAATTCATCTAGTGCTTCCATAAGCATTGGCAGTGGAAAAATTTTTGCAACCGGCATAAGTTTAGCGCGCAGTTCTTGATTTGGTGCGTGCAGACTGATTGCCAATCTACCTAAGTATCCACTTTGGATTAGCGTTTTTAATTGAGGAATATAACCTGATGTTGAAACAGTAAGCCGTCTTTTGCCTAAGCCTAGTTTTCCTGGATCAGTTAGGATATTGATAGACTCCATAACATTACCGAGATTAAGTAACGGTTCACCCATACCCATATAGACAACATTGGTAACTGTTTTTGCATCTTTTTTTAAAAAAGCGTTGAAAATGCATGACCTGGTCAATAATCTCTCGTGAAGTAAGGTTGCCGCCAAAGCCCATTTTGCCAGTAGCGCAAAAGCTGCAATTAACAGGACAGCCAACCATACTACTTACACAAACTGTGTTTCTACCGTCTTGATGTTGCATAAGAACGGTTTCAATGCGTTGACCGTCTTCCCTTTTAAAAAGTACTTTTACGGTGTTGCCGTCTTTTGATGTTAGCTCTTTGTCGATTTTTAATACGGAAAATTTTTCTGATTTAGAGAGATTCTCTCTTAGTGCTGCAGGCCAATTTGTAATCTCGTCAAAAGAGTTTACCGCTGACTTATAGAACTGTTCGTTGAACTGTTTGAGTCTAAAAGCAGGCAATTTATTTGTACTTGCAAATTCATCTATCATAGTGTCATTATACCTTATAGATAGCTGTTTTCTTAGTTACTATATCTTACTATCGAACCAGTATGTCGCCTGAGAATATTAAAGAACTAAATAAGAAACCTTTGCTCGTAGGTGGCCCTGTTATTTATTTAATGTCCAAAGATATAAGGGTAAAGAACAATCCATCTTTAATGTATGCTCAAAGATTAGCGCTAGAAAACAAACTAGAATTAAAGGTGTATTTCAATTTATATGCAGATTTATCAGTTCGTTCTTACCAGCATTTCGCTTTTATGATTAAGGGAATTGAAGAGGTAAGTGTAAAGTTAGCGAAACTTAACATCCCATTGGTCGTATCAACTAGTAGCGAGAAGGATTTCTTAACAGAACTTAGGAAAAATAAACCATGTATCCTAATTCTAGATCACTCTTCTTTAAAACACGCCAGAAAAAAGCAACAAAGAGTTGCCGAAAGACTTGATTGCAAGGTTGTTACATGTGATGGGCGAAATATTATACCCGTCTGGTATTTGTCCGACAAAGAGGAACATTCTGCACGGACTATAAGACCCAAAATCAACAAACTTCTACCATTATTCATATACAAGAACAAAATTCCAGCTTTTCATTCCTATAATAAGCAAGGCGATAAAAATTTAATAAATTGCAACAAATTATTAGCAAAGGTAAAAGCCAAACATCTTTCTGACTATAAACCGCAGATAATTCCGGGTGAAGATGCTGCTTTAGATGTCCTTGGTCGCTTTGTCAATCTAAAGTTAGATAATTACCAAGAAACAAGGAGCGATCCAACCAAGGAGTCCACTTCGTTGTTAAGCGCCTATTTACATTTCGGAATGATTTCTCCACTTACTATTTACAGCGCAGTTAAAGATATGGACAACAACGCTGCGTTTATCGAAGAACTTGTTGTTAGAAGGGAACTTGCTGATAATTATTGTTACAATAATCATAATTACGATAATCTTAAGGGTGCAAAAGATTGGGCACAAAAAACTTTAATAAAACATCTAAGTGACAGGCGCGAATTTGTTTATGAGCTTCAAGAATTTGAATCTGCATCTACTCATGACAAGGCATGGAATGCAGCTCAAACACAAATGCTGCGAACCGGCTTTATGCATGGCTATATGAGAATGTATTGGTGTAAAAAAATACTAGAGTGGAGTAGTAGCGCAGAAACTGCAATCCAAACTGCGATCTATTTAAATGATAAGTATCAACTTGATGGACTTGATAGTAACGGATATACCGGAATAATGTGGAGCATAGCAGGCATACATGATAGGCCCTGGTTTGAAAGAGAAGTATACGGCAGCATTCGCTACATGAACTTTAACGGACTAAAGCGCAAATTTAATATTGATTCTTATATTTCCAAATGGCTTCCAAAACAATCTTAATTCTAGGGGGATCGGGCTTTGTAGGCAGTGCTATGGTTCAAGAACTGGCTTCTGCTAAAAAAACGCATCTACGCGTTAATAAATAAAAACGCCGATTAGTAATAAACTCGTTCATTCAATAAGTGCAAATATTAATGATCCTGCAGATCTTCTTAGCAAGTTTTCTGATAAAAATATTGACACTGTTATCTATTCAATTGGTCTACTAAAAGAATCTAAACAAAACAAATTTTCTGACTTTCACTTTAAATGGCTTAGAAATGCAGTTTTTCTTGCTGAGCAGATTAATGCAAAAAGATTCATACTAATTAGTGCAAACGGTATCGATGCTTCCCCAGCTAGCTACAGCCTGACAAAACTTCAAGGAGAGCAGGAGCTGAAAAAGTCTACACTAAATTGGACGATTTTGAGACCATCATTAATTATCGGCGAATCAACAAAATTCAGCTTTCTATCGCTACTTAAGCAATTGACTTGTTTTCCAATTGTTCCGGTAATTGCAAATACTAAACCTATACAACCTGTTCTGCTTTCAGACTTAACCCGTGCTTTAGTATCGATTCTCGAAAATCAAGCATCGACAAGGAGAACATATTGCATCTGTGGCCCTCAAAAATATTCTTTCTCGGGCCTAATGTTTGCTTACCTGCAAGCAAAGAACATCAACCGATTAATAGTCCCAATTCCCAACCCATTCTTTTTGGCATTGAGTAGTATCCTGCAAAATCTTCCTTTATTTCCAGCATCAAGAGAGCAGATACAAATGCTAATTGACGGTAACTCTTGCGACGACAATACAATTTGGGAAGCGACTGGTATTAAGCCTAAAGATGTATTCACAAATTAATGTGACCTTCTAAAAACAGAGTCGTTTTTATTTTCTATTTTAGTATGCAAAGTAAAAAGCTGCTTATGTGTCCTCCCAATTATTTTCGGATCGATTACGAAATTAACCCTTGGATGCACAAAGAAAATAATGTTGTGAGTCAATCTGCTTTTAGTCAGTTTAATAGTTTAGTCGAGGCATATAAAAAGATAAATATCCCAATCAGCATGATCGATGCAGACCCGGAACTCCCCGATATGGTCTACTCTGCAAACTATGGATTTGTTCAAGACAACATTTTTTATTGCCTCTAACTTTCGCTATGAACAACGAAGGGCCGAATCCACACTCGCTTCAAAATATTTTGCAAAAAGAAACTTTGAGATTGCCCGAATTAATCCATCGATTTACTATGAAGGAGAGGGAGATCATCTAAAAATTGGTGGAGTTCATTACATGGGTTACGGTAAGCGCACATCAATTAAGGCAGCTAAGGAGTTAAGTTCTATTCTTAACGAAGAAATTATTCCTCTCGAACTAGTTAATCCATATTTCTACCACCTAGATACAGCGCTTGGGCCGTTGAATGAAAATACAATAATCGTAAACAAGAACTCATTTTCTCCAGAAGGTTTATCTATTCTTAATGAACGATTTACAGATATAATCTATACAAATGAAGAAGACAACAGAGTAATGGCTCCCAATCTGCTTGCTTGGGGAAAAGATGTTGTCATGGCAGAGGGGATCTCGAGTGATCTCGAAGAAGCAGTTACAGAAAGAGGATTCACAGTGCATAAAGTTCTCATGACAGAATTCTTGAAAGGTGGGGGTAGTATTAAGTGCTTAAGTTTAAGAATAAACTAAATGAAATACAGATTCTCAAAGAACACTGATATCAAACCGTCTGCAACGGTGGCACTTAACTCAATGGTTGCCGATCTTAAGCGATCCGGAAAACAAATATACAATCTAGGAATCGGAGAGGCACAAGTTGCACCACATTCGCAAATTGTAACTGCAGTTGAAAATGCCATTGAAACCGGAAAGACTCTATACCCACCCGTAAAAGGTTATCCAGAACTGCTTGATCTCGCCTGTGTTTGGCATCAAGAAAACTATGAATCGAATTATACACGCGAGAATACAATAATTACCCCCGGTGGTAAGGCAGCTATCTCAATGGCACTGCAATCTTTTCTAGATCCTGGTGATGAAGTCATTATCTTTTCGCCACACTGGGTGTCGTATCCAGAAATGGTAAAACTTTGCGGTGCTAAACCAGTTATTATTAAGACTGACCCAAAAAGTAACTGGAGCATAGATTTTGATTCCTTAGAAGCAAAAACAACCAACAAGGCAAAGATGTTAATCATCAACAACTGTGCCAACCCTACAGGAAAAATCTATTCACCCGCAGAACTACTCAAAATAGCAGAGCATGCAAAGAAACATGATCTAATAGTTATCTCTGATGAGGTCTACAGTAGTCTTACCTATAGCGATTCGGAATACTTATCTCTATCTTCCTTTGATGATATTCGTGAGAGATTAATTATTATTCAAAGTTTTTCAAAGCATTTTGCTTTGACAGGTTTAAGAGTTGGAATCGCGTTTGCAGATCCATTAGTCATTAAAAGAATGGAGTTAATTCAAAATCAATCCACAAGTGGAACAGCTTCATTAAGCCAATTTGCTGCAATAGCAGCGTTGAAGAACGCCAAAACAATTCAAGATACGATTAGGCAAACACTTTTAGATCGCATGAATCTTCTTGTAAGTCTGTTAAATAAAGCTTTCGATGCAAATATTTCAAAAGCCGAAGGTGGACTTTATTTATTTGTTCCTGTAAAAACTTTTACGAATAAAGAACTTTCTGATTTACAATTTTGCGAATTTGCTCTTAATGCAGCCAATGTTGCTTTAGTTGCCGGAAGCGCTTTTGGACAAGAAAATTATGTTCGATTATCTTTTGGAGTATCGGAATTTGAAATCGAGAGCGCAGTAAACAGTTTAGCAACGGCAATTAAAAAGCATGAATAACGATCATATTTTCCCAGAAGATAGTTTAGACTTTCATGACCAGGGGAAATTGTCTCCATATGACATAGAAGTTATGACAAATAGGTTTATCGAGGATTGTTATATTAAGGGATTCTCTACAATTGAGATTATTACGGGAGTAGGGTATCGTTCAGAAAAAGGTCCGGTAGTTAAACCATTAGTGCTCAAACTAATCAAAAACAATCAACATGTAAAATCATTTAAAACTCATCCTTTTAAGGGCGAAGGATCCCTGTTAATCTATCTGAAAGAATAGAATCTGTGCTATATTAAGCAAAATGTATAATCAACATGAATAAATCCAGCATTGATGAAAAGAAGCAAATGTATATTGTTGTAGCAATTCTTTTGTCGTTGCTAATTACTTGTTGTTTATGCTGCATCGTCTGCACTCTACCTAGCATTTGGTTAAACCAAGAAATTGGCGGTCTTGGTAACCCTTATCTATTTTGGCCATAAAAATCATTAGTTATTTATAAAAGTTATGTATAAAAAAATTCTTTTAGTAATTCTGCCCTTAATTGTTTTAACAGGTTGTATCGAAAAGGTTGATAATCAGGGAAATGTGATTACTCCCGTTCCGACGCTGGTTGCAGTAAGCGAAAACTTAATTATTGAAGATGTTGTTGTTGGAGAAGGACCGATTGCACTCCCAGGAAACACGGTAACTGTTCATTATGTAGGTACGCTTACAGACGGAACACAATTCGATAGCTCCATAGATAGAGAGCAACCGTTTTCGTTTGTCCTTGGCAAAGGAAATGTCATTCCAGGATGGGACCAAGGTGTCCAAGGAATGCAGGTCGGAGGAAAACGCAAACTCACCATACCGGCAGAACTTGCCTACGGCGAATCTGGCCAAGGAACTATCATCCCACCAAACGCCACATTAGAATTTGAAGTCGAAATGCTTGGAATAGCTAATTAACTTTTGATACAGGCTCTCCTTCAAGCAGAACATTGATTACAGCCTGACTTGATACTTGTATGCTTCCAGAAAACTTTTTCTGGGCAAGAACTTGTGTACAAATTTCGCCACTATCCTTAGTGCTAATATTCATTGTCACGACTTCGGGCATGCTTTCTTGTACCGTAGTATCAACCACAACATCATGACAAGGTGTTGGCGTTGTAACTGTTCCATAGTAATAGAAGAGGCCATCTGCATAAGAAAATTCAACTTCAAATGGCATATCCTCAGATTCAGCAACATATTTTGCTACAACTTCAAAAGGAGGTTTTGTAGGTTCAACAAAGTTACCATTGTCTGGGGATGGACCAGATGATTTATCATCAGCAGGCATACAAGCCGTTACGGTAAACAACATTACTAAAGTCAAAAGAAGGATTCTCTTCATAATTATTCAAAATAAAGTTAACTATTTCTATGATAAGCACTTGCCGAGATTACTGCAACAAGTTTCAAGTTTTGTTAAGATGAACATGTATTAATAATGATGTATGAAGATTGAAGGTTTAACACAAAGGCAGGCCGATGAATTACTAGTCAAGCACGGGGCAAATATCTTAAAAGAACCAGAAACATATGGTCCAATAAAAATCCTGCTTGATCAATTAAAAAGTCCGTTGATATTTGTCCTTTTTATTGCTGTAGCACTATCTTTCTCTCTCGGTGAATATATCGACACAGTATTCATTATGATTGTTATCCTAATAAATACATCACTTGGCTTCTTTCAGGAATACAAAGCAACAAAATATCCTTAAAAACACTTAAAAAAGAAAGTATCAAAAAAAATTAAAGTCATCAGAGACGGACAAACACAAATTATTGACTATACGTTACTTGTTCCAGGCGACACAATTCTTTTGCATGCAGGGCTCAAAGTTCCAGGAGATGCGATCATAATTGAAGAAAGCGAACTATTGGTTGATGAATCTATTCTTACAGGCGAATCTCATCCAGTCGAAAAATCAGTCGGCGATACTCAGCTTCGACAAGAAGAGATTAAAGGTATTCATAAAGTGTTTATGGGTTCTACTGTTGTAGAAGGTTATGGCTATGCTAAAGTTTATGCCACATCTGATAAAACGCAATTCGGTAAAATCGCAGAATCACTTGAAGATAAGTTCGACCCTCCAACACCAATTAGGCTAGAACTGCAAAGACTAAGTAAGCTAGTCATTCTAATTGTGATATTTATTACTGGTTTTGTAGGTATACTAGGCATCTTAAGAAACATGCCTCTAGACGATGTTATCTTGACATCAGTTTCTCTTGCCGGTGGGGATTATTCCAGAATCTCTCCATATAGCCCTTACAGTTACTCTTGCCCTAGGCATGAATAGGATTATGAAGAAAAAAGCCATAGTTAAAAACCTTCCTGCTGCAGAAACGCTTGGTTCAGTAGATGTTCTGGGTATAGATAAAACAGGAACCCTCACAGAGGGAAAAATGAGCGTGGTTGGCAGCGAATACACAGATCGAGAAAGAGGGCTATATGCACTTGCAATCTGTAATAACGAATCAAATTTTATTGACCATGCTCTTGGTAGTTATTTAAACAATGAAAAAGGAAAAGGATTTATACCAGATGCCAGATCAGATAGGGTTCGTTTTTACCCCTTTTCTTCACAAACAAAATATACAGGAGCATTTAATGGTCACGAATTATTCGCAGTAGGTGCTCCGGAAATCATCTTATCGTTCTGTACAAATACAGATCGTGACTGGCAGGCAATTTTTTCTGAGCAAGCCAAAGCCGGTAACCGCATGATAGCCATTGCTGCCAGAAACACATCAGAAAATGAGAACATCGATAGAAACAGCCTAAAGAACATGGACTTTGTCGGTTTAGTAATTCTTCAAGACCCGGTTCGAAAATCAGTAGTTGAATCTTTAGCAAAGATCATTTCATCAGGAGTAGAAATCAAAGTAATCACCGGAGACCTTAAAGAGACAAGCCTAAAGGTATTACAGACAATAAATTTTGATTTAGACGAAAACGAAATTATTTCTGGTTCTCAGCTTAGAGAACTAACAAACTCAAATATGTTAGACGAGGCGATTCGTAGATGTAAATTGTTTTATAGAACAACCCCAGACCAGAAACTCGACATTGTCAAAAGTCTTCAAAAACAAGGCTTGAGTGTTGGCATGATGGGCGATGGAGTTAATGATTCACCGGCTATTAAACATGCCGAAATTGGCATTTCGGTTGATAATGGGACAGACCTCACAAAAGAAATTGCAGATGTAGTCCTACTAGATTCCAACTTTTCTACAATAGTGGCTTCAATCGAAGAGGGTAGAAATATCACCAAGAATCTGCGTAAGATATTCGTCAAACTTTTAGCAGACTCTTTCACAGAAGCTGTCCTTATAGTCATGAGCTTACTTGCAGGCTTTCCACTGCCACTTCTCCCACTACAGATACTTTGGATCAATATGATCGTAAACGGCATTAGTGGACTTGCTCTCAGTTTTGAACCTTCGAATCCAAACTTGCTAAGCCAAAAACCAAAAGGTAAAAAAATCTTCGGCGTTTGATCCATTTTTGATCTCTGCAATTATTGCCATCAGCTTAGTAACAGATGTAGTATTCTTCTTACTCTATGCGTTCATGATTGGTAGCAATTACGATTATGAAGCCGCCAGAACAGTCATCTTTATTGGTGTTGCCTTAACATCGCTTCTGTTTATATTCCCTGCAAAAACTATTGATACAGGTATCTTCAAAGAACCTTTGTTTAACAACAAGGTATTAAATTTTACATTCCTTATAAGCCTTCTCTTGGTGATTGCTCCTGTTTATAATCCGTTTCTGCAAAATCTACTTGGAACGGTTGAACTCAATGTAGCTGAATGGTTTGTAATTATTGTGCTATGTATATTTAATCTTGCAGCAGTTGAAATCTTTAAACCATTCCTGCACAAGATACGAGACAGATCTAACTCGTAATCTTTATTTTCTGCATCCAATCGGTTAAACTCATACACATAGGAAATAGAAATGGAAAACAGATATGTATTTAAAGTTGCTGGAGCTGCAGGTCAAGGTATAAAAACCGCAGGGCTAGTGATCGCAAAATCTCTAAAACGAGCCGGATACTATACTTTCGGATATACTGAATACCCATCACTTATCCGTGGCGGTCATAATGTTTTCCAAATAGATGTCTCGACAGATCCGATCTATTCCCCTTCACAAAAGCTCAACTTATTGTTAGCACTTAACGAAGAATCAATTGCCCTTCATGTCGACGAACTAGACGAGAAATCCGTAGTGATATACGATTCAGGAGCATTCACGATAAAAGAAGCTGTTAAATCGGCATTGGATGCAAAGTCTGCACAAAGTTATGGAATTCCTCTGCTTACGCTCGCCAAAGGAACTGGTGGGACAGCAATTATGAAGAACACCGTCAGCTTAGGATCAGTTTGGAAAATCCTAGGACTAGATTTATCGATATTACAAACCGTAATTGCCGAACTATTCAACAAGTCCGAAGAGATAATAGAACTCAATAAAAAATGCGCACAAATCGGTTATGACAACACAAAACCAGAAGATGATCACAAACTGTTCAAGGACTGTATTGGATGTAATACAAACGATCTTGATAACGATCTTATTATTGCAGGAAACGAAGCCCTCGCCTTAGGAGCAATTGCCGGAGGTGTCAGGCTATATTCTAGCTATCCAATGACACCAGCCAGTTCAATTTTAACTTTTCTTGCAGAAGAGGGGACAAAATACGGAATGGTTGTGAAACAAGCAGAAGACGAAATTACTGCCGTGAATATGGTTGTTGGAGCTAACCATGGGGGTACAAGAGCTCTTTGTGCTACTAGCGGAGGAGGCTTTGACCTTATGACAGAGGCTATATCTCTTGCTGGAATTACCGAAACTCCTTTACCAATTGTACTTGGACAAAGACCCGGACCAGCTACAGGAGTCCCTACCTGGACAGCACAAGGCGATCTTAACCTAGCACTATACGGAGGACATGGTGAATATCCCCGCTTTGTTGTTGCTCCGGGCGATACCACAGAGGCTTTTCAACTAATACAAGTATTACTAAACACTTCTGAACAGTTGCAAATCCCTGCCATTCTGCTTACAGATAAACTACTTGGTGAAAGCTTTTATACAACTCCAAGCTTCAGTGAATCCATACCTATAAACAGGGGAGAACTTATACCAGACGAAGATTGCGAGAAATATGCGGAAGAGCTTCGATACAAGTTCACCGAAACAGGAATATCTCCTAGATGGCTCCCCGGAAGCAAAGGTGCAACATACCTTACAAACAGTGACGAGCACACACCAAAGGGATACTCAACAGAAGATGCAAACGAAATAAAGGCCATGGTAGAAAAACGAGCAAAGAAATATGCCACACTAGCAGATATGATTCCTGAGGCAAATATTTTCGGAGCTAGCGAAGATATAGATATAGCTATACTTGCCTGGGGTAGTACTAAGGGAGTGCTTATGGATCTTCTTAGCCTTACAGATCAAAGAATATGCGTTATCCATTATAATTTCATCTGGCCACTAAAAACTCAGAGAGCATTAGATATGATTAATAAAGCAAAATATGCTTTCAGTGTTGAAGGAAATCTTGATTCTCAATTCACAAAAATCTTCGAAGCAGAAAGTGGAATAAAAATCTTAGATAAGATGACAAAATATGATGGTCGACCCATTTATATTGAAGAACTTCTAGAGAAAATATCTCAAATTTCAGATAACCAAAATGGCTGAATTAAAAGACTACAATAGTCCGATACTTCCTACCTGGTGTCCAGGTTGTGGAGACTTTGCTATCTGGAGCGCTCTAAAACAGGCTTTAGTTGCCGAGGGATTTGGACCAAAAGATATTTGCCTTTGTTTTGATATTGGATGTAATGGCAATATGGCAGATAAGATTAATGCCTATGCTTTTAAAGGTCTTCATGGCAGGGTGATTCCAACGGCAAGCGGTATCCACTTGGCAAACAAAGGACTTCCAGTAATTGCAATAGCAGGTGATGGAGGCACTTTCGACGAAGGTATGCAACACTTTGTTCATGCTATCCGAAGTAACTACAATGTTACATTTATTGTTCACAACAACTGCGATTTTGGATTAACCACAGGTCAAGCAACTCCAACAACTTGGGAAGGACAGAAAATGAATTCAGCTCCACATGGAGTTGTTGAAAAAAGACTTAATCCTATTAAACTGGCACTCAGTCTGGGTGCTGATTTTGTTGCCAGAGGATTCACCGGCAATCTGCAACAGCTTGTAAAACTACTGCAGGCAGGCATCCGCCATAATGGATTTTCTTATGTTGATATTCTGCAACATTGTCCAACCTACAATCATTTTCAAGACCATATTTGGCTTTCTGAAAGAGTCTATGATATTGAAACTAAACCAGATTACAAGAACGATCGGGATTATGCATATTCAATCTCTGAAATCAGTGAAGATGGTGTTGCTACAGGTATTTTATTCCAAAACGAAGCATCAACCAGCTACCTAGACAAACTCAGTTATCGTTCTGCCTATCAGACTTCTCTAAAAGATGAAGTTAAAAACTACGAAATCAATGAATCCTTAAAAATGTTTCGATAAACTAAGATGAACAGCATTATTGAAATCTCAAATTTCTCGAAATCCTTTGGCAAACAAAAAGCTGTTTCTGATCTTAGCTTTGAAGTCGGTAAGGGAGAGATATTCGCATTTCTAGGTACTAACGGCTCTGGTAAAACAACTACTATTCGCTGTCTTCTTAGCATTTACCAACCAGACAAAGGTGAAATGCTTATCTATGGGCAAAAGTATAATTTTGAACTTAGCAAAAACATTGGTTACCTTCCAGAAGAGCGGGGAATATATACACGGGTCGGTGTTATGGAATTGTTTATGTATTTTGGCAGCTTACGAGGTATCCCTCAAAAAGAAACGAAAGATAATGCACTTAATTATCTAGAAAGGGTTGGACTCATAGAACATAAAGATAAACAAATATCGCAGCTAAGTTCTGGAATGCAACAAAAGGTTCAGCTCGGACTGGCACTTCAACACAGCCCTCAGCTGTTAATACTTGACGAGCCTTTCAAAGGACTTGACCCGATCAACAGACAATTATTTATTGACCTGTTTCGAGAACTGCGCCAACAGGGAACAACAATTCTTTATAGCACTCATGTTATCGATGAAGCACAAAAATTAACTGACAGATTAGTAATTATTGATAAAGGAAAAAGCAAAGCCTATGGTTCAACCAAAGAAGTGCGTAAATCTCAAGGTAGCGAGAATATGCACCTCAGTTTTATTGGAGAACTACCTAAGAATCCCAAATTATTCAAATCTACTCAAACCAACAGGACTGCCGAACTTATTCCGGTTAAAGGAGTAAAACCGACCACAATCTTAAAGTATCTAATCGACAATAACCTAGAAATAATAAACTATTCACTTGATTATCCAAGTCTTAACGAAGTATTTATTTCTCTCACAAATAGCAATGAATAAGCTTTTTGTCGTTGCAAAATATGAGTATTTAAAAACCATTAAGCGCAAAGCTTTCTGGTTCGCGACTCTATTTACGCCGGTACTCATCGGGCTACTAATGGTTATTTCGACCATAAGTAGCATTGAGGGATCAAAAAAAACTCGAAGAGCTTAACGAAGAGATTAACCAAATAACAGTTGTCGACGAAGCAACTATCATAAATGAGAATCTTTATAACGAAATACTAGATTCCGAACAAAATCTAGATGCAGCACTTGATAGACTGCAGAAAAATGAAACTGATATAGTACTGTATTTTCCAGATAATATTCTAGAAACAAATAGCTACAAAATATTTACCAACAACGATGAACTGTTTCAAACACTAGGCTATTCAACCTATGGCAGCAGTTTAATTAATCAAAGTGCCTTAATAACAGTCAACGATCCACAACTCATCTCTTTGCTAACGCAAAACTTTGAACCCGAAACAATTGTCGTTAGAGATAATGGAGTCCAAGATAACATCGGTCTTGAAAGGCTAATCATACCTGGATTTTCTATGCTGATCTTCTTTCTGAGTGTCTTTATATCCGGACAATACATGCTACAGAGCGTCGCCGAAGAAAAAGAGAATAGAATGATTGAAAACCTTCTTTCAATTGTCAGTGCAAGATCGCTTATTTTCGGTAAGTTGCTTGGACTTAGCGGAGCAGTATTTACTCAACTAGCACTCTGGGCATCACTTAGTATCTTATTCTTAGCAATCGGAAATTCAGAATCAATCAGTTCAGCTATCAGCATAAGTTCACTTCCTTGGCAAACAGTTCCTATCAATCTTGTCTTTATTCTTCTAGGGTTTCTCTTCTTTGCCGCTGTCATGACAGGAGTCGGAGGAGTCGGGACAAGCTACAAAGACAGCCAGAGTTTGTCATCAATATTCGTAATTCTTTCCGTACTTCCAATCTACTTTATTACCATCTTAATTAGTGATCCGAATGGAGTTGTCGCACAAATCGCAAGCTACTTTCCGTTTACATCAGCCATGATGTTTGTACTTAGAAATTCGATCAGTGAACTATCCGCTTTGGAAATTCTAGTAGGAGTCACGATCAATATTATATATGTGCTGATTGCCGGAGTACTTGCAGAAAAACTATTCAAACTCGGTGCAATTATGTATAACCGCAAACCAAAAATTGGGGAAATTCTTCATGTATTAAAAAGCAACTAAATAAGTTGCCTAAACAAAAAATTTTTATATCAGCCGCATAAATTCCATCAGGACTAATAAAAAGAGGATTGATGTCGAGTTGTTGAATATTCGAGTTTTCTTTTACAAGCTTAGACAGCGAAAGCAGTATCTCTATTGTTGTATCTATGTCGTATTTCTTACCTCTATAACCTTCAATGATCCTACCGATTTTTGTAGATGTAATTAAATCTTTAGCAATTTTTCTATTGATAGGTAAGATTCTGAGAGCTGCATCCTTATATAGTTCCGCATAAATTCCACCTGCTCCAAAAAGAAGTATGTGGCCGAATCCATGTCCTTTAAGGTATTTCTTTCCCTTTATTGTCTTAGTAATCCCGCCATCATTTTTTACTCCAATTATCACTTCTAATTTATCGGCAATAAAAGGTTGAACTTCATAGAGCGTTCCATCTAGTCGATTAGAGTCAATAATACCTTGTAACTGTCTAACTTGCGCTTCAAGTTCGTAATCATTTTTTATATTCAATCTAACAGCTTTTAGCTCTGTTTTATGGATAAGCGCCGCATGTGATAGTTTAACTACCAACGGATAAGGCAAATTTTTAGAGTCCAAGAGCAATTCCTTTTTAGAATTATAAAAACGACTTTCTAAAATCGGAATTCCATAATCCTTAAATAATTGCTGACTTACAGACAGAGGAATCATTCCTTGAGGATCTTCGCTAACTAAGTTTGGATTAATTTTTGTTAAATTATTTTTTTTTGATATTTACTTTGTCGATTTTCTTATGTTTTGTCCAATTGTAAACTTTGCCTAAAGCCTCAGCGGCATCGTTGGGAAAAGCAAAATGGGGTATCTCAGCCTTATTTAGAAAATCAACTGCTTCTTTGATGCTTTCTCCTCCTAGAAATGTGGCAACTACAGTCTTTTTATTTTTATCGGCAATCTCGTTGATATATTTAGCCGTCAAGAGGGACTCCGTAACTCGTTGAGGAGTCAGAACTACGACAATATTATCAATTTCTTTATCTTTAGCTACAATCTCTAGAACACTTCTATATCTTTCTGCTAATGCATCACCAAGTAAATCAACAGGGTTTTGCGTGCTCGCTTCTTCTGGAAGGATCCTTTCTAGTTTCTTCTGCAAAGCAGTTGAGAAGGGGACAACATTTAGTCCGTTATTTACCAAATCATCAACAGTCTGAATCCCAACACCACCTGCATTTGTTATTACTGCAGTATTCTTACCAGATGGCAGTGGCTGCCAGGATATAAGCTTAGTAATATTAAAAAGACTTTCAATTGTCTTGACTCTAATACATCCAGAATCATTTAGTGCTTGATCAATAATTAAGTCATCACCGGCTATTGATCCTGTATGCGAGGCCATGGCTTTCTTCGCACCTTCGCTTATTCCGGGCTTAAGGATAATAATTGGCTTAATACCTTTTAGCTTGTTGGCTTGTCGGATAAATTCTCTTCCATCTCGAAAATCTTCGAGGTACATTAAAATCGTACTGACATTACTATCATTGGAAAATTCTTCGAGTAGCGTATTCTCGTTGATACTTATCTTATTACCGATAGAGACAAAGTAGCCAAGCCCGATTCCGTTTCTGGCAGACCAATCTAAAAATGCCGTTCCCATTGCACCAGATTGCGAAACATAGGCAATGCTACCTTTTTTGGCTGGAGTTTGGGTGAATGTAGCATCGATCGGTAAATGAGTGTTTATAAATCCTAGACAATTAGGTCCCGTCACCTTAATACCGAATCTATTAGCTGCTTGCTTAACTTCTTCTTCGAGAGCAAACCCAGCATCTCCAATTTCGGCAAATCCGGCGCTAATAATCACAGCATGTTTTACACCTTTCATGCCGCAATCATTAACTGCCTCAAGTACAAATCTTGCAGGAATAGCAATTATGGCCAGATCAACTTTTTCTGAAATATCTAGAACGCTTTTATAACTCCTTAGTCCAAGAATCTTATTTGCATTTGGATTTACCGGAAACAATCTCCCCTTATACCCAGAGTTGATGATATTTTGAAGAATGACAGTACCAATTTTTTTCGTTATCTCTTGACGCTCCTATAACAGCAACTGCTGAAGGAGAGTAGAGATTTGACTTTGATTGGGGCATTAATTATTCATTCGCAAGGAATTAATAATAGCTGCTGAAATGCTGTTTACCTTGCCAGTGATATAAACAAAATAATCTGCATCTGCTGTAGCTGATGTTGTAAATTGGACAACTGCATTATCTGCAATCACGCACATCTCTTTACCCATGGCATCAAAAGAACATGTGGCAGGATAATACTGACTAAGTACCACTTCGTTGCCAGACAAGTAGCCTACGATGGGCCTTCTGATTACCTGTTGCAAGGGGATATAGTTTGAACTTGTTGATACTACAACTGCCGTATTACTTCCGTTTTCTGCAAGCACGATCGTATAGCAATCGTCAGTTTGTCCGGAAGCACATTCTTTTGTACCCGAAACCGAAACATTCCATTTTTCAGGGTGTCTGAAAGTTATCTGATACTGTTCGTCTTTAAATACTGTCCAACCCGAGGTATCGACTGCAAGAATATCTTCTAGGCTTGGATAATTGGAATTGGAATCGAGCTTATCAACCGGTTGGTCAAAGTATCTTTGAAGACTATCAAGGACATTTGCTTTGAGCGAGAAACTGCTGTGCAGATCCTGAAAACCAACAAAAGATTGAACACTAACCATAACTGCAGTTAATGTAAAACCTGCAATAATTCCAAATAAAATGCTTCTTGTATGAAGGATAGGGTTATAAACAGATATTTTCTTTTTCATAAGTTTATTTATCTTGAGTATTTTCTTCTTGCAAGAGCAATAATGTTTTATAGCTATATTCATTTAGCTGTTGCAAAGAGTTGAATATGAGAACACTTACAAAAAGTGAAGCAACTACCATCCCAATTACTAACCCCAGAAAAAACTGCTCTGGTATGATAATTGGTAAATCTTGAAGTGCTGTATTTTTATCTTGGTTTTTCACAGGATTAGATTGCTATACATACAGCATAACTCATTACCAGGAAGATGAGAAGATTATTAACTAGGATTTCCAGATTATCTCGTCGCAATCACTAAGCTTATTGGTATAGCGAGCAAGGGCGAATAGCCAGTCAGACAAACGATTGAGATAAGAACTTATGACTTCAGGATTAGACAGCGAGTCGATTTTATCTGCATAAACTAGTCGTTCTGCCCTTCGACAAACCGACCGAGCAATAAATAATTTTGCTGACACTTTTGATCCACCGGGGAGAATAAAGTTCTTTAGCTCAGGAGTATTTTCAACCCAATTATCAATTTCTTTTTCAAGCTCCTGGACTTTAGATTTTTTCAGTTGAGGAATCTTGTCATAGTATTTTGATTCTTTGGGAGTGGCAACCATGGAACCTAAAACAAAAAGGTCTGCTTGCACCCTTAGCAGAACTTCCTTAATATCCTGATAATCCTTAACTAGTAATAAAATTTCTCCCAGATGTGCATTGAGTTCATCAATAGTTCCTATCAAATCAAATAACGGATGGGACTTGGGTAGCCTTTCTCCTCCAAACAGTCCACTCGTGCCTTTATCTCCTGTTTTTGTATAAAGTTTCATATTTTTTTGCTTATGAAGTTTTTGCAGTCAGAAATTCTAGCTTATCTGCTAGTTGTTGTATGGAATTATCATCAATAATACTGGTAATGACAATTTCCTTTTTTAAAGATTTCAATGAATTTAATGCTCTCTGAATATCGTCTGCACTGACTTCGTCTGCTTTTGTTAGCACTATTAATTCTGTTTTTTTATTCAATTCCGGATTAATTTTAAGAACTTCTTTAGATATTTTTTTATAGTCCTGCAAGACATCTTCTGAAGTAAGACTAATACAATGCATCAATACTTTAGCGTTATTGATATGCTTAGTATACTTCCTGCCAAGCCCCTTACCTTCGGCACTTCCCTCAATTAGACCCGGAAGATCAAGCATAAGTAGCTTACGCACAACTCCAAAATTAGGTTGCAGAGTTGTAAATGGGTAATCTGCAACTTTAGCTTGTGATTGAGTGAGAATATTTAAGATGCTTGTTTTACCAGCGTTTGGTAAGCCTATCAGTATAATATCAGATATTATTTGTAGACTTAAGAAAGCTTTAAGATCTTCTCCTTTCTTTCCTGAAGTGCTCATGCGCAGTGTCTTGCGTTGGCCTCGGCGAAAAACGAAATTGCCAAGTCCGCCTATTCCTCCTTTACACAATTTAAGCAACTGACCATTTTCTTGTACTTTGCCGAGAAGATTTCCGTCCAGGTCAAAAACTTCTGTTACTAACGGAACCTTAACGATCAAATCCTTGCCGTTTTTTCCATAGCTTCTTTCTGCTCCTCCGGGCAGTCCATCACCTGCACTATAAAGTTTATCTTTATCAAATTTACTTAAATCAAGCAGCTGATTTTCCCCAAGTAGATAAACATCTCCACCACTTCCTCCGTTTCCACCTGAGGGTTTTTTATCACGACCGAATGTGACAGCACCATTGCCGCCATTACCAGCTTTAAAATCGACACGGACTTTATCAATGAACATGTTGTATTAGTTTTTAATCAAAAGGGGAGGCTTCCTCCGGAGGCAAGTAAAACACCTGCCAGAAAGAGAATTATACCAACAACAAGCACCAATCCAATAATTAGTACCAGATTTTTATTACCTGAAGGTGTTGGTACTGGAGCTGGATCAGGAATTGGGGGCAAACTATCTACAATATTTAAGTTTTTATTTTCAACAGGTGAAGCCATTTCTTGAACCATTTGTGGTGCTTCTGGCATATTACCCATAGGAGATTCGACTTGTGGAAGGCCCTCTCTGGCAAGCAACGCTTCTGATCCCAGTGTCGGAGCTTCAAATGTCGTCACAGGCTGTTCCATTGCTGGTGGTTGTTGCATTTCTTGCTCCTGTTGCATTACAGATGCTTGTGGCATTTCTGTAGTTGGTACAACTGGAGAAACTGCTGGAGTCTCTTGGGTTAAGAAATCGAAATCTTGGCTTAAAATTGGTGAATCAGGTTGAGAGCTGGTATCAGAAACAGCCGGTGTTGCTGGTGGAGTCTGAATTGGATCGACAGGAGTTGTAGCCGTTGTAAACACACTTGCTGACTGGACTGATTCAGTTGGCATACTAGATTCCGCGGTCATTACAGTATTTGTCGGCATAGCAGTATCCATAGGCATAGCAGCAGTATCTGCAGACATAGCTGGTTCAATGGGCAAAACTGGTTCAATTTTTGTTTCGACTGGCATTGCAGTAGAAGTATCTGCAGGTATAGCTGGTTCAACAGATAAAGCCAATTCTTCTACGGACGAACCCGTAAGAGAGGATGGCATCTGCATATCATTTGTTGGAAGTTCATTAACAACAGGTTCAGGTGTTACCGGAACCGCGGCAGAAACATCTACTGGTAAAGATACAGCAGGTGTATTAACACCAGCCTGCATAGGCTGATCAAAATCTGGTCCAGGTGTCTCAATCACTCCTGAACTTACAGGCGCTACCGGTTCATCTTCTATTACAGCTTTTACAGGAGTATCAGTTATTAATGGCGGATTACTATTTGGCATACTTTGATCTACAGGTGATTGTGCTGGAGCTGGAGTAGTTGGAACAACAGTATTACTAGGTTGACCTGTTAATGGTGTCGCTGGGTTTTGTGGTGACATTGGATTAAATTGATTATCATTTGTTGTTGCCATAGCTCTTTTGATTACAAATATTAATTTTCAGTTTTGCACAGCACAAAAAAAAACACAAATAATCAAGCTTTGTCTTTCATTCCAATCAAGACAATAAATGTTATAATCTACAAAGATTTGCACAATCAATGACTGCACCAAAAAATCCGGAAACACCAAAGCCAGAAAGCATAGTGATCGCTCCTGACTTTGCAAAGCCAGAAGAAAAAAGAGATGAACCTCTTCCGGCAAGTGTTGCAGCAGACGACGAACAAACAAATCGAGAGAGAGCTTTAGCTGAAGCACAAAAGAAGAAGCTCGAACAACTTATTGCCGAAACAAGAAAGCCTAAACCAAATCTCAAACCTACCAAAGACACATCTGCAACTACTCAAGAATTACAAAGATATGCCGACAGCGAAATACAAAAAGCTAAGTTAGAGAGTGATGCCGTTTTGAAGGCTATACAGGCAGAAGAAGAAATTGTAGCCAACGCACTAGAAAACATTATTGACTTCCCTGGTTCAGGAACTGAAGTCGATCCAGCTGATTATCAAAGGCAAATTGATGAGCTTGGTTTTCAAGAAGCCGAACTTACAAAAAATCAAAAAATAAAAGTTAATGGGGCCCTTGCTAAAGCATCTGGTATAGAAGCTGAACTTATAAAGGCACATGGCAAAAGCACTGACCCAGGACTTATTGCAATCTTACTACACCCAATCAAGAAAAGACTTGTAGCCCTAGCCATCTTTTTTGCAGGCAAAAATCTTAGTCGCGAAAGAAAGATAAAATTATTAAAAAGTGCGGGCTTTTCTAAAGAAGAGATAATCGCAAAAGTTGGCGACTTTGCAGAAGCGGATACAGAAGAACAGATAGATCAACCAGATTCTGAATTAGTTGAGCAAGTTGAAGACAATGGTCAAACTCCAGAAGATACTCCTAAACTCAGTCTCCAGGCGAGATTGTATCTTCACTAAAAAAAAAGACGAGAGCAGATACGAGAACAAGTCAGAAGTAGAAAACCCGAGCCATTTAGTCCCCAAGAAGGAAATATTACAAAACAAGCAATTAGTTCTGCAGAAGCATATCTAGGTGAATACCCTGAACTGCACGAGGGATTTAAGTCATGGAAAGCAAAAATCGAAGAAGCAAACGAACAAATATTTGATCACCTTGCTCTAGCAGGGTCTTATGACCCAGCAAGTTTCGTTGAGATCGGTGGAGGTTTCATTCCCGGACAGGATCCGGAGCAGACCGAACAAATGTCAAGCGAACAGGCAATTAAAACAAAAATTGCAGAAACATATAAACAATTCTTTCCAAACGACGAAATCGACACAATTGTTGATACCTATTTAAATGAAGTATCCAGTGCAGAAGACACAGCTAATGAGAGTCCTGTTTACAGACGCATCGGCTTTGAAATGAGAGCCATGGCCGAACTTCTTATTGCCAAAGATCGAAAGAACAAAGAATACGCAAGAATCTACTATGCTGCCGCTATGCAGGCTATGAATTCAGAAGATACTGCAACCAGACTCTTACAAAAAAACGACGAAGGAATTTACGAAAACGATCTATTTGCAGTGCTCGGGCAAGAACCAGTCCTTTCTGATGAAGCACAAGAATTTGCAGATCAAAGACTCAAAGATTTTATTCTTGCTGATCTAATTACAGATAATCAGGCTTTGGCAGAAGCAAGTAGACTCTTCGGTGCCAACTTTGAGCTTCATATAGGCGGAAGCGGTCCAATTATTATCACCGACCAAGAGACAATCCAACGGCTGGCTTCTCTTACTTCTTCGGGACAAATAGATGAAGCTAGAGCAGCAGAGCTTGGAATTGACGGATTGACAATTAAAGGAACGGTGATTGCTACCAGAGACACATTGCCTCACGAAATGCTGCATCTCGAAAATGCCGCAATCAGATACCAAGAGAAACAGGCAAAACAGCTTCGAATACAAACGATCATCTCAAAAGAATTAGACAAGTTAGATGTTTCAATCAACAACAGATCGCAAGCGATACAATTAATCACAGAATCGTATTTTGAATCTGGACTGGATGCCGAATCAATAAACGCCAAACTTAGCGAAGAGGGATTTCAAGACGAGCAGCTTGCAAATTATGTTAAATCACTTGTAGCTAAAGAAACCAGGGCAGGAAAGCTACTGAATTACTATAAAGAAATATCTAGGCCGCCTTTGTCCGAAGAGCTTGCAGCAACGATGCTATCTTCTGCATCAGGAGTTGAAATAAAACCGATCAATGCTGCCCAAATTGGAATTAATCCAGAAAAGATAGGTCAAGAGGGAATAAGCGAACAAGAGATGGTAATAATTACACTTATTAATGCATACAACGAAGCTGCCGCAAAAGCACTAAATGACGATAAATTCAGAACTGAAGTATTTAAGCCGAACCTTGAGATCTTTACATATCTGCTTTCACGAAAAAAAGATATGACTTTTGTGCAGTTGCAAAGATTTCTAGGTGAAGGTCCTTTAGCATCACTTACTGCAGAATTATTTCCTAATCTATTCGCACAAGAACAAACCAAACAAGAAAATGGCAAATACTCTACAGCTAACATTCAGGCAATTATTCTTAACAGGCTAACAAGTATTCCCAACTTTGCATCACTTACAGAAGAACAAAAACAAGAGTTGATTGCTATTGAAACAGAGCTTCTAATTGGCGATCAGTCTAATTATCTTGATATCAATGGCATATCCTTCAATAAAGGTAGTATGTACTCTGGACTTCAGAAGAAGTTTATGACTAATCGAAAATATAACCCGGCCGCGGTGAAAGGGAGCAGAGGTGAGGTTGGTTTATGGTACTCGTTTTTTTGGCAACCGAGCAACAATAGCAGAAGACACCAGACCTTTTGGATACTTCACTCCATTTGCCAGTTCTATGAAAATGAATGAAGCCTTTGGGGCATATGTTGTGCGAGGATTTCAAAAGGTAGCTGGCAAAAAATGGGGATCAAGAATTGCAGGAACCTTCGGTTTCCACGACGCCTTCGGGGCCGATCCAATAGGCAAAGGACTAGGTGGGCAGCTGTCTACGCTATGGCCATTTAGTGTAATCAGAGAGAAATATATTAAAAAAATCGACGCAGTCGATAAAACTTACATGGAAAGACTTACCTCTGCCAGAATAGCTGATACAGTTGCACAACATTCGGCATCAATTATTGGAGAACTAGGAAAAGAATCAAGTCAGGTAGTATTAATACTCGAATCAATAGGAGGTTTTAAGCAAGAAGCTCAAGCTACGAGAATTCATTACGAGACTTCAGAGAACCAGATGAACATAGATTTAATCGGGTCTTTTCAAAGTCCATGAATCTCCCGCCAAGTGATTTAAGAGAAAATTGGCTTGCTAATGACTCCATAATGGGCAGAGATATGGACGACCTTATTACTGAAGGTCACGAACTTTTTCTGCGCAAGGGGCAAATGTCAGATAACCTTAAAGAACTTATCGTTGCTCTTGTTCCAAAGGTAGAGAAGGATAACCCGAAAAGAAATGAGCGAATGAAGAAAAAAAATTTTATGGAATAGAATATGACTTAAAAGAACAATTTGAAAAGATTGCTAATGCAATGATGACGGCCGATTTAGCTGAATTCAACAAAGCAAAAGTTGGAACAGCAGTTCCACTAGGCACAGTAATAAGGCATTACACGATCGAGGATCTAATCAACGCTGTAGATCAAGCCGAAGCCGATCTTGATGATCCAGACAAATTAACAGACTGGCCACATGTGCGTGTGAAGATAGGAGAATCTACCGAATTATACGAAATCGACCTTATAAAAGAATTCGTCAAGTACTTTTACAGTGCCAAGGCAGCAAAAGTAATCGAATTTGGCGTATACGGACAAAAAGCAGTAAAAGCAGAGAAGGCTCTAGCTACGAGTGTATTTACTGTTCCACTTGGCTTTAAAGACAACTCGTCGACAAACAACCAAGAAACAAAATCAATAGCCGGAATGTATCCAGAATCATTCAGTCTGATGGAGACGCAAGAATATGACTATAGCAAAACACCTCCGACAACAATAGGGACTCCTATTGACAACAAGGCCGCACTAAAAATGACAGACCAAGATATCGAAAGTCTTCAGGCAAGAGGATATGTACTAATTAAACATCCTGATGACCCTACTAGAATCCTTCGCATTGAATTTTCTGATAAACAGAGAAGACACTTAAGTATGGTGAATTTTGTTGAGTATGACCAAGATGTAAAAATCATGAAGCAGACTCCTCAAGGGTTTATTACTCCACTCGCACCTGTAGATGCTGCCACTGAAGATAGAAACAATTTTCTGTTTGGTCATATGGAATATGATACCGCTACTGGCAAACCATTAACTACATTTACCACCGAAAGAACAGAGAAATTAGTCGGGAAAGTCCCGATTGCAATAAGGGACGATATAGATAATAAAAATAGAGGATTAGGAATTTATTTCGAATATCTTCAAAAGCTGATGCAGACAACAGAACTTGCAGAAGTCACTAGAAAGAGGGCGAAATTCTGGGCATTTATTACAAAAGTAAACAAGGTTATACGCTGGGGTGTTTATAGCGGTGTTGCTTTAGGACTAACAGTTTATCCGCCTTTATTGTCACTATCTCTACTTAGTCCAAATGTGTTCATCTCTGTAGTACTTTGGGATTGGTTTATGTCAAAATATCTTGATCGCTCCCGAGACGGTTGGAAAGGTCGAAACGGAATTGCAGAAGAAACAGCTCAAAAACTCGAAGGGATGCGTAATACTTTTGAGCAATGCAGAAATGGTCAAACTTTACCAACTGATACTCTCAACATGTTAGCTGCTTATACAAAAAACATCGAGAAAATGTGGGAAGATGTTATGGAGAAGTTCGAAAAGCTATACAAATATAAACCTAACATGACACAAGAAGTCAGTTCGGCCGTTTTTGATTATTCTAGAGCTTTTATGAAAATGAATACTGATATGTAATTATGTTACTAATATTCGATCCTAGAATAGAAGAATTAATGATTAAACACTTGGGTTTCAACGAACTCAGGCTTGTTGATATGAAACGAACTTATCGTGAAGCCTTAGAAAAGATTCAAGTTGACGAACTTTTTTCAATATATTGAAGAAAAATAACCTAGAAGAAGAATCTCAATTTATTGATAGTTTGTGTGAAGATACAGATGACAGAAGCAAACAGGTAGAAAATCTTGAAAGGCTCTATACCTATATTTTCGAATGTAACATTAAGCATCCACAGTATCGTGATCGAGTAGAGCAAAAAATTAGAAAAATTAACCAAGATTTAATCGATACTCTGTTCGACAATCTGCCAGCAGAAGCTATGGCAGAGATAGCGGCTATGTTTGTTGATGACATTAACATTATGCTGACAATAAAAAAAGCTAATCCAAGTTTCGAATTACCAGAGAGATTAAACCAATTCGTCGACTCCAAATAGTTGCCATCGCTAATTATTCTTTCTATACTGATTGTATTCAGATTTTATCTGCGTGCGTATGCATAAACTTGCTCATTCATTGCTTAAACCATTAAAAGGATTCAGAAAGGTTAATCCTGCATGGTTTCTAATCTCTCTGTTAACTGTTGTCTTTCTTTTCACTAATGCATATAGAGTCGAGGCTGCGACTGCATACGATAACTGGGCCGGAGCAACTAGCCTTAGACCAAATGCGCTCTATGGAACATTAACTGCTCTAAAAGTTCAGATCGATTGTACAGACGCAGATGGCAACTTTATCTGTCAAAACGAAGGAGCAACAGCATCGGCAATGGGTAATGTCACTGGAATCATCGCTTCAATGTATGAAAGTAGACCTTCAAGTGCAATCATCTGGGCACAAGATCAAGTCAACATGATTGCCGGCTATGATTCAATTCTTGTTCAAGCCCAAGATACAACCTATTCACCTGGTATTGGATTCGAACTCATGCGACCTATCCTTGGTTTCTGGACCTGGGCCAGAAATATTGCTTATTCATTCTTCATAATAATTCTAATTATTGTTGCTTTCCTAATCCTGTTTAGACAGCAACTAGGTGGACAGACTATGGTTACAATTGCTAACTCTCTACCATCAATATTAGTTTCTTTAGCTTTAGTAACCTTTAGTTATCCACTGTCTGCAATTTTCATAGATATTATTACGGTAGGGACCAATTTTACTTTTAGTGTAATGGTAGGTGCCGAAGGTTCACCTGGTTTTGAGTATTTTGACCAAAACCAGAAAAGTGAATTACAGCCAGACGACCCCAAAACCAGTATCTGGGGTGTGTGGGAAGCGACACAATGGAATACATGCGTTGGTAGTAATGCCGACAGTTGTGGTGTTAATAGACTTATTCCAGACTTGCCAGAAACAAATATGTCATGGATAGCTGAAAGCATTCGACTTCTCGTTCCAGCAGGTGGAGAAGGTAACCCTACAAATATTCTTGTGAGTCTTTTAATCGCAATAACAGCCCTTGGAGCAGCGTTTAAACTAATGCTTGCCTTGCTAAACAACTATATTATTCTCACCACATTTCCGATATTTTCTCCGTTTGTTTTCTTAACTGCCGCAATACCTAGTGGTGGCGGGCCAATAAGTCCTGTAATCTCAAACTATTTCAAAATGCTTCTTGCATCAGCGCTAGTTTTTATTGCCATTTATGCAATTTTGCTATTCTTAATCGTTCTATCAGTATCCTTCGACCAAGAATTTAGCGGTGCCGGAAACGCAGTCTGGCAGCCACCACTTCTTGGCTATTCTGATGCAGCGGTTGGTGGAGGATTATTCAAAACAATTACTGTATTCGGAATATTTCTGTACTTGCCTTCAATTCCAGATTTAATTAAAGATAATCTAGGTGTAGCCAAAGGTAATGTATTCTTCGAAACTATGTTTAGAAGAACCAATGAGTCAGCAAAATCACTGCCGGTGCTGTAACCGGACTCGGAAGAAAGCTGAATGTCTTTGGTAATCCTGGCTAATAACCAATGACATCTACAATTAATAACTCAGAAGAAATACTTAAGATTAATAAATCCATTTTTGAATTGGAGAATTTTTTCGTTGCAAATCTTGGACCGCAGATACTTGATTACATATTTCTTTTTAGTAAAGAAGAAAGTCAAACCATCAAATTTGAACAAGTAACTGAAGAAGTATCCAAGGCAATGACTAGATTCGTTGAACTTGTTAAACAATTGATGAACCTGCTCGAAGTTGAAGATGCAACCCCAACAGATGGAGGACTTAGCGAGAAATTTATTGACAGTATGCACGACCTCTATCTACTTCGTTTTATCGAAGCAAAGAAGCAGTATGCAGACTACCAACTGGTAAGAGTCCCTACAAATACGGAACTAAGAATTCTTGATTTAATTCCTACAAAAGATGAAGATCTCAAGATTCTTCCCACTGCCATAAATATACAGCTCCCAGATATTTTTATCGTCGATGAAATGGGCAACTTAGATGTTGCCGCATCAATCCAACTAGAGGATTCTTATCATAAAATCGCCAGCTACTTAAGTACCATTGCCGAGATACCTAACCTGAAAGAACAAATGATTCAAGACTTAGCAGATATTACAATCTTCGAAAATGCTCCCAGTCTGCTTAGAAACGAACTACTTGATATTAGTGAAATGTTACTCACTTTAACTGTTAACTACTTCGCTGCTAGAGTGTACGGATATCTTTCCAGAGGACAATCTGTAAAAGAGGCGAGAACAAATGTACTTGCGTATTATAAAATGAACAGTATCGGGGCAGGTTCAAAATTCCCTGAAAGCTTGAAAGATTTAGAAGAATCAATTGACGAGATATTAGACGAAGAACTTGAATCAATCACAGCCCTTTATCCAGAAACTAGAGTCGCCCTAAAAGATGATTATAAAGAACTATTATTGTTCTATATTCATGATGCACTAATCATTCCCGAAAACTTTTACAAGATTGTCTACCGAGACTTAAAGGATTATCAGGAAAATGATGAAAAATACAACATTCTTATTGACCTTTACCTGTTGCTTGAAGAAGGGCAAATGATTCCATTGCCTTCAGAGACATATAATATTGACTTAACCCAAGAAGCAAGAACTCTAATATTCAATGCTGTAACTGGTGGCCTTGAGAGCCCAAACTTTACATTAATTGACTATTTGTCAGAAGTATCTTAATGCAAAAGGACGAAAGATTTGGCATAGTAGCCTTAACAACAACTGAACTTTCAGATCTGATTTCGAGCTGGAAATCTGTTAAGGATAAAAAGCCTATGGCTCCGGGTGATGCAGATAAATTGGTCGAAATATTAGAAAAGATCAGTAGTGAATTCGATAGTAAAAAAATTCCAGAGAATACCGAAGTCCCACTCGCTCTAATGGCACAAATGATTAGCGAAGATCCTAAACTTGTTCTATCGGCAATTAATCGCATTAACAGTTACATCTATTTACCCGAAACAAATAATGCAGTTGATCTACAGGTTGTAGAAAAGATTTATGCAACCTGGCAACAAAGAAAGGCTCAGTTAGAAATGAAGGGCATTCTTCGTGTAACAGGAGCCCAAGACGAAATTCAAATCACAGAATGGGAAAACGCATTAATCTCAATGATTAACAAGGGAAGACAGAATAAATCAGCCTCTGGTGGTCAGAGTTCATATATTATTCCAACAAGCGTAGAAAACAGAGCTCTGAACATCATAAACTCTGTTAACAATGTTAACCTTAACGAGATTCGCACACCTATCAACTACGCAATGCTTGGACAAATTTTCAGTCGCAGAGATGCACTAACAAGTGAACTTAGAATACAGAACGCCAGGCTTGAAAGAAATTTTAAAAAAGATTCGAATGAATGTATCGATGCATAGTGATCTGAAAAACATAATCATGGGTTCATCTATTAGGATTGAACAGATTCAAGGCAAAATAGAAGAGATGAAAAAACTTGATCCACAAGGTTTCGTAAATAATCCTGCATTCTTACAGTTAAGGCAAGAGTTGCTTGGTCTTGAAAAAGACTTGAATGAGAGCAAACAACCACAACTTGAGGCTTTAATCAAAGAAGCAGAGGATCTTGAAAAAGAGAGGAAGTTAATATCAAATAAAATAATTGAAATTCAAAAGAAACTTCGCTAATGGCAACAGCAGGAAACAACGAAAATATTAATGTATACAAGTACTTCTTTGACCTTGAGCCAGAGATCCGTGAGATCGAATCTCAACTTAGGGTCATGGAAAATGACATCAAAGGATATAAAGAATGATTGTCGGAAACACCTTAAAACTAGTTCTTAGCTCTTTAAGAAAAGCAAACTCCGTAACAAGGAACGATTCCTTCACTGCCGACGACGAAAGGATTGAAGCAGAACTTAACGAAGAGTCAGAAGATCAGCAAAATCAAAGTCAGCAACAGACACCTACAAGCCAACAACCTCAACCTGAGCCCCAACCTGAACGACCTGCGAGTTTCAAGGAAAGATTTCGTGCCGAACATAGAGGGGGAAAAGTCAATCCATTCATTAAAGCCGAGTACGATAATAAGGTTGTCAGAATGCAAAGAGCTCTCCGTAAAGGAGACTATCTTGGACTACTACTTGACCCAGATGTGCTTCCATGGACTCCACAAAGAAGGGCTAACAAAAAAATAATGGATGAGTCGTGGCGGGTAGTTCGACAAATTCCGAAAGAAGCGGCTAAGAGTGCGGGCGCCTTTGTATTAAAAGCCGCAATATCCGGAGGAAGCTATATAGGTGGCAAAGGCAAATCCGGAGTTCAAAAGGCAGCAGGGTTTGTATACAGGAATAGTAGTTTTGTACAGGAAAAAACCGAATGGCTAAAGAAGCAATCAAAAAGTGCAAAGAGAACTCTTCGAAAGAACACAAAAGTTAGACTTGCTGCAACTAGAAGGGCTGCAGAAAGAAAACGCAAGAAAGATAAGCATGCTCTGCAAAAATTCCTGCTTGAAGGAACTCTTAGGTTCGCAAAAGATTTTGTCTTAGACAAAATCAACCAGTTAAGCGAGGCTGGCCAAAAACTCTATCGTGGAGTGAGGCAGGTTACTCATAATCGCTTTGTAAATTCTCAGGTTGGAAAGAGTATAATCAACTCAAATACTGCCAAAAATATAAAAGTTGGATTAGAAACTTTTAAGAATACAGACACATATCGCAGTATAGCTTCCAGAACAAGCGCGGTAATTAATAACACCCCAGAAGCATTAAGAGCTACAGGCAGAAACATTGTTAGGGTGGGCGATTCGGTTAGAAACTCAAGAGCAGTTCGTTGGTCACAAGCTGGTATTTCAACTGGCGCAAAAGCGGTTGTCAAACCAGTCGAACTAGTTATTAAAAATAGATCAGCAATCTGGAACGGAGCTCGGGCCACAGCCAGAGGTGTCGTATCAGTAGGTAAAGCTGCTCCAAGAGGAGCAATGTCAGGTCTAGCCATGAGCCTCGTTACTCAAAATATTGCAGCTGGAGTGGCTTTCGGTCTAGCAGCAACTGCCGTGGGAAGTGTAGCAGCTTATAGCACCTCTAACGCAACCAGAGGACTTAAGAATGCAATGGGTGACTGGGATAATTCCGCATTTGGAAAGAATCGGATATCTCCAGAAGCACAACAAAGAATTATCAATCGCGGAAATGTATATTCTAATGCCACCAGAGCTTTCCGAGCCTTAGATGCGGGAACGACTGTTGCTTCACTTGGAGCAATAGCTGCAACCGTTCTTGGAGGCAACCCCTTACTTGCAGCAGGATTTGGTTTTGCTGCCGGTGCAGGTGGCAGATTCCTTATAGATCGTTTTGTTGGGAACAGAGTAGCTCAGTATATGCAGGGTAATACAAGCGGTCTTCTGAACAAGATTGCTCACTTACCAAGTGGAGCTCTTCTAAATCAAGCAGTTAGTAGTCAATGGCTCGGGGAACAAATTCGCCTGTTAAGATCGGATTACGATAACGACCTAGGTAGATACCTTCAGGACAACTTTACCTTGACCGGAGGCGGTGGCATGCAAACTTTCACAGTCATTACAAATTATATCGGAGCAGCCAGCTACATTTCTGGGATTCACGCCGGAACCAACGCACTTCTTTCAAGATATGGCAGCAGCGTTGCAATGGAATTCGCAAATAGGGGAATCGAAGGTAGTTTAGAACGAATCGGCTTAGGATTATCCAAGGGAGTTTCAAGTACTGGCTTTACCTGGAGGGGAGCACTTGGTTCTGTCGCCAATATCATCAAACAGCCATTTAGATTTATTGCCAGTGGGCCGTTATCGTTAACGAATCCAATAACTCTTGGAGCAACAGTTGGAGGGGTAGTAGGGACAGTTCTTGCAACTGCTCTTGGCTTTGGCGGTCCTGCAGCACTTGCAGCAGGCGGTATCGGTGGGATAGCCGGTGCTGTCGCAGGAGCCTCTGCAGCCGGAGCACTTATTGGAGCTGCAACTTTAGGAACTGTCACTGCAGGAATAGGTATAGGTATAGGTGCTGCCGTTGGAAGCTTCATCGGAACATTGTTTGGCTCGTATATTGGCAGCCTAGCTGATCGAACAGTAAATAGTGTCCTTGAAGGTTTTACAAACAGAGTGATCGGACTATTCAATGGAGTAATGGCACTATTCAACTTAATGAAGATGCTTAGAAACGGGATTAATCCAGAAGATGCTCTCGGATTTCTTATGGCTTTCGGTATGTTGTTCACAATTATCTCCAGAAACTGGGAGCAGGGTGGAGAAGCGGTCTTTATTGAACAAGAGAATATTAAACAAGGCTACGAATCGATCGAGGAACCAAGGCAAGCTTACAAACTCGATCATTACAATATCAGTCTGATCAATACTAACGAACAATGGACTCCAGAAAGAATCCGTATCTTAATGGATTCTCTTGCACAAACACAATCTGATGATTTTGAGAATGGAGATAGAAACATCCTCCTGGCAATTGGCCGAGAAGAATCTGTTGAAGTCGACGGTAATCTATTAATCTATATAGATCCAAACACATTTACCGGTAATTACAGAAACGAACCGATTCTCAGCTTTAACAATCTGTAAGATAAGAGGGTTTATTCTTGATTCTCGTTTTGACTTGCTATTCCATAACTTCCGTATGGATTGGCACTTTCAGCAGTTTTATTATCATAATCCAAAGATGAACCCTGTGGCACCACAGGCTTACTATCGCTAGCACTATCTGTGTTTTTTAGCCAGTCGGGGATTTCGTCATCGTTATAGATTGCTGGGGCAGCAACCTTCATCTCTTGAACGGGTTCCTGTTTACTAATAAAAGGGTCTTCGTACTCACCTATAGTCTGTGTTCCAATACTTGGCTCATACACTTCTGGTGTTGCGTAAGTTGTTGTCTGGTCTGGCATGACAATTGTTGTCTCTGAATATGGAATATCGGGATTTGGCACCAATGGCTGTGAATTATCCGTATAAGTTACCGATCCATAGTCTGTAGCAATATCTGAAGAGCTTCTTCTGTTGCGAATTAGAAGTATATATAACATCCAAGGTACAACGATTAATAACAAGCCACAACAAAGGATTAACAATATAACCTGCGTCAATTCAGCGCCTAGAAAAGAGAAAATATTTACTGGATAAGAATCTGGATTACTATCTGGCATACTGTCTGGGAAAGAATCGGGTTCTGACTCGCCTGTATAAAAGAACCATTCTCTAACAGAAAACTTTCCGGCTGAATCGGTCACTCGAATCTGTACTTTGTGTCTACCATCAGACAAATCTTCTGCAGGTTGACATTCCAGTTTTTCGTTGGCGAAATCGCATACTGTAAGTTTTTCTTCGTCGAGGAGAACTTCTATGCCTTCTTGCAACAATTCAGCATTTGTAGATGGTTTGATTGAAGCCTGAATTATTGGCCTTTTGAGCCTGTATCCTTTCTTCTTCTTGAGGAGATAGTATTGTGATTAGTGGCGCTTCTTCTCCTGTATCTGTAGTAGCAATTGTTACATCAAACAGTTCGCTGATCTTTTCAATAGTTTTACCCTCATTGTTTGTCGCGATTATCCTTAATAAATACTTACCCGTCTCTACACCTTGCAGATTCCATTCATAACTTGTTGTGCTACCACTAAGATTAGCGATTTGAACCCAATTTTTACCTTCGTCCTTTGAATACGATAACAAAATGGAAGTCGGATTAAACCTTTCAATATTCCAAGATAACTTATTGTTGTTTTTAGTAATAACGGTATCTTTTCCGGGAACAACAAAATTTATTGCTGCAGGCGGTAGATCGGGTTCGGTAACATTAAGAGTAAAAAACTGTTTGACAACACCTCCAAAACCATCGGATACAGTAATTGTAATTGGATAGGAACCAGCCGTCGTAATAGTTTTTTCTGTATATATTCGTCCTGTATCTCTATTCATGTACAAGAAGAAATCTCCACCTTTATCTATTACATATGTGAGTTTATGGCCATCAGGATCTGTTGCCTGAACTTGATATGTAAAGTCTTCACCAACTTTAATTGATGAATTCGGAGGTTGAGAATTAATAACAGGAGGCCTATTGGTATTTCCAACGGCTACAGTATGTTTATCGCAAAGTGAATAAAAATTATTGGGAAGTTCACGAAAAGTTGCACATATCCTTACACAGTAGAACCCATCTGGAATTGAACTTCTATTTTGTATGGGACCATCAGTATCCCAGAGGTCTGTAAAGTAAGCTCCGTTTGCGCTGGCAGTTTTTGAACCCGATGCTATTGTCCCAAAATATGGACCATTAACTGAACAAGCAGAACTGAAAAGATCGATCTGGTAGGGTATGTCTGCTTTATCGGCCTCTTTAAGAAAATATCGAACCTGTGTAATACCAGTGACAACAGCGTTATTTATTGGTGATGCGATATAAACTTCATCGTTGCCCTTTGTTACTGCGGACACCGGTGAACCCGAAACAAGCATAAAAAATGCGACAAGAGTCAGACCGATAATTTTATTGTATTGATTATTCATTTTGGTTTAGTATTTGCTGAGCTGCTTCAAATGTTGCCTGACCTGACAAAACTTTGCGAAACTCATCTTTCATAATATCTCCATCCTTCATTGACCAAGTAACAGCTCGCGACATTGCTTGCACATAAGGACCAAGTAGCTCAGTTGATCTTTGGTCAGATAGTACCTCACCGGACATGTTTTGCCGTGGATAAATTATTCCGATTGGTCTGCCGTTTTCTTTGATTGTTTGATCAAGAAGGCGCAGTTGCTCTGGTTGCGAAATGAAATTTATAAAATCCCAGGCGATCTGTGAGTTTCTGCTATCTGAAGATACTGTTTGTCCCCAGTAACTGGCCCAATATTTTGTTTCTGTATCGCTAAGACTTCCAAGTTGAGGCAGCGGTGCCACTCCAAAGTTTAATCCCAAGTTGTATTCTTGATTATAGTTAATAATGTCTATTAACCTCCAACTTGGAGCTGCAAACATAGCCAGTTTCTTTTCGAGAAAAGAAGCAATATCTAACTTCATTGATGCACTCCAAGATACAGTACTACCGCTAACAAACCTCTTATAGGTAGACAAAGCCTCTTCAGATTTTGCTTTGTTTGCAGGATCAGCAAATACTGCAACACCATTTTGATCACTCATGGTGACCCCATTTTGGATCATGAATACATTTAGCATCTCTGTTGCAAATTGAGTATTACCTTCTGCTGCTGCAAATCCTCCGCTGATCATTCTGTTTGAATTGTCATACTTGGTAAGATTGGTCGCCATTCGTGAGAATTCGAGCCAGTCATCACTCGGAAAAGTATAAGCACCTTCAAGAAGCTTATCTTTATTGTAAATAATTGCTAAGGCATCAACATACAGTGGCAAGGCAAGAACTCCGTCATAAGCAAAATCTGAAAGTACAACAGGGGTATAAAAGCCCCTGTTGTATCTGCCGAAACAATAGTGGTTGGTGCCTTGCTAATCTTATCTTCATAAGCCCGACCCCATGTGTTATGGATCGTAAATATATCTGGCGTTGTAAGAGGATTACCGTCATTAAGAACTGTATCTAATTCTGACCGATAACCCGATACTCCATTTCGAACACCTCTTTGATCATATTGAATAGTTACATTAGGATTTCTAGCAGTATAGGCATCGATTAATGGTTTAACATTTTCATATGGTTCAAATAGGTTCCACCAAATGAGGATGGTATTTTCAGGTTGTGAAGTCGGTACAGGGGTGACAGATCCAGTATCTGGAGAAGTACAAGCACTAAGAAATATTAGCGCAAGCAAAGATAATGCAATTGTTTTGACTCTAATCATGTTCATCAATCTTCATTGTATTGTAAATTTACATTGCTTACCAATCTATCTTTTACTTTTACAGCAAAAGCGATCCAGGTTTGTCCACGGTTTAGTTCGATTGGATTCTCGTTTTCGTCAAAATACTTTGTTCTGCAAGTCCTGCAATCTTTTTGCCAATAACCTTCGATTACTTTCCCGTCGCGAAATATCTGCACACGATCATTACCGATCATGTCGATAATTATCCTGCCATGTCCATCGTTTGCATCACCATAATTATGCCATTCAACTACGACATTTTTTGGTGATATCTGCATTCCGCTTTGCAGATCAATATCTTCTTTACCAGCAATATATCGTTTGTAGGAATTTGACTGTTTATCATATGCAAATTCTGCCTGGAAATTACTGCCATTTGCCTTGAGAGTCATGAAATCTATTGTTAATTTTGAAAAATCACCTCTGTCTGCAAAATCATCCTCGTATTTGAAAGAAAGTGGCTCTAATTTAGATGAACCTAGTTGCCACTTATTGGTTTTACTTAATCTTTCTACTTCAGGATTAATTAGCTTAAACCCAGTGTACATAGCGTGAACAGAGCCTGCAGTGCGAACTTTGACAGGATCTCTATACCTCGTAGCCGCAGTTTGAATATTCTTAATTCCAAATTTTCTAATTGCACCCCTGGCGTCAGCTTGTTCACGATAGGTTTCCCAAGGGGCATCATCGTAGCCGGCTTGTCCTTCGTGCAATATGATTGCGTCTGCATATTCAGATGTGAACATAATCATATAGTACCTAAGACTTCTTATCGGACCGACTTTTTTCGACTTCTTGATTGGAATAATAGATCGGGACATAACGGGTTATACCACCCTCAGCCAAGAATTCTCCTACTACATCAGCGTAGGTTAATCCATGTTGACTCCTGGCAGCTGGATAATTATTAATCGTTATTGCAACAGGATGCCTTGTTAGAAGTTCATCATACTGAGTTTTAGTAATCATGGTTCCATTAATAGGGTTTTCTGAATCTCGAATCTCTAAAGGTTTAGAGATTAGCTGTTTCTCGTAAGAATACTCGAGAACTGGGATAGAAGTTACCAGTTTATAATCAGTATTCAATTTGTCGATATTTGGCTTTCTTAAAAAGTCTGATAATAATGCAAAAGAGAAGAATACTAAGAGAAATAACCCAACAGCAGGTATTAGTTTTGTCAGTAACATTGACTTAATGTTTGAACTGACAGTCTTTTTACCGCCGATCTTATGATTTTTGATAGTTCCTCGTACTCGGAACTTGTCACTTTCTTCAAAGTTGTTCATAATAAATATAATACAATTTGTCTCAGATCATTTCTACCTATTAATACTAATAAGTTAGTGGCTTCATCACTTAGTAAATCCACAGATCTCGCCAGAAAATTCATTATCTTTTTTATAGTATTTGTTATAGTCGTATTTGTATTTGATGCCTTCTTACAGCTCCTAACACCAAGTACAACACCTCCATCAGGAATCGATGTCTCAAGCACTGGCTATCTGCCTGCCGATAATTTATTCGGACAGCTACCCAAACAAGCAATTACCGCGATTCCGATTTCTCCTGATACAAGGGCTGAATATGCCTTAACCAGCATTCTGCCTAGCTTTCCTCAGGTGGCAAATGTTTACAAATTACTTAGACCTGCAGAAACATTTGGAAGCGTTCCGAGAGCAATAAATGCAGCTAACAGATTAGGCTTTGAAGGAGAATCGTTTAGAAATACCTCAGAGAATGTTCTCTTTTGGGGGACAAATAATAATACACGCACACTTACCTACAATAAAGTCATTGAGGATTGGATTTACAATGTCGACACACTTAAGGATCCAATAGGCAATCTGCCTAATAAGAATCTTGAACTTGATAAAAATTTTTATCAGTTAAGAGCAGGTTCTTTAATGAATCAACTTGGACTTGGGGACAATTACTTTAATCAGGCAAACTCAAGGGTGGATTTCGTGAACAGAAATGTAGAAGGACAATTGTCTCCAGTATTAAGAGCTATAGATGCCCGCTATGTCCGAATTGCTTTATATAAGACTATCGAATCTGCATCTCTACGAGAAAACTATAAACCAGAGGAAAATGACGATAATCCATCTCAAACAATTTTGTCCGACATAAGGAAACAATCATACATCGAGGCACCTGCTGTATTCCTTATCCAGGGGAAAGGTGACAAGCCTACTGAAGACATCATTCAGTTCAAGCATAGACAATTTGATATAGGCGAAAGAGCTGTTTATGTCACAATTACAGCAGAACAGGCATGGAATAGAATACAGGCAAATCAAGGTTACCTTTACTGGTTAAGACCTCAAGATAAGAATCCTTTCACTAGCTCAGAAAGTGTTAGAGTCACCAGATTCGATGCTCTTCCAGAAAAAACTAAAATAATATATATTGAACCAGATTCTTGGGAAGCCAATATTCCATCCACTCAATTTCTTCAGCCATACTATATGTTTGAAGGTATAGCTAAACTTGAAGACGGAAGAGAGGCTGAGTTTGCTTTCGTTATCGAAGCATTGGCTGCAGGAAACTATTTAACTGAATAAGAAATATTAATCTGCCCCGATTATTTATTAGACACCCTCACTTTAATATGAAAAAGCAACCTGTGAAGTATATTTTTATTTCAGGTGGAGTACTGTCTGGACTTGGAAAGGGAGTATGCGCATCAAGCCTAGGCATATTATTACAAAAAAGAGGTTTTAAAGTAGGTGTGATTAAAGTGCGAAACATATCTAAATGTTGATTCAGGAACAATCAATCCTATCGAACACGGAGATCCTTTTCTATGTGAAGACGGACTTGAAGCAGACATGGATCTAGGCACATATGAAAGATTTTTGGACATAGAGGTGGGGCGCAAAAATTTTCTGACAATGGGAATGGTCTATCAAACTATCATCCAGAAAGAACGATCTATGGGATACGAAGGGAAGACCGTCGACGCTATTCCGCACATTCCAGAAGAAATTATAAAAAATATTAAGAACGCAGGTGAAGGAAACGACATTTGTATCGTAGAACTGGGAGGGACAGTAGGTGAATATCAAAATATATTCAACATCGAAGCTGCCAGGATTATGAAACTGAACCATCCTGCAGATGTTATACATGTGCACCTCAGCTATGTACCAGTTCCCAAACACCTAGGGGAACCAAAGACAAAACCTACTCAACTTTCGATTCGACTCCTTAACAGTGCAGGAATCCAACCTGAATTTCTTGTGGTTAGAAGCGAAGTAGAAATTGATCGTAAACGAAGAGACAAATTGGCAATTAACTGTAATGTCAATCGTGACAACATAATCAACAACCCAGACCTAGATAATATTTACGAGCTTCCCGGAGTATTTAGAGATCAGGAGTTTCATAAAAAGGTGATGTCTATATTGAATTTAAAGCCAAAAAAGAAAAGAACCGACCTGCGTGATTGGCAGCTACTGGTAAAAAGAGTCAAATCAAAATTCGACAAAGAAATTACTGTCGCAATAGCCGGAAAATACTTTGCTACAGGCGATTACGAGCTACCGGACTCTTATATCTCGCTGATTCATGCTATAAAACATGCCTGCTGGTATAACAAAATTGATCTCAATCTAAAATTCATCAATACAGAGGAGATTGAGAATAGAGGTATAGGTATGTTATCAGAGCTTAAACCCGACGGAATTATTGTACCCATAGGTTGGGGGAAAAGAGGCGTCGAAGGAAAAATATCTGCAATCGAACTTGCACGAACAAATAAAATTCCTTACCTCGGTTTATGCTATGGTATGCAACTTGCAGCAGTTGAGTATGCAAGAAATGTATGTGGTCTAAAAGACGCTCATACAGAAGAAGTTGATCCTTCCACACAAAACCCAATTATTCATAGCATTCCTTTTAACAGCAAATATCAAACGATAAAAGGAGAGGGTGTCTCGATGAGGCTAGGAGCATTCGATTGCGTAATCAAAAAGGGCAGCCTTGCAGAAATGATATACAATAAACACAATGGCTGGAAGGATAAAAGGAGACTTATCGTCTCAGAGCGACATAGACACAGATTTGAATTTAACAATGATTACCGCTCTAGGCTTGAGAATCAAGGATTTATAGTATCAGGTGCTTCACCTGACGACTTTTTTTTTGAAATGATTGAACTTGATCAAAAAGAACATCCGTTCTTCTTCGCAACCCAAGCTCATCCTGAATACAAATCTAGACCTCTAAATCCTCACCCGATCTTTCTAGAATTTACGAAGGCTGCTTTAAAAAACAAAGCCTTATAGAATCTAGCTATAGGCTACACAAGAAACAATCACTGCGTAAACTCAGTTCTATCCAGAACATATGTCGCTATATTTTAGATGTACCGATCATATTCCGAAACCTATCCCTGCGTATTATTATAACAATAACAAACTTACATCTGTACAATTTTTATTAGTCTTTCAAAAAAACTTAATATGTAGGCACAATTTGATGTGCAAGTTATATCTATCATTAACTCATGTGAATACACATTTATGTTGTATTAATTTATACAATACATTAACTCAACATCCTAAGAGTGACGCAACCATCACCACATACCTTCCACAAGATGCCGCGATTCACGATACGAAAATTATTATCAATTCATGTACCAATTTAACTGAGTATCGACCATTTAGCTAGAGAGCAAAACATCTAAATAATCCGAATAAATACAACTTAAGTATTAGGGGACACCTATTATCAATGATGCCATACTAGAATATTTTAAAGTATTAGTTGTGTTTCGAATCGATTATTAGCCGATAATAACTAAACAGATTAATTTTGAGTACATTAAAAATTGAGTAAATACTTAATCTTGTATATTCGTTAGCGTATACTAAATGTGAGCTATTAATTTTCTTATGATTAAATAATTAGAAAAATTAATTAGTTGAAATCGTTGTTAGACAAAAGAATTAAGCAACAAGGTTCGTGAAATGGCAAAAAATTAAGAGTCAATCAAATAATCGGGTCAACTATTTTGCACTTGCTGTTCTCTTATTCCTTACATTTTCAATTCCATTAACACTTGTAGCAATTAATCTTGGCTTTAACCCATTTACAAGAGCGAACCAAACACTTCCTCCTAAAGAAGTTGTTGTAGCAAACATCACAGATTCTGGAGCAACGATAGCATTCATTACAGATGAACCAGTTTCTGCAATAATTAATTACGGGATAGTCGAGAACCAGTTGAATAAAGTCGTTTCTGACAAACGAGACCTTTCAAGTGGGCTAACGGGTGATTATAGGACTCACTATTTTGAGCTTGCTGGATTAACACCAAATACAGTTTATTATTTTACTCCTGTTATTGTTGACACGGCTTATAAGAACGGAGCAGTACCCTTTACCTTTAAAACCCTTTCTGCAACGGAGGATCCAACCATACCTTTACCAAAATACGGCAGTGTTAATCCCCCGACAGCCGGCGCATTAGTTTACGCACATATCATATCTAAACAAGGATCAAATTCATCAACTGCTTCAGCTATAACAGCAGACAATGGTACTTATACTTTCGATGTGGGGGTAATGCGCGACTCTGCTGGTAAACCTCTAGACCCAGCAGGACTAGAACTACTTATTGTAGCTGTTGACAACGAACTAGGTAGAGGAGGAAAAACATTTCCCTCAGAACAACAACCCGGCAGCATCGCAGTTGCAAAAGGCAACCAGATAATCTATGCAAACGAACTGAAAGAGATTTCCCAAGCTACAACAACAACACCGACTCAAACTGCAGTTCCAACAGGAACTAATCAGCCAACTACTACTCCAACAACAGCTCCAAATCCAACACTAGATCAAAGATCAAGACAGATACTGACATCACCAGACAGGGCGGAATCTACGGATCTTGCAGAACCAACTTCTCCTGCAAATATCTTTGTTAGCAATATTGATCAAAGTGGCTTCAATGTCAACTGGACAACCTCTTCAAAAACTACGGGGACCATTTATCTTCAAGAAAGCAATACGGTTTATAAAGACATTCGTGATATAAACGAAAGCCAGACTCGCTATACCCATTCAGTTAGAGTAATCACGAGTAACTTTCAGGCAGGTGAAATAATAAATTTCACTATTGAAGTTAACGGCCAAAGGGTAGAAAGCTCCAGTTATCAATATCTTATCCCTTCGATTCCCTCTACATCAGCGCCAACCTTGACAATAAACGGAACAAGGACCAATACACATACAGAAACTGACACATCTGATTACATAGTCGCCAGTAAGTTAAGGTCAACCGATAGCGAGTCAACATTCAAGACCACGGTAGCAAATGCAAACTGGTCAATAGAAGCAGGGGATAGCTTACTGATTACTGATCAATCGTCTGTCGACTTCTTTCCTGCCGATTCTTCTACTAATACGACTATAACGGCATACGGGGAGTTCAATTCCAGAGATGGAAAGAATTCGTCAGCCTTAGAGCAGGTTCAGGTTCTTATGCAACCCAAATTAGCAATTACTAATCCAGCTCCAAATCAGAGCTATAATAACCTTTCAGAGATTTCAGGTATTGCCAGACCGAGTTCTGGGATAAAAATTAATCTAAACGGAAGAGAATATACTACTGCCTCAGATACAAAAGGTAATTGGGTAGTTCGCAACATCGGTTTAATCGCTGGCACAAACACTTTGACTGCCACAGACGGAGAATCTCAACTGACTTTTCGATTTAACTTCACACTAAACCAACTACCAGATACTAGCCTTGAAAACTGGCAACCAGTATTATTTGGCGTAATACTTATTGTTTCTGGTATATTGCTTCGCAGATATAGAAATATTAATTATCGCTCAACCCAATAAATGAAAACATTCTTACAAGGAGCCGTTATGGGTATTGCCGAATTGATTCCGGGAATCAGCGGGTCCACACTAGCTCTGACAATGGGAATTTATGATGAGTTTGTTCTACTTCTTCATCAAATAGCAACTGTTCCAAAAATCCTGCTATTAATAATTTTGCGAAAGGAACAGTGGAAAAGTCTAAAAACTTTGTTAAAAGAAATAAACTTTCGTTTTGCAATCTTGTTAATTGCGGGGACAGGTGTCTCGATTCTGTTATTTGCTAATGTCCTTAGTTATCTCCTGCATAATCATCCGCAATATATCTATGCCGCCTTCTGCGGAATCATTATTGCCTCATTAATCATACCTTACAGGGCTTTAGATAAGCCAAGCTGGAAAGAAATTACAATCGTAATTTTTAGCTTTTTGGTGATGTTTCTTGCTTTTGGTCTTACTCCTCCAAAAAATGAAAACCCTTCGTATACAATCATGTTTATAGGAGGCATCTTTGGAATTACAGGTCTGTTTCTCCCAGGTGTCAGCGGTTCATTTATTCTACTGATTATGGGGATTTACACCTATGTCATAGAAACCGTCAAAAGCATCGCAACCTTAAGCATTAAAACCAGTGACCTCTCCAACTTTCTCGTTTTTATCTTGGGACTTGCCTCAGGTTTTATAATTTCGGCAAAGTTATTACGCTATTTGTTAAAGCATCAATACCGAAATCTGATGGCTTTTGTTGCAGGACTTTTGATTGCTTCAATTCGTGTGCTTTGGCCATTTCTTAGAATAGAAGGGGAGGAAACTATCAAGGTACTGCCTCATCAAGTTGATCTACAATTGTTGTTTGCAATAACTTTAATTGCGCTACTTGCTGGAACCATAACACTTGCAGTAGCAAGAAACTCTCACAACGATAATGCTTCGCTTAGTGAAGCTAGTAGATAGAATGAACCCGAAATAACAATTAGATCATCCTTATTGGCCTCCTTTCTTGCCAGTTTAAGTGCCTTCAAGGGCTCTTTAACTATTTCTGTTTCGACATCGGGTAATACATCCAGAATCATATTGGCAATCTCTTGTGCAGGAACTGAAGCGATCTCAATATCCTGCTTGGTCAAGAATTCAGATATAAATATCTTTTTTAGAGGTATCTTTAAAACTGAAAGCTGCTTTAATGCTCTATGGGCCCGATCTTTATCTCTGCCAGCCTTAAAGCCCACAATAAAAATCAACTTTTTAAGTCCTTGGATCTGATTAATTGAATCTACTAATGCTTTCATTTTATCTTCATTATGAGCAACATCTCCTATTATTAAAGGATTATTTTCCACAATTTGTAATCTCCCTTTAATTATTGTTTGGCTTAGTGCATTAATTATGGCTTTAATATCCACTTTCCTATTCATCTTCTCTTGCCAAGATATGGCAGCGGTTATTGCAAGAGATGCATTTTCAAGTTGATGCCTTCCAAGTTGTGGCAGATTTACTTCGAATTCATAATCTTTGAAGCTGAAAAATCCTTTAGAACCATTAATATCAATGATGTTTTGATTAATACTCATATCTTTGCCTAGAATAAGGCAATTTGCAGACTGATCCATACAATACGACTTAATTATTTTAAGGGCAGAGGCCTGCTTTACACCCGTTATGCATGTAGCATTTTGTTTAACAATCTGAACCTTATCTGAAATTATTTCTTCTATTGTCTCTCCAAGAAATTCAGTGTGATCAAGCCCAACTGAAGTAATTATTGCGATAGAGGCTTGAACAACATTTGTTGGATCTAGTTTTCCACCAAGTCCGACCTCGAGTGCAACCACATCAACTTTGTTATCTACAAAATAGAGCAGCGCCATAGCCAAAAGAAATTCGAAATAGGTTAGGGTAATTCCCTGTTTATCTTTGGGGAAGAACTGATCATGAGCCGTCTTTACCTTGTTAAAGTAAGTATTAAAGTTGTCTTCGCTTATTTGTTTATTATCAATATTTATTCTCTCACAAACACTTTCAATATGGGGGGAGAGAAAGGACCCTACCTTATATCCCAAACCTGTGAGAATCGAACTGGTATATGTGGTTGTCGAGCCTTTTCCCGAAGTACCGCCTATGTGAATGAATTCCAGTCTTTCCTGAGGATTCCCCAAGTGCTCCAAGAAGCCCTTGATTCTCTCAAGATCGTAGCCTTTTATCATTATCGAACGAGTCGTGTAGTACTCGAGTTCTTTGAGCGTATTTGTGAACGCCTTGGATTTCATTGTTTTTAAGCAAATAATTATGTAAACTCTCAATTATTATATCGTTTGAGACTATACCAGAAAGATATTAACTATTACGATATTTAGTCTTATGAATTCTAAAGAAATACGAAGCCGGTTTTTTAAGTTTATGACTTCTCCACCAAGAAATCATAAAGTAATCGAGAATGTTTCTCTAGTTCCAGTAAACGACCCTACAATCCTATTTACGAACTCGGGAATGTTTCCTTTGGTGCCTTATCTTCTTGGCGAGACTCATCCTCTCGGCACCAGACTTACAAATTTTCAAAGGTGCCTGCGAACATCACTTGAAGAGATAGAAGAAATCGGCGACAACAGACACACCCTTATGTTTGAAATGATGGGGAACTGGTCGCTTGGAGACTACTTCAAGAAAGAACAAATCAATAATGTTTTAAAACTATATGTCGAAGAATTTGGACTTGATGTAAACAGAATTTTCGTCACTGTTTTCGCAGGAGACGACGATGCTCCAAGAGACGACGAGTCAATCAAGTATTGGCAAGAAGCATTTGCTAAATACGGAGTAACTGCAGAATTTTCAGAAGATATCCACGATCTACCTAATATCAAGAATGCAGGTAGTACCCACGCAGCAAGAATATTTCCGTATCCAAAATCAAAAAAACTGGTGGCAAAGAGGCAACGCTGTAGGCGAACTTGGTGGACCAGATACAGAAATGTTCTACGACAGAGGAGTGGCCGAAAACGAAGTCTCCCCTGAAGAAGAACATGTAAATTCTGACAGTGGCAGATTCATCGAAATTGGTAATAGTGTCTTTATACAATACAAATTAAACGAGAGTCTTAAATGGGAAGAGATTTCACAAAAAAATGTGGACTTTGGCGGAGGCTTTGAAAGAGTTGTAATGTTGGCACAAAACAAAGAGGACATTTTCGAAACAGATCTATTTACACCAATCATATCCTCTCTCGAAGACCTTACAGGATTAAGATACAAAGATAGAAAGGCTATAGATCAGACTAGACAAAATTCGATAACAAAAAGTTTCAGAATCATTGCCGATCATATCAGAGGTTCAGTCTTTATCCTTGGAGACGGCGTCAAGCCTGCCAATAAAGACCAGGGTTACATCTTAAGAAGTCTGATTCGTAGAATGGTAAGAAGGGCAAGAATGATAGATCTTACAGATTTGTTTACTGCAAAGATTGCAGAAAAAGTAATCGATTTCTATGCAGAAGACTATCCCCATCTTATAGAAGAAAAAGCAACGATACTAAATGAACTAGAAAAAGAAGAAGTTAAGTTTGCCAAAACACTCGAAAAAGGATTAAAGGAGCTGCAAAAATTTACAGGCAGAGGTATTAGTATCGACGGAAAAACAGCCTTCTTTATATACGAGACTTACGGATTCCCTATAGAAATGATCATTGAAGAAATAAAAAGTGAAGAAATCAATGATTCCGGAGATCTCACACCTGAAGATATCTCAAAAATAATTGCAGATTTTAATAAAGAACAAGAAAGTCACCGAGCAAACAGCAGAGCAGGGGCAGAGCAAAAGTTTAAAGGTGGACTGGCGGATCATTCCAAAGAAACAACGGCTTTGCATACCGCACATCACTTGCTTCTAGCTGCTCTACAAAAAGTTCTCGGTAAACATGTTAAGCAACGAGGAAGCAATATTACAGCAGACAGGCTAAGAATTGACTTCTCTCATAACGATAAACTTACAAATGACGAAATCTCTGCTGTTGAAGAATTAGTTAACGAAGTAATGCGCAAAAGTTATGTAGTCGAAAAACAGATTATGCCCAAGGCAAAAGCAGAAGAAATTGGTGCCGAAATGGAGTTTGGTCAAAAATACGGAGATCTTGTAAATGTATATTTTATTAAGGATCCAAAAGATCAGTCCATATTTTCGGCAGAGTTTTGTGGAGGTCCGCATGTAGAAAATACCAATGAACTGACAAAATTTGGCGTATTTCGTATATTAAAAGAAGAAAGTAACGGATCTGGAGTTCGCAGAATTAAAGCTACAATAAGCAAATAATGAAGAATTTCACAAAAAAGGATTTCATTAGAAAAGCAATGCATGTTTCTTTTGGAACAATTCTCCTTTTTCTCTTCTATTACAATATTCTTGAACTTTGGCATTTTCTAGTTCTCTGGCTTGTAGGCTTCTCTTTTTCTGTAGGTTTAAAACTAGGTCTTAACGCAGGTTTTATCGGAAGAGCAATTCAAGACCTGGATAAAGACGATTTTATGCCAGCTCAAGGAATGCTTTATTATTATTCAACTTTCTTATTCTTAGTCTTTCTACAAAACCATTACGGATTAGACAAAGACTTTATTCTGCACTCGTTTTTGGTCTTAATGTTTGCTGATCCAGCTTCCTTCATTGCAGGGAAAGGTTTTGGCAAGACAAAACTACCTTTTCACAGTAAAAAAAACAATTCTCGGCACTGCAACAGGAATGCTAGTAGCAGTTGTAGTTAGTCTCTTATTTGTCAGTCCCATAATTGCTATAGTGATTGGCGTGCTTTCAATGACAATGGATGTAATCGATGTAAAAATTGGCAATCTGGAAATCGATGATAATTTCTTGATACCTAGTGCTGTCTTTGTTCTAAGATTACTTTTGCTCTAACAGCCTTGACAAGCAATTCATTTGAAAAAGAAATAAAGCCACTTGAACTTAAAAAGGACTATCCGTTAGCAAAACATACAACCTGGAAGGTTGGAGGACCTGCCGAATATTTTGTAGAAGTCAAAACCAAGCAAGATCTTATCAAAAGTATAATTGCTGCCAGAAAAGCTGACATTGCGGTAACAATAATTGGCTGGGGAAGCAATATTCTTGTCTCTGATAAAGGTATTAAAGGACTAGTAATTAAAAACAGTTATTCAGAAATTAATATTCTGGAGGAGTGCTCTTATTCCCCCGACAAAACAAACTACGCTCGCTTGAAACAAGTTGATTCTAGCCAATACTATTCATTTACAGACATTGACTACATAGAAGAAACCTCAGTTGCAAGAAAAGTGAATATATCTAGTGGCACCCCCTTACCTTTAACAATAAACACATTAATCAGACAAGGGATAACAGGTCTTCAATGGTTCTCCGGGATACCGGGGACAATAGGAGGTGCTGTCTATAACAACATTCATGGAGGCTCTCACTTTATTGCTGAATTTGTAAGTAGAGTAGAGGTATTAGACGAAAATAATAATCTAACATGGATAGACAAAGAGCAACTTGATTTTGCCTACGATTACTCAATTTTTCAGACAAATACTAATTACATAGTCAGTGTAGAGTTTTGCTTTCCTATCGGAGATAAAGACAAAGCACTAGCTGCTTCAACAGAATGGGCAAGGAAAAAGAGCCTGCAGCCCTCAAATTCTGCAGGTTGTACATATCAAAACATTACCGAAACAGAGCAAGAAAAACTTGGATTGGAATCAAATAGCTGGGGCTACATTATAGATAAAATACTTGGCCTAAAGGGTAAGCAAATTGGTCAGGCAAAAATATCTGACAAGCACGCAGCCTTTATAGAAACATATCCTGGCGCCACTTCAGAAGATGTAATCAAGGTGATGGAGCTGATAGCATCAACTTCTAAAGAAAAACTGGGTATTATTCCACACCCGGAAATATTCTTTTTAGGATTCAACGACGACGAACTCAAGCATATTAAGTAGTTTGATTAAACCACCATACAAGGCCCGTATACAGTCACAAGTCTTATAGTTCACAATGGGCCGTCAATGAGACACCCTATAGTACACAGCTGTTGCAAATCTAATATATAGCGTGATAATATGTACAACATTCACCGACAATGTCGGACTTATTGTGAAATATAAGAAATCTACAAAAATTGCAGTTAGGTTAGAACCAAGAGAGAAGCAACTTCTCTTTTATTTTGCTACTCGACTTGGCTTATCTCCATCTGCACTAGTTAGAAACCAGATAAAAACAATGCTCAACGAACTTGAAGAAAGGGTATCAGATGCCCATTTCTTGAATATCACAAATATTACTGCTCTTCAGGGACCTACATACACTCAAGAAGAAATCGAAAAACTTTTCGAAATAGAAAATGACTGAAATCATTTATACTTCAAAAGCTAAGGACGACCTAGCAAGAATTCATTGGAAAACCAGACAAAGAATCATTAATAGCCTGTCGTGTGTTTATGGACAAGATCCAACAACAAAGGGATTCAAGAATCTATCAGGAACGGATTTACTTAAAATGAAAGTAGAGGATCATATAATCATCGGCAAAATCGAAGCTTCCGAACTCAACATAATCACCGTTCAGAGGTATAAACAAATACGATTTCCAGAACCTACTAATTGACGAAATCAGCAATCACCCTAGTAAGCCAAACATTTTCATCCCCTTCGTCGTACTTATCGACACTTGACCAAAGATAAACAAGGAAATCGTCAATACTTTGCTCAGAACCAATCAACCTTTGCCAATCAGCTCTGCTATGCATCAAAATATAACAAATTATATTCTGCATTTAGCATTATTAATATATATTGATTATACCATCGATTATACGACAAGGCAAGACAATATGCTATACTGAGCCATGATACCAAAGAGACAACCAATGGATAATCGCAATCAAATGATAAGCGAATATCATAACTATCGTCGCCCGTTGTTGTTATTACTGATAATCATTACTATCTGCACAATAGCAATTATTCCAGCAATTAAGATCACTACCAAAGAAAACTCAAACGAAGAAACTAACAAAGAAGAGGCTTTCACAATTAACATTAACGCAGAAAACATCCCCACATTAAGCTATGGTCATTATGCACTCTGGAGCATTAACGAGAATAATGATTACAACCTAATAAAAAGGTTCAACAGTTTAAACGGCAAACTAATTGGTCTGAACGGAGAAGCGTTTAACCAACTGCCTCTAGCAACAGACGAATTACCCGTAAGATTAGAAGTATCTATCGAAAAAGAAGGGGACAGAGACATGACTCCTAACGATATTTCGTTCATGTCAGCTCCAGTCACAAATAACTACAGTGAATTAAAATTCTTAGAGTTAGAACTAACAGATATTTCTGGTTCATATATTCTTGCAACACCAACAGACGGAAACTCAGAAATCAACGAACTTAGCGGAATCTGGTTTGTCAAAGCCGACGATAAATCTCCGTCGTTAGTTTTACCAAGGATTAGCAGTCCAAAGTGGATCTACCAAACACGCTTACTAGCAGGACAAGTCAGCCTCGATTTAGGACGATTTGCAAGCCCGATGGAACCAGACGATTCTGGGAAATATTCTTTCACAAATTTCTCCGGATATAATGCACCAGGTGAAGATATATTCGTTGATACACCAGAGCCGATAGAACCGCCAATCAACCTAGCTAACGGGAGCTATCAGGTTATTGTATCTCTTGAGCCATCTATTCTTAACGACTACGGCTACACCAGAAACCCATTTATCGCTTTATTGAAGGGCGAAATCGAGCTAGGTAGCGGTCCAAATAATAACTTAAACTTAACTGATGTATACTTACAACCAATAATTACTATCAGACTTGAACGGAATGAAGAACAACAAAATCAAAATTCTTGAATATGACATCATCAATAAAATTGCCGCCGGAGAAGTCATCGAACGGCCTGCCTCGGTTATCAAAGAAGCTATAGAAAACTCTCTTGATGCGGGAGCGGACAAACTAGAAATAACCCTAGAGAACGGCGGATTGAATCTAATAGAAATAAAAGACAATGGTAGTGGAATGGACGAGGATGATGCAAAGCTAGCTTTCGTTCAACATGCGACCTCAAAAATCACTGCCATCGAAGACCTCAATAATATTCATACACTTGGCTTTAGAGGAGAAGCACTGGCAAGTATCGCCAGTATCTCACAAAGCTCCATACACACCTATGATTCGAACTCTGAACCATTACTTGTCAAATCAATTAATTCAAAGGTTACCGTAGAGCCGGCAGCAGCAAGAAGCCGCGGAACAACACTGACTGTTCGAAACATATTCCATAATGTACCAGCCCGAAAAAAGTTCATGCGTTCCGAAAGAACAGAACTGAGAAACTGCCTAGACACGATAATATCGTCTGCTTTAGCAAATCCCAAAGTGACGTATTCTGTAACAAACAATGGTCGAACTATTCTTGATTTGAAGTCTACAAAAAGTTACCTTACTCGAACTGCAGATATCTTCAAATTTGACAAAGAAAGCTTAATTCAACTCTCTTATGACGGACCCGACATCAAAATTTATGGCTATATCGGACACCCATCTCTGGCAAGAACTTCTTCCAACTATCAATATATCTATGTTAACAACAGACCCGTTACCGACAAACTGCTTAATAAGGCGGTAAAAGATGGTTTTCAGAGCTCAATTTCCAAAGAGATGCGACCTTGCTATTTCATCTTTATCGAAATTGCTTCAACCGAGGTAGATGTTAATGTGCATCCGAGAAAATCCGAAGTTAGATTTGCAAATCCGGGACTTGTATTTCTAAGACTCAAAAATGCGGTAGCCGGAACTCTGGAACAGAGACTTAAAAAACAACTATCAGAAAGAATCAATTCAACATCTGTAGTTAATCCTCTTAGAAATATAGAGCATAAGAACTACCAGAATAGCAGAAATTTGCATACCAGAGCAGAATCCAGAAGTATTGATGAACAAAGTATCCAAAAGAGCCTTCAATTCACTAAGGAACTGTTATCTTTTGAACCGACAAAGTTAGAGGTTAAAAATTTTGAACAAACAGAATTTTTGTCTTACTACATTCAAGTTTTTTCTACCTATATTATTACCCAAAGAGGGGATAAGCTACTATTGATAGACCAACACGCAGCCGACGAGAGGATTAAATACGAACAATTTTTTAAATCTCTCAAAAACGATGACGAAGTTATTAGTTCACAAGATTTACTAGTGCCGATAGAACTAGAATTGACAGACAGCGAATTGATTTCTATCGAAGAACAAAAAGCAGTAATAGAAAAGTTAGGCTTTAAAATCGAAAGATTAAGTTCAAAATCTTGGCAACTGACAGCTTACCCGGTCTTACTTGGAAATCTTGACTTTGAGTCTCTAATTAGAGAGATCATCTCTCAAATCGAAGAGACCCCCGAAGCGGGGAGTCAGGCTTACACAGAACATCTCGAAAAAGTTGTTGCAACTATGGCCTGCCATGGGAGTATCCGTGCTGGACAAAAACTTCACAATAGCGAAATCGAAAAACTGATTAATGACCTGTTCAACTGTGAACTTCCTTACTCATGCCCTCATGGTAGACCAATTATCTGGGAACTATCAAAAGAAGACCTAGAGAAGCAATTCAAAAGAAGATGACGAAGCGACAATTTACAATAATTGCAATCTGTCTAGCTATTATTCTAATTTTTCTTTGGAATCCACTTGCAAAAGATTTCTTGCCAACAGATAACCATTCAACTAACAACTGGTCTAGAAGAGAACTACCTTTTAATACCAGCGCCTATTTCGAAAGCAATCCCCTGATGATCTTCAATCTTGAAATAGCCCGCACCGAAAGAGAGAGGGCAGATGGCCTTATGTTCGTAGAAGAAATCAACGACAACCAAGGCATGTTATTTGTTTTCGAAGAAGAAAACCCTAGAAGTTTTTGGATGAAAAATACATATATTTCATTAGATATACTTTTTCTAGATAAAGATTTACGGGTAGTGAAAATAATCGAGAATCTTGAACCTTTAAGAGAATGGCCCTACTATAATTCTGACTTTCCAGCAAAATATGCACTTGAATTAAAGGCAGGTGCAGTTGAGAAAAATTCATTAGAAATTGGAGACGAACTATATGTAAAATTCTAGGAAAAAATTTATACATTTTCTATAGAAAATTTTTGCATCGAACTCAAAAACTCATACTTGTGTCCGAATCGTACCACACAACAAGGCGTCCCGACTGCATAAAATATTTATACAATAACAAATATTTATTATTCAATACTTGACTTGGATTATTTGTATCTGCTAAATTGTAAATACAATTAAATACAGCAAAAGGCAGTAAAAATAGTTAAAAGTGCAAGCAAAGATACTCCGCAAGGGGTATCTTTGTTTTTATAAACATTATCTTCCTAACTTTTCTGGACAGTTTATTGGCTTCACGAATATAATTAGCTTACTTATTATCATCTAAGCATGAGTTCCTACTTAGTTCCAACAGTAATCGAAAAGTCCAGAGAAGGTGAAAGAGCCTACGATATTTATTCAAGACTACTTAAAGATAGAATAATTTTTCTTGGAAGCGGAATCGATGACCAAGTGGCAAACGCAGTTATTGCTCAACTTTTGTTTTTAGCGAAAGAAGATTCAGAAAAAGATATCACAATGTATATCAATTCTCCAGGGGGAGTTATCTATTCTGGTTTGGCAATACTAGATACTATGAATTATGTTAAACCAGATATCCGAACCGTGGCAATTGGAACAGCAGCATCTTTCGGTACTGTAATCCTTTCGGCCGGAACAAAAGGTAAAAGATTCGCTCTCCCAAATACAATGGTCCACATGCATCAACCCCTAGTATCAGGAGGAATTGGAGGTCAAGCAAGTGATATCGAGATCGAGGCCAGAGAGATTCTACGACTAAAAGACTTGCTTACCAAGATTTTGGCTGAAAATACTGGGCAAACCTATGATCAGATCACCAAGGACAGCGATAGAGATAAACACATGACTGCAGCCGAAGCCTTAAAATACGGCTTGATAGACAAGATTATTACGAAGAAAGAGGTATAGCTTTATTTTAAAAATAAAAGCTATTATTCACTTATATTATTTTATTTTTTCTGCTGATGAAGAAATACATCGACAAAGAGATTGTAATGAAAGTCTCTGTCGTATCGGGTGTCGTAGCCGTCGCCCAAGGAGTCATGAATCTACTTGTAGCTCTGATTCCGTTCTTAGTCTTCTTAAGCTGTTTTTGTCTCTCCA
>JYPD01000016.1 GCA_001567305.1 candidate division WS6 bacterium OLB21 | reverse complement strand
AGGCCTTCTTCTATAGGTAAATGAATCCAGATACCAATTAAAAGAATGTTTGTATCTACTTTTTTCATTAATTTCTCTTGTGAGATCTTTAAAATGATCATATGTCAGACGGCTTTGTGGAGAATCTCTTCGGATACCTAACTCAGCTAATAATATTTGATCTCGTTCATCTAAATCGTCATAATATTCGTCGCTACCTTCAGAAGCATGGGTTAGCGAATATAAGGCAAACAAATGATCTGCAGCGAAATCAGAACCATTATGCAATTCAGAGAAGAATTTTCTAGTATTTGGATAATGTGCTGTTCCAGATAGAATGACACTTTTTCCTTCTTTTAGTGCTTTAATATAATGAAGTGCCAAACGAAACCATTTTGAAGCTCCACTTTTATCGGATTCTCTTCTTATTACATCGAAATCGATATCAAGATGTACGATATTGCCAGACGAATCGTGATCTGGTCTTTGGTCACCCTGATCGTTAGTGAAAGGAGGAGTATCTTCATCATTTCGTTCTTGTAGTATACCATCCGTATTATTATCCACAATATCCTCTAGAAAAGTTGGATTATAATCCTCTGCAGTTTCTGGCATGGACGATTGTTGTGCATAGGCAAGAAGCTCATTTGCTAAATGATTCTTTCCAGAACCCATAGGTCCAGCTATAAAAATTGCAACCGGACTTGGAGAACGCAACTTTTCTCGCAAAAGGATAGTTAAATCTTCAGGTTTATCTTTAGGTTGTGAGTCTAATTCTCCAGCCATGATATATATTAGTTACGATTATTAGAAAGCACAGTTACATGATATATAGTTATTATATACCATGAGACATTTTTTCGCAACCGTTCGTATTGCAAAATATTACATCTGTGATATAATTGTTATATATTATCTGTATAAAAATGGAAACATTACAAAACTCTCAGAACCCAATTCTTATATATATTCCTGAAGCAATCCTAAGTAACCCTGAGACTGATCCTGAATCTTTGAGATTTGCTCAAGCTATTGTTGAATCAGATGCAAAGCCTAGTGTGAAAACTGCGGCTGGAAGATTACTTATGAGATTATTTGATCCCGATCAACTTCTTGATCCTCAAGCAGTACAGGATAGCCTTAGAAGAATTGCAGGAATATACCAAATACAATTGCCTTGCATGCCTGATCAACCACTAGTAGATGTATCATCAAGTGCGCAATTAGCTATAAATACCTTCACTCTAGATAATGTACCTAATACAGTTGAGGAAATACCAGCATACCTTGATTTGTACGATAAATGGTACGCTGACACCCTCATGGGACCAATACTTAGAGACATTGGAAGACTGCCTGCTATAGAAGAATTATTGTCGATGTCAAAATCAATCAAAGATGAGGCCTTGAAAAGGCGCATCAGTATATTCAAAATGAAGTATGCGATTAATGTACATAATGCAGGGAGTCGTAGTAATACTAATTACCCATCAGTTGAGCCATAACTATAACTCTGCCTTCATAGGTTCTGGATTCACGGTTGTAATTGCCGCCACAAGTTATTAAGTTTAACTGGCTGACGACATCGAGTTTCTGTTCAAACAGGTGTTTTTCAGCTTCCGAAACAGGAACAGTTTTTACCTCAAGAACCCGATAATTTAAGACAGTTTCGTTGCCTAGAATAATCTCGAAAGTATCGTCTATCTGAAGTTCCTCTAACCTATGAAAAATCCCTTCTCGAGTAGGACCATCTACATGTCCGTCTATAATGCTTAGTCCTTTCTGTCCTGGTCTGACTGTATTTACAAACCAGCCGGCGATAAAAACATTTGAGGGAACAGCGATTTGATTATTCTGGTCTACTCCGACATGCTGAATATACCCAGACCTTGATATTGTTGGCAGGTTAATATACTTAGGATCAATTTCACGCCCGATCCATGTGTAATTACCTGAAGGTATAGCTTCTTCTGGTTCATCTGTTGAGAAAGTGATTATCTCGGGCTCACCAATCACAACTTTAACGGTGTTCCTATCGAAAAAGATATATGCAACAAACAGAATAATAACGACAGATAATATTGTTAATCCTGCTATTTTGGCTTTTTTCGGATTATTTTTTACAAGCTCAAGAATATTTGCCGACTTACCAAGAATTGTGCCACGAAGTTTCTTACCGATAAGCACTACTTTAGCTTTGATTTGAATCAAAATCGGTCGCCAATCTTTTTTGGCAAGAGACTTAAGTGGTCGCCTTCTACTCACGGGAATTTTTACAGAAAACCTTCTTGCCATAAGCAATCATAACCTAAGGCATTGTGAGATATCAAACTTATGGTGAATATGCTACAAAATTCTTTGCTATTCGTTAAGTTCGGAAAGACTTACTAATATTGATTGTATGGAGTATTTGACTCTGAAACTAATTTTCAGCAAAAGATCTTTCCACATCAATCACATACCTGTGTGACATAGCTTTGTTCTGCATGCTTTCCCAGGCCATATTAGCATCTGCAAACTTTATTAGCTCGACCTCAGGCAATATGTTGTGCTTGCCACTGAATTCCAGCATCTCCTTTAGTTCCTTCATACTACCGATACCTGATCCAGCAATTGCCTTGCGACCGCCAATTAAATCTCCACCATGATAACCAGGCATTGGGTTGATAGGACCAACAAGTACAATAGTACTGTTAATGTTAAGCAATTTTATGTAGGGTTCCAGATTATGCTCAACTGGAATTGTATCAATTAATAGGTCAAAGTAGCGTTCATGTTTATCCATATCTTCTGGGTCAGATGAAACTATTACGCCATCCGTACCAAATTTTTTTGCATCTGCAACTTTTGCTAGAGATGATGTAATTTACATATACCTCTGCCCCCATGGCTTTCGCAAACTTAACACCCATATGCCCAAGTCCACCTAGGCCAATAATTCCAACTTTTTTGCCCGTACTTGCACCCCAGTGCCTGAGTGGAGAGTACATAGTAATACCAGCACACAAAAGTGGTGCTGCTTTAGATATATCCAGGTCTTTAGGAATATGAACCACAAACTTTTCTTGCGTAACAATTAGATTAGAATATCCACCCTTCGTATCTGTGCCGTCAATCGGATCGGTTGAGCTGTATGTATAAGTAGGTTCGTTTTCGCAGTACTGCTCAAAATCAGACTTGCAGGCCGCACATTTATTGCAGCTGTTAACCATTACTCCAATACCAACAATGTCGCCTGGCTTAAACTGAGTTACCTTATTGCCTATGCGCACCACCTCGCCAATTATCTCGTGCCCTGGTACACAAGGATATTCAATATCACCCCAGTCTCCACGGGCTGTATGAATATCGCTGTGGCAAATGCCAGAATACTTGATTTTGACTACTACATCGGAATCCGTAGGTTCGCGCCTGTCGAATTCGTAATACTTGAGTGGCGAATCTTTAGAGGCAACTGCAAATGATTTTGCTTTCATGGAGTGAGGGGTTAAGAATTGAAGGTATTATAGCAGAACGCGAAAGTAAGGTTACTGTAAATGTCTTTGAAATAGGCAAAAAACTCGTTCTAGACTAGTAGTTATGACCCTGCGGGGAATCGAACCCCGATTGCCGGGATGAAAACCCGGTGTACTAACCGTTATACTACAGGGCCAAATTGTAAAGAGCACGCCAATTATAGCAGATATATTCACAGAATTGTATAGTTTTTTTCTTCGCAATATATATCTGTGATATACTGTATTATGGAACAAAACTTAAATCGCAAGGACTTTAATCAACATCAAGATATACTATCAGAGATAGGCATAACTGGCGAACTAATTGCCGGTATCAGAAATTATTTCAACCATGACTATCAAACCCCTGCTGCGAAATTCCCCACAACTGTCTTTGCATGCCCTGGTGGTATTGAAAGATCAGAAAGGCTAAACGAAGTTTTTTATAAGTATGGCTTCTCATCCGAACTACCCTATGAAGAACGATCAAAGTACCCTCTTCTACAAAGAACCAACAATGGAATCCCAATAGCAGGTCTACTTGATCTAATGATTGAGAATGTTCGAAGTATTACTGTCGACGATAACGGTTTACACATTCCGGGCTTCGAGAAGCCGATTAACAGGTTAGCTGTAATCACAAATTATTCAGAAAGTGACTACAGTTTTTTAGATAAAATATATATGATTCTAAGTTTTGTTCAAAAAACCACACCAACTATAGACTTTCGCTTTGATATTATCGTCGAATTGAGCGTTCCATCTGTAGATCAAGCAATACCATACTATGAACAAATGCTTCGCGCAAAACGAGAGGAACTCAATACTATGGAACGACTTCGAATCGAAAAGGACACAAGAAGAGGCCTTCTAAACAGATTAATCTCAAAATTGAAAGGAATGTAGCTACTTCTGATCCTTACTTCTAAAGTAGTAACCAATAACAAAACCAAGTGGTCCGGATAAAATACCGGAAATCGAAAGTAAAACAGCAGTCAAAGATTCAACTTTATTACCTTCGTTTATTGCAGCAATAAAAATTCCTGCAAGAAGAATGAAGAAAAAGCCGATTAAGAATACGACAGCCAGCAGTCCACGAACATCTTCCCGCTTGACCTTGATGACATCCAGATCTTTGATCGGTTGTGGGTCAGGAATCAGCTCGTATTCGTCTATATCTAAATCTTCTACCGAAAAGTTTTCTTCTTGATCTGCCATTTTAGAGTTCTACCGTAGGTTGATAATCTGCAAATTTATTTACCTGCATATTGCCTTTTCTATCTTTAACTTCAACATTCCTTCCGAGCGATAGTTCAAGCATTGATAAAGCCATAGATATAACTTCTGCGTTGGTTTCTAGACCAAGCTTAACCCGCAGTTCATCGATGTGCTTGCTTAAATGTTTTGAAGCCACGAAGGCATAGCGTTTATCTGTCATAAGCTATTATAACTTTTTGGATTCAAAAAGGAAATTTGCATAAGCTGCAAGGGCGAAAGCCATATTATCTGAACTTGCAACAGGTGGTAGTCTTAACTGCATATTCATTGATTCTGAAGTGTTGCTGATAATCTCTCTGAAACGCTCATTATAGATTAGCTTGCCGTCGTAGCCAATTGATTTAACTGCGAATTCCTGAGCAAAAGATAACAATTTGCCGACAATAGCTTGGCAATAAGAATCTAATACATTGGCAGCTAGATCAAAAACTGCGAAATTCATAAGTTCAGCTTTTACTTCCTCTGACGCACCGTCAATTACTTTATCCTCCTTCAATTGGATTTCTGTTAGAAGTGATTCTGCCGATAAGTCATAATTAGCCGTCTGGATTGGAGTATAGTCCTGATTACCAAGTATGGCCGAGCTTAAGAATTCTTGTTGATACTTATCCTGAAATGCTTTCTCTAGATTTGATAATGAACCGTTTGTTGATGATTCAAAACTATTGGCTTTATCTAGTGATTCAACTAGGTGAAAAGTGATAGTACCGTGGATGTCATTGCATAGGATATATGGATACTCAGGAGACTCAGTTGCTATCTTATCGGATTTGTAGTTAACCCAGATACTATGATTAAGAGCCATTCGTTCATCAACCTTCTCTGCTTCAACCTTATCAATAAGTATTGGGTGTAGACCTGAAGTAACAACTCGATCTAAATCAGTAAGCTTGAGGCCGCTTTCTTGCTCAACAAACTCAACAATCTCTGTTTCTGAAATCGAAACAATACTGCCAGAGGAAACAAGGTTACATCCGTATGCAACTATGGCAAAGTCAGTTTTATTACCGTTTTGAAATAGACCTAGGATCAGCATCAAGCATTAGTTAATATATAATTTTTCTATCTTGCCTGTGATTTTACCCCAAGTATACTTTTCTGCAAATTCTTTAGCCTTCTTTCCCATTTCTTCTCTTCTCTTCTGATCTTCAACAAGTTCGAATATTGCATTGCTTAATGCTGTTTCATCTTTTGGCTGGACAAGAATTCCGAAGTCCTCTACGACAAATTCCGCTGGACCGCCTGCATTTGTAGAAATAATTGGGAGTTCACTAGCCATTGCTTCAAGAAGAACAATACCGAAGGCTTCGTGCAGACTTGGCAAAACGAATATATCTGCAGCAGCAAACAACTGCGCCAACTTAACAGGTGGCAAGAAATGTTCCGTCAAAACGACATTGCGATAATTGCCCAGTTCAAACTTTAGTCTGGATAAATAGCCGTCATCACCGCCACTAATTACAAATAGAACTTTTTTATGCTTCTCGATAGCCTTTCTTAGATATTGAAAACCTTTAGCCTTGTTAATTCGACCCGCAGATGCCACTACGGCATTCCACTTTGATTTATCAATTTCCCATTCTTTAAAAAAGATGTCTGGATCGTGTTGATCCAGAAATATCTCGGAAAAGCCGTTTGGTATGACTACAATCTTGTCTTTAGGAACATTAAAATCTTTCTCATATTTTTTCGCCTCTGATTTAACAAGAGCGACGATCTTATCAATGCTTTTAGTAAATAATTGACCTATTGTTTTATCGTGCAAAGCAACTAAAACATTAAATCTAACTCTCCTGCTTGTCGTCGGAAAAGGATTATGACCAGTAACGATCAATTTTGGTTTCCCTTTCTTAATAAACTTAATGAGCATTGCTACATAGACCTCCAATTTTCGGAAGCCATGGACATGAAGAACATCAAAGTCTTGTTTAAGTAGATAAAAAAATAGTCCCGGAAAAAACCGATGATACGGAGAAAGAGCAAACCATGTTCGGAATCTGCGCACCTTTACCCCAAGGAACTGCGTTTTAAACTCAGTGATTTTAGGACCATTTTTGTTCGATGATGATGTCAAAACTTCAACATCGTGTCCTTTTTCTACTAGGTCTCTGGAAAGTTCTAGGACATGCGTTTCAACGCCTCCTGTAACTGGGTGAAAAAAGGTTGTTATTTGAGCTATCTTCATTTGCTAAAGATAAAACCATTGTTAAAATCAACACTAATACTTTCTCCGGGCAAGAATTCACCCGCAAGTATTTTGTTCGAGATTGGATTTTCAATTTCTCTCTGAATTATTCTGCGAAGAGGCCTGGCACCGAATTGCGGATCGTACCCTCTTTTCGAGATTTCGTCTATGGCTGCATCTGTAACAATAAGGTTCATTCCTTGAGCAGTTAATAATCTTGCAGTTTTTGAGAGTAAAATCTTTACAATATCCCTTAATTGTCCTTGCTCCAATGGTTTAAAGATTATCAATTCGTCAACTCTATTTAGAAATTCGGGCCTAAATGTGGATTTTAATACATCCATAATTTTTTCTTTTGTTCTTTCCCATGTGAATTCACTTTTGTGTGCATCTTTACTTACTTGCTTCATTTTAATTAAGCCCTTGCTTTCGGGTTGTTTAGGTGCTTCGACTGTTTTTTGTTGTTTATCATGCTCTATTGCTTCAAGAATGAGTGGTGACCCAACATTGCTTGTAGCAATGATTATTGTATTTCTAAAATCGACAGTTCTACCTTTGCCGTCGGTAAGCCTACCGTCATCAAATACCTGAAGAAGAATGTTGTAAACATCGGCATGAGCTTTTTCTATCTCATCTAGCAAAATGACTGCATATGGATGTCTTCTTACCTTTTCTGTAAGCTGACCGCCTTCTTCGTATCCAATATAGCCGGGAGGAGAACCTATTAATCTAGCCACTGAATGTCTTTCCATATATTCGCTCATATCAAGCCTGATCATTGCTTCCTCATCGCCAAAGACTACCTCTGCAAGGGCTTTAGCAAGTTCAGTTTTACCAACTCCCGTTGGACCAAGAAAGATGAAAGTTGAAATAGGCCTGTTTGGGTTTTTTAATCCAACTCTTGCCCTTCTGACTGATTCTGCCACAAGTTGGATTGCTTCATCTTGTCCAATAACTCTTTCATGCAGCTTGTCTTCAAGGTTAAGAAGCTTTGCCTTCTCGTCAATTTTGAGTTCTTTTACCGGAACACCACTAATATTTGAAATAACTTCGGCGACATCGGATACGCTTACTTCGGGTGTACCTGTTCCGATTTCTCTTTGCCAGCTTTCTTCAATTGGTTTAATCTGCTCCTTGATCTTTTCTATCTCGACTTTAAGTTCTGCAGCCTCTTTGTGTTTATTCACTCTACTTAGAGATTTCTCTTTCTGTTTCGAGTAGTTTTATTTTTGTGCGCAGTTGCCTTAGTTCTTCTGGCTCGGCTGTTACTCTTAGCCTGACTTTACTTGCAGCTTCATCAACTGCGTCTATTGCCTTATCTGGCAAGAATCTATCTTTAATGTAGCGATCAGATAATTCTGCAGCAGCAACAAGAGATTCATCAGTAATTTTGATTCTGTGGTGAGCTTCGTATTTATCTCTAATTCCTCTGAGTACTTCAATAGTTTGTTCTACCGTTGGCTCTTCTACAAGGATTGGCTGGAATCTTCTTTCAAGTGCTGCGTCTTTTTCGATGTACTTTTTATATTCGTTTAATGTTGTTGCTCCGATCACCTGCATTTCGCCTCTTGCTAGAGCCGGTTTGAGCATATTTGCCAGATCTAGCTCACCTTCTCTGGCTCCGGATCCAACAATTGTATGAAGCTCGTCAATAAATAGAATGATATCTCGTTCGGAATCTTCTAACTCTTTTATAAGTTTGCTGGCTCGTTCTTCAAACTCTCCTCTAAACTTTGATCCACCCAGAAGCAACCCGAGATCGAGTGCTTTGACCTGTTTATTTTGCAATACATCTGGTACATTTCCAGTAATAATCCTTTGTGCCAAGCCTTCTACTATTGCTGTTTTACCAACACCAGGTTCTCCGATTAAAACGGGATTGTTCTTTTTTCTTCGGGCGAGAATTTCTACTATTCTGGTTATCTCGTCGGCTCGACCGACAACTGGGTCAATTTTCCCTTTTCTAGCTAAATCAGTTAAATCTTTTGAGAATTTGTCTAGTTCTGGTGTTTGCGATTTACTCTTGAATGCCTCACCCTCTTTATCGCCTTTACCTACTATTTTAATTACTGCTTGTCTAAGCTTTGGTAGAGATATGGCATGTTTACGAAGTATTTGTGCACCGAGTCCTTCGTTCTCGCGTAAAATCGCGAGTAAGATATGTTCTGTACCAATATAGTTATGAGCAAGCTCCATAGCCTCTTGAAAAGCCAGTTGCAGGATTTGCTTTGCTCTCGGAGTGATACCTACAGAAGATCCTTGGTATGTTCCCTTAGCTAACTGCTCTGTTACATAATTACTAAGTTCGGGAACATCAATATCTAGTTCTTTAAAGATTCTAGTCATAAGTTCTCCGTCACGAAGCAAGGCAAGAAGCATATGTTCGCTATCAATATTTCTTTGTCCAAACTCTACAGCTATTTCTGCTGCTTTTTGCAAAGCTTCTTTTGTTCTTTCCGAAAAAAGTTGGGTAATATCTGTTCGTTCAGATGGCCCCCTATAACTAGAAAATCCATTATATGGATCGTCATTGTCGCCAAAAGGATCAAATGGATTGTTACCTGTCATACTGCTTGGAAATAATAACTATTGATCGAGATAAATATATCATAATTGTCAATCTTGAGACTAGACTGCTAACTATTCAACACCCCTCTTCATTGGGTCAAACTTATAACCTTCAATAACTGTTTCTTCAAAATCGTCTTCACCTATCCTTTCATAAAGCCTGATGTCATTAAATGTAGTCGGCATAACTAGTTTCCCGCCGATCTTTAGCTGCACTAGTATTTGTTTAGGGACATCATCAAATGCTGTGGCGATATGTATTCCATCATAGGGTGCGTAATCAGAGAAGCCGTTGCTTCCATCTCTAAATAGAATTTTTACATTTTGAAGATCTGGATACTTGCTCAAATTAATACGGGCAATATCTGCTAAGAATTGTATTCTTTCTAAAGAGTAAACTATGCCATCATCACCGACAGACATTCCAAGCAGTGCAGCCACATAGCCCGAACCTGTTCCGATGTCAAGATATTTACCGCCAAGTTTAATCGATAAAAGTTCTAGCATTTCTGCAATGACAGTCGGTTTATTAATGACTTCGCCATAACCGATATCGAGTTCGCGATCTTCATTACTAAACGCCTCAAATTCTTTTGGGACAAAATCTGATCTATGAATCTGGGAAAAGGCATTTTTTAGAAGAGGTCGTTTTATGATTCGGTGCTTGCCGTTTGTAAGATAGTTTTGAAGGTATTCATGTGTCCATGAAAACGCATTTGCTCCTCCGTAATCGTCAAGATTTATTGCTGGCATCTTAATCATTCTATATGGCAAAGTTTAACGCAAATATGAGCATTTTTTAAAGTGTTAATTTCTTTCAATATGCTTCTTTTTCTTTTAGAATAAAACAATGCAGATGACATTGCTGAAGATTAAAACGGCTTTAAATTGAACTATATAAACGACCACAGGCTTTAATGCTAGTTGTGGTAGTTTCTGTTGCCGCTTTTGGAATATTATTCTCAATAACTAGAACAACAATATCGATTGGCAATGATTCCTTTTCTGGAAATGAAATTGAACCAGAAAGGCTTATTGGTAGTGAAGAAAGCATTATTGCCAGAATCCTGCAACAAAATATTGCTCAGGCAAATCCAACCACATCTCCGACAGGGACTCCAAGTAGCAATGACGGAGCTGCAGCTGTTTGCGATAAATTTGGCGTCAACTTACTAACTGAACCGCTACAAAGCGATAACTACGGAAAAATCTTAGAATGGGGCATGAAGTATTATCTTCATACTCTACAAGGACCAGTTCACTCAGGGGTTGCATCAGAAGCATTGAAAACAAGCGGTCTGACAGGCGTATATAGGTATTGTTATGGAGACACAAATCAAGGAAGCGATGGCAGAGTTGACGGAGAAAGAGGCCTACCGCCCGATTGCGAAATCAAAGTTGGAACGGCTGGTATTACAGATGCTTGTAGTGCAGGGCGAGCAGCAGGTAATGCAACTCTAGAGATAGCTGACAAAGTGCCTGGAACAAAATTCGTTGCCGCTCCCTTAAACGAGATTAATTCAGAATCCTGGTTTCTAGGGAATGTGAATACACCTATGATGGATCGTTTCACAAAAGCTGCAGATTTTCATCGTTGTTTTGCCGAAGTTGTCAGGAGATCTGATCATGCTGCAAATATTGTAATATCTGGTCCGACATACAATATTTTTGCCGATGGTGGAGCAATCTTTACAGAAGGTCATCAAAAGTTTGTTGATGCCGGTGGTGATGATCATGTAGACATGTGGACCTTCAATGTATATTCCGGAATCCCAACACAACCAGAATCTAATGTTATGGCCGCAATAGACCTTGCCGGCAGAGTCTTTACTGACAGTAAGCCTTGGGGAATCAATGAGATGGGCAATTTTTTGAAAGACTATTCTATGCTTGCAGAAGAAGTGAGGGCAATAGCAGAAAACGGAAGAATTGTTTTCGCCTTATTCTTTAATGCATTCGGACAAGGAGGAGATCGTACATTGCCAGATGGAACCCCCTGGTCAAATCTAGAACTTGACGATAATGCCATAGCTCAAATTTTTGGTCCTCTTGGGGCATGTAATATCCGTGAACTACCTCAACCAAAAGATCTGAGCATTGCTGCACAAGTTGATCCTCAAACAGCAGAACATCTCGAACTGCCTTCGCACTGGACTATGAGAAGCTGTGAAGTGCAACCAAAAACTGTAAATGGTTTACTCTTACAAAGCTCAGATACCGAACGAGAATCTTTATCGCCTAATGGTAAACTTCAAGTTTGGCTTGATCTTAACTCATGTGATCCGAATCACCCAACTGGATTCCAGACTAACAGCGCTGACAGTAAACCTTATCAGCAAATTTGTGCAGATGAAAAAAACTGGACTGCAGGATTTGCATATACCGGAGGAATGCGTGAATTCCCTCTCATCTCATTTCTGGCAACATCAGAGAAAACTGATGCTAATCCCTACACTCCTTATTGTAAAACCTTAAGTTTTAGAAACATTACTCATCCATATTATCTATATCAAAAAACGAACGGGACCCAATCTCCCTTTGAGCTCTTCTTTACTAGTGAGTTTCCTGGTCTGGCAAGATTTATTCGTACTAATGAATCAAGTGCTGTAAATATTAAAACACCTCTTCTTGGTGGCGCTTCGGCTTGCGGAATCCTTAGCTGGAACGAAGTAGTATCTGATCCCATAGATACTTTCGATATGCGCATACATCCTTTATCAACACAGAATTTAAAAAATGCAGGTGGAGCTACACTTGCCCCAGAAAACATTAACGACAATGTGCTGGTTAGTTTTCTTAAAAAAACTGTTTAGTTTCTTTTCTCAAGGAGCAAATGTCGAAGGAGAGACAATCCCCGACGAAATATACTGCTCCAGAATTCCAGGTAAGGGAATTAATAGCTTTAGACAGCTAGACGGAAAATCGATGAAGTTTGTCAACGACGACACCTCTGGTCCATATGAATACTTGATCGAAGATGATTGGAATTACGAAATTACCGAAAACCAACTTTGCGATGCTCAATTTGGAATTGCTGTCCAAGTTCAAGAGAACGATAGACAAGTTCAGATAAAAACTACTGGAGCTAAATGTCAATTACCAGATCAAAATGACAGACTTCGCGAATACTATGATCTCCCCGGCGGAGAATCCTATCCAGATGCAATTACGGCCGGCTTCGTGTCCAGAGTTTCCAGACAAGCTCCGGGAAGCTCGTATTCTGTCTCATTCTGCCCCGGAGATACAGTTCCTTGGAGCGGTGAAGTCATTCCTTTTGTAGACATTTGCGGAGTTCAAACAACTTGTTCAACAAGTATTGACAACATTTATCGAGCTTGCAGAGGACTCAACAAGCAAGTCGATTCGGTAGGTGGTGACCCACATATGCGCTGGGTAAGAAATGGTTATCAGGCAACCGATTTAATAGGACTCTCAAGATACCTATACTTAGTATACCAACTGGAAAGAATCAACAGTCCTTACAAAATCATTCATAATGTTAACTCTGGATTAACAACTGAATGGGGGCTTAGAGTCTATGACCTGCAAATGACTCAGAGTAAATCTGACTACACCAAAAATAATCGATCAG
>JYPD01000015.1 GCA_001567305.1 candidate division WS6 bacterium OLB21 | reverse complement strand
CTCCAAAGAATGGATACATTAGCAAGAGTTATTGAAACGCACCTACCTCATTGGGTGTCATTACCCGCACATTATGGATTAATTAGTTCAAGTCAAATTGGTCGAGAGTATATGCTTATTGAGAAGATTGATGAAGGAATAAGCCTGGAAGATTTGGTTCAATATGAAGAGAGAGGTAGTGCGCGCTCAAAAACTTTAACAGATGCAATCCATCAGAATTTTCGTGGACTAAATGGTTGGGTAATTGAATCACTTAAATTACAATTCCAAGAATTTAAAACATTATTAAGACGATATCTAGATACTCCGGAAGCAATTGAAAATGGATATACATACGACTCTTTATTACCAGACCCTAATTATGGAAATATTCTCGTTGAGAAACTTCGAACTCCTATAGGCGGAAAGCATTTTAAGATGTGGATTATTGACCAATAATAGGGGACTTCGACACTACAACTTTCGCAAATCAAGCACGCGATCAATTTTTTAATTTTGACACAAAGTCGGGGACATGGCTAACTACAATAAGAACACCCGCATAGTTTTGTAATGCATCTGCAATAACTGGAATATGTCTAAAATTGATATGGTTTGTTGGCTCATCCATTATTAGAAGCCCGGGTTCCTGAAGCATAAATCGTGCATAGCACAGAAGTCCTTTTTGCCCTTCGGATAATGATGCAACTTTGTTTTGAAGCAGGCTACCCCGTAATAAGAATCTTCCAGCGGCTGCATAAATATCTTGATCTTTTTTATCTGGTAAGGCAACTTCGCGTAATGCAGAGAATGCTGTCGAATCGTAATCGAGTTCAGAGAAATCTTGGCTGTAGTAACCAACTCGAACATTTTCGCCTATGTTAACGCCTTCGCCGGCAAGCATTGCTCTAAGCATAGTGCTTTTGCCGATGCCGTTTGGTCCGGATATCAGCATGTGGTCACCTCTTCTGAGATCGATGTTTATCTCTTTTTCAACCGGTGAATTATCTTTAATTATTGTTATCGAATTAATTTTGATTACACTGCCTGGACAATGTTGTGCCGTGATAGTGAAGTGTGGAATAGTTTTTTCTTCTTGACGAATATCTGTCATGTTTGCTCGGTATTCTGCAATATCATCGCGCACTTTTCTGGCAAGTCTACGCATTGCAACACTTTTTTCCTCCTAGTTTGTTTACTTTGGTAAATCGTTCTCGAATGCTGCGTTCTGTTCTGGCAACCTCCATGCGTTGTCTTTGCACCTGTCTGTCGATTTGATCGATTACATCGTAGTAATTTCCGACATACTGTTCGACCTTGTGTGTTGAAACATCAAGATTCAAGACTCCGTCGGTAAAAGTATTCAAGAAATCTGTATCGTGAGAAATTACAATACAGGTTTTGTCGTACATGATGAGAAAGCTTGTAAGGTGAGCGATACCTTCGTCATCAAGGTTGTTGGTTGGTTCATCAAGAAGTAGAATATCTGGTTCTTGTATTAATGCGTAAGCAAGCAGAAGTCTTGCTTTTTTGTCCTCCTGATAAATCTTTTACTCTTTTATCTATTAGGATACTTAGATTGACAGCATTTAATACTTCTTTTAATATTTCTTTCGATTCCATAGATATTCTCTGAAAATGCACTTTTAAAGTAGTCGAGTATTGTCATTTCTAGTTTGTCTACAGGAACCATTTGCTCGGCTATTCCAACCGTTGCTCCTAGGGCAATATGTATTTGGCCAGATTGTGGCTTAAGTTTGCCCGTCATCATTTTGAAGATTGTTGATTTGCCCGCACCGTTTTGCCCCATAATTGTAATCTTGGAGTTTTTGCGAACACTAAAGCTTACATCGTCCAGAATTGTTTTTTCTTCTCCAAATTTGAAGGATACATCTTCAAAGCGGATGATAACTTCGTTTTTACTCATGATAAATGCGTTTTGCAGCTGAAATGATAGCAGGAAATGCCGTTTCTGCATAATCGTTATTTCTTACCGACATGATTCTCAATAGTAATTAATGGAGAATAAGTCAATAAACACTGTATAATAACAGATGTTAATTAAGCTAAGGTATCCGAGGCTATGTCTTTAAATACAAAATCCAACAAGCGGAATCTATTGATTGTAGGGTTAATCTCTTTTCTAAACGCGCTTACTTTTGCCGCAATAATACCAATTATCTATTCATATGCTGCAAGCTTTGGACTAAATGACACACTCATTGGGCTACTCTTTGGATCTTTTGCCTTTGCTCAATTCTTTGCAACTCCTGTGATTGGTAGATTATCCGATAAATATGGTAGAAAACCTCTGCTAGTTATTTCTCTTCTAGGTACATTTATAGCGAATGTAATTCAGGCTTTTGCAGGAAGTGCTTGGGTACTATTCTTGGCTAGAATGTTGGACGGTATTACCGGTGGGAATAACTCCGTTGCTCAAGCTGTTATCTCAGATTCAACCGAACAAAAAGATAGACCTATGGGATTTGCAATATTCGGTGCCAGTTTTGGACTGGGGTTTTTGTTCGGACCGGTGATTGCCCTTGCTATTATGCCCTATGGGAATAATTATGTATTTCTATTTTCTGCATTAATAGCACTTCTAGCTGCGATATTAACAGCAGTATTCTTGCCGGAAACAAATCTTACTAGAGAAACAAAGAAGTTGGATCTTTTTGATACCTTGTTTCTACAGATATACAAAGGATTCAAGATGCCTATCGTAAGAGATATCTTAATTATTAACTTAATCACATCATTATCTTTGTCGGTTTTTCAAATAGCTTTCCAGCCATATATAAAAGTTAATTTCGGACTTGGAGAAGAGCATATTTCATATGTCTTAATACTGAGTGGAATCGTAAACATTCTGTTTTTGCCTTTGGTAAAAATATTTACTAACAAGTTTGGTTTATACAAGCTGTTGAACCTTACATTCTTATTTAGGGCTCTAAACTTTGCAATTTTGGCTCTGTTGGTCGATCAATCTGTCTTCTGGCTTATGATGGTTGTATTCGCTTTTGTGAATCTATTTAGCAGACCGATCATCACGAGTTTACTAACAAGAAATGTAAAGTCAGAAGATCAGGGTGTAGCAATTGGAGTGTCAGAAAGCATGTTCTCTCTTGGATTGGCAGTTGGACCAGCAATCTTTGCATTTGTAAATTTGCCGCTTCAAGAAGGGTTTACCTTTCTACAAATACCATTAATTACTGATATGTTAATTGATTTGGCAAAGAATTACACACTTTCTTTCTATGCTATTGCCATAATTTCCGTAATTGCTTGGTTTTATGTGTTATGGTTTTTGAGGAGGATAAAGTATTCAAAATCTGGAAATAATGATTTTTAATTGTAGTTAACTAAATGCCAAGTTCTTGTTTGGCAAGTTGAGACAGATTCTCTCTCTTAGACCAGTCTCGTTTAGTTTTAGTTAGTTGTGCTTTCCGTAGGCGCAAGTTTAGTGGTGTTACTTCTAGAAGTTCGTCTTTACCTAAGAATGTTAAAGCAAAGTCTAATGTGAGTGGCTTGATTGTTTTTAACGAAACATTGGTGACCTCAGCCTGATTCCTGCGTACTCCAGATTTAGCCCTTTCTTTAGCAACATTTACTTCAAGGTCTTGTTCGTATTTGTTAATCCCAACAATCATTCCTTCGTACACCTTTGTTGCAGGTTGAATAAATAAATCACCGCGTTCTTGGATTGTATTTAGAGAGTATTCCATTGCAACTCCGTTAGCAGAAGCAATTAGGACTCCTCGTCTAAATGGTTCCGGTTGTTGAATGTAAGGTATGTAATCCAGTAAGAAGTTGTTCATCACAAGGTTTCCTTTTGTTGCTGTCAGTAGTGAACTTCTGAGACCAAGTAAGTTTCTGGTTCTAATTTTATACTCAAAGCGCAGAGTCCCATTATTTTCGTTCTCCATATTCAGCATTTCTGCCTTGCGTTCGCTTAGTTCTGAAACAATAATACCTTGATACTCTTCAGGAACTTCGATAATTAATTCTTCTAATGGTTCTGACTTAACTCCGTTGATTTCTTGAATAACAATTTCTGGTCTGCGAATCTGAAATTCGTAGCCTTCGCGTCTTAATTCTTCAATTAGAATTGAAAGCTGTAATTCACCACGACCGGCAACATAGTATCCACCACCATCTGTTTTGGTAATTCTTAAACTGATATTGGTTTCAATCTCTTTTTCCAAGCGAGCTTGGAGTAGCCTTGCCGTAACAAATTCACCCTCTTGTCCAAGAAAAGGTGATGTATTCGCTTCGAATTTTATTTGCACAGACGGATTAGAGATTCTCATCACGGGTAAACCTTCAATGTGTGAAGATGCGCAAGCTGTTCCTCCGATTGCCCTGGAATCTATACCCACAAGAGCTACGATTTCTCCGGCAGATGCCTCATTTACCTCCACAAAATCCAAACCTTCTCTGACTACAAGTTTTCTAACTGTGCCAGTTTCGCGTTTTGCATCTTTTGTTTCGTCATGGACAACAGTAATGTTGTCGCCTGCTTTAACTTTCCCGCGAAGGATTTTACCGACCAGATAATTACCGCTATGAGCGTCATGAGTTAGTGTTGTGATTTGCATCTGGAAAGGACCGGCTTCGTCTCCGGTTGGCGCAGGTACATGTTCGATTATTCCGTCTAGTAAAGGAGTTATATCTCCCTTTAGGTTTGAGATATCATTCAAGTCTCCTAAAGGCATTTCTTTAAAGGCAAGTCCTGCACGCCCGATGGCGTAATAATGGGGAAAGTCAAGCTGGCTTTCGTCGGTAGCTAAACTTAGAATTAAATCATGCACTTTGTCGAGTGCTTTTGCAGGATTGGCAAAGCGTTTATCGATTTTATTGACAACCACAATCGGTCTTAGTCCAAGCTCTAATGCTCGTTTGAGTACAAACTTTGTTTGAGGCATTGGTCCTTCTTGTGCGTCTACAAGTAAAAGACATCCATCTGCCATATTAAGAGTGCGCTCAACTTCTCCTCCAAAGTCAGCATGACCTGGAGTATCAATGATATTAATCTTATGATCTTTATAGCGGATGGAAATATTCTTCGCCTTGATGGTAATCCCTTTCTCGCGCTCTAGATCTCCGCTATCTAGAATCATTTGTTGAGACATTTCTTCTTGGTTATCTCTGAAAACATGAGTACTTTTAAGAAATGCATCAACAAGAGTGGTCTTACCATGGTCAACATGAGCAATAATTGCTACATTTCTAATTTTGTCCTGCTCGGGCTTTTTATACATATTAATTCTTATAACACTCTGCATTCTAACAGAATAACAGGCTGTTACCTATTTGTTTTGCTGATTTGTGATATAATGGTTAAGTCTGTTAAAAACAGGCAGAAGCAGAGTGCTACCTTTTCCTCATATTTAGGATATTTGTATAACTCGGCTTACCGATTGGTAGTCAATACGGTTATACATTTATCTAAAAAATTAAACATCATGGCTTTCTCGTCTCACAGAAGAAGACCTCATTATGGTCGTAGAAACAATCGTGGACCACAAGGTGGCAACAGATTCAATAGTAGTAAAATCAGACACGATATGTATATTTCACAGGCCGTCTTGAGCGAGCCAGAGTCTATCTATAATGAAGATATGACTTACTCAGAATTCGAACTACTCAGTCAAGTGCAAGCTAATATTGATGCACGGGGCTATATTCACCCGACAAAAATTCAGAGTCAGGTTATACCTTCAGCACTTGAAGGGAAAGATATTCTAGCCATGGCTAGAACAGGCTCAGGTAAAACAGCAGCATTCTTAATTCCTATGGTAAATAAGCTTATCCAGAATCCTGGACAAAGATGTTTAATCATTCTGCCTACTCGTGAACTTGCTCAACAAACAGATGCTGAACTTAAAACCTTTGTTAAAGTTACGCAAATCAGATCTGCTGTAGTGATTGGTGGAACAAATATGTATCGTCAGATTTCTGAAGTAAAAAGAAATCCGCAGATTGTTATTGCTACACCAGGAAGACTTAGAGATTTATTCCAAAGAAGGATTATCAATTTGGCTAGCTTTAAGAATATTGTACTTGACGAGGTTGATCATATGCTTGATATGGGATTTGTACATGAGATTCGGTTTATCATTTCGCAGATGCCTAAAGAGAAGCAGTCGATGTTTCTATCTGCCACTATGCCAAGAGAAGCTGAAAGGATTGCCAACGAATTGCTTGTGAATCCTGTTCGTTTCGAAGTCAAAGAGGCAGTAAGGCAACAAAATATTGAACAAAATATTATTAAGGTTCCGGCAGGTCAAAATAAGCTTGATGTGCTTGCTGATCATCTTAAGAAAGAGAATACAACAAAAGTACTTATCTTTTCCAAAACTAAGCATGGGGCGGATAAACTAAGTAATAGATTAGCATTGCGTGGGTTTAGAGTAGACGCAATCCATGGTAATAAATCTCAAGCAAAAAAGAACCCGAGTAATCGAACTATTCAAACAATGTAAGATCGACATTCTAGTAGCAACTGATGTTGCTGCAAGAGGTGTAGATATTCAAGATATCACGATGGTCATTAACTACGATGAGCCAGCTAATTACGATGACTACATTCACAGAATTGGTCGTACAGGTAGAATTGGTAAAAAGGGATACGCTTTTACCTTTGTGGAATAGGTAATCAGGTACTCTTGATATTAAAGAGGTTGGGTTTCTTGGGGTGGTTGACAGGACTTGAACCTGCGGCATCCAGTGCCACAAACTGCGCTCTACCGACTGAGCTACAACCACCATAATACTCCGTCAATTATAGCAAAAGATCCGCAATCCTTGCTAAATTTCTGCGATGTAATATTAATCTGCAACCATCTTCTCAGCTAGGTTTGAACTGCCAAGTAATATTAGTCTAATATGGTGTCATACTCTTCAACATGTAAATATGGATAATCAAAAAGCAGATATTGGATTTATTGGACTGGCTGTAATGGGACAGAATCTGGTGCAAAATATCGCCTCTAAAGGCTTCTCTGTCGCTGTCTATAATAGAACTGCTGCTATAACCAGAGAGTATATCGAAACTGTCGATTCTGAGAATATTTCTCCTGCTTATTCCTTATCTGATTTATGTAATTCGATAAAATCACCAAAAAGGATCATGCTTATGGTCAAAGCAGGAGAAGCTGTTGACGAAGTTATCGATCAATTACTGCCAAATCTTCACAAAGGAGATGCATTGTTAGATATGGGTAATTCCAATTACAAAGATACGCAAAGACGAACGCACCAATTAACCGAAAAGGGGATTCTCTATTCTGGTGTAGGTGTTTCAGGCGGAGAAGAAGGTGCCTTAAATGGTCCGAGTATTATGTTTGGAGGCTCTAAAGAGTTGTTTACTGAAGTTGAAGCGCTTATAAAAAGTATTTCTGCTATGGATTTTCAGGGAGCTGCTACACTTACCTATGTTGGGCCGGACGGAGCAGGTCACTATGCCAAGATGGTGCATAACGGAATCGAATATGCCATGATGCAGGCGATTTCTGAGGCGTATTTTCTGCTTAGAGATGTTTTCCACAAAGATCCCTCAGAAATCGCCGCAGTATTCGCTAATCTAAATGAAGGTCCTCTCAATTCCTATCTCATACAAATAACTGCTGATGTGCTTAACAAGCGAGACGATCTTACCGAAGGATTCTTAATAGATAAGATTCTCGATGTCGCGGAACAAAAAGGAACCGGCTCTTGGGTTTCTATCTCTGCCCTAGAGAATGGAACTGCACTAAATATTCTCACCGAAGCGGTCTTTGCACGCAGTCTGTCTGCAGACAAACAAACAAGGATCAAACTTGCTGAATTATCAACCAAGAACGAGCTTGAAAAAAATTCACGAGACAAAAACTTGCCAGATGACAAGCAACTGCATAAACTCGTCGAGGATTCGTTGCTTGTTTCGTTTTATTTGGCCTTTATCCAAGGATTTCACTTGTTAGCTAAGGCTGAAGCAGAAAACAACTGGCAGATTAATCTTTCTGAACTGACAAGAATCTGGCAAGGGGGGTGCATCATTAGGGCAGAGCTTCTTAAAGACCTAAAAAGATATACAGAGACAAAGGCTGTACTTATTGAAAATGAAGAATTGTTTAAGATGATTAACGGTAAAATTCCGTCACTTCGAGAACTGGCACTAATGGCGACATCGCATGCTTTGCCCTTGCCGGTAATGCAAAACAGTTTGCTTTATTTCGACAGCATGATAAATCCCAATTTACCTACCAATTTAATCCAGGGTCTGCGAGATTATTTTGGAGCGCATACATATAAACGAACTGACAGAGAAGGAATCTTCCATACAAACTGGGACGATCAGAACTAAAGGCTGCGGATATGTTCAAGCAACAGTAGAAATCTCTTATAAGGAATAAGGTTATTCATAAGCTGAAAAAAGGTCGCAGAAATCTACAACAGTAGAAACCTCTTATAAGGAATAAGGAGGAGAGGTATCAGTCGCTCAAGTCATCTACAACAGTAGAAATCTCTTATAAGGAATAAGAATCTGGCAGTTGCGTTAGACAATACGATCTACAACAGTAGAAATCTCTTATAAGGAATAAGAATAAATTATTAATTACCCACCATGAGAATCTACAACAGTAGAAATCTCTTATAAGGAATAAGTTTTAATTATTAGCGAATAAGTATGGATCTACAACAGTAGAAATCTCTTATAAGGAATAAGCTAGTAAATTTCCTGATATATTTTACAGCATCTACAACAGTAGAAATCTCTTATAAGGAATAAGTCATATTTATAGAATACACACTTATTATCTACAACAGTAGAAATCTCTTATAAGGAATAAGCTCGTAACAGATATGTTGACAGCTCTAATCTACAACAGTAGAAATCTCTTATAAGGAATAAGTCCATAAATCAAATTACTAACATCTCTATCTACAACAGTAGAAATCTCTTATAAGGAATAAGATGTTGTTCGCCATAGTTTTCTAAAAATCTACAACAGTAGAAAATCTCTTTATAAAGGAATAAAGAGTAGACAAGTTTCGTGACGATGCAGAGTATCTACAACAGTAGAAATCTCTTATAAGGAATAAGTGCAAACTTCAATT
>JYPD01000014.1 GCA_001567305.1 candidate division WS6 bacterium OLB21 | reverse complement strand
CAAAGAATGGTGCAGTACCAAGGGCACGTCACCCTTCTAATTGTTCGCTTTGCTCACAAAGAATGGTGCAGGGAGAGGGACTCGAACCCCCGTAGTCTCGCGACGCCAGATTTACAGTCTGGAGCATTTGACCGCTCTGCCATCCCTGCGTTATCGCCATTATACCAAAACAAGATTTATTTTCTACAAACTTGCTTTACTTTGGAGCTGGAATCGGGGGTCGAACCCGAGACCTTACCCTTACCATGGGTATGCTCTACCAACTGAGCTATTCCAGCAACTAATCAACAATGCACGGCTATTATACTTAAATGTGTTTATAAATGGAAATAATCGTGCATAAAAGGCCCTACCACATGCGTTAGATAAGTTAATTGAATCCGTAGTAAAACACGTGGTTTCCTCAGCTCCGACTCCAAGGAGAAGGAGAGATATCGGATTCCCTTTCGAGAAAGTGTAGGTTCAATTATTTCTTATCCGTACACCTGCAGTAGGGTTATTTGAGTATAGCAATTAATCAGTTATTGCTCAATATCACACTATGATTCATAGATAAAATAAAATCGGGGTGCTACAATATGACTTAATCTATTGTTCAAAATATGTCATTTCTTGAATCAATCTGGTCGATGGTTACCCATGATATAGGTATAGATTTGGGTACATCGAGTACATTAGTTGCATTAAAAGGCCAGGGGGTCATAATAAACGAGCCTTCTGTTGTTGCCGTTAATCAGAATACTAAACAGGTCTTGGCAGTCGGAGCAGAAGCGAAAAGGATGATTGGTAGAACTCCTGCCAACATAGTGGCAATAAAACCTTTGGATGATGGTGTTATCTCTGATTTTGACTCCACAGAAGCAATGATCAGGTTTTTTATACAGAAGGTTTACGAGTTGTATCCAAAATTTCCTCATCTTCCCAGGCCAAGAGTTATCATTGGTATCCCATCATCTATCACCGAAGTCGAAGGTCGGGCTGTCATAGATGCCGCCTTATCTGCAGGGGCCAGAAAAGTCTACATTATTGAAGAACCTATGGCAGCAGCAGTCGGAGCAAGACTACCAATCGATGACGCTTCAGGTAGTATGATCGTCGATATTGGCGCAGGAACAACTGACATTGCAGTTATTTCCCTTGGAGGTATTGTGGTAGATAATACTATTAGAATTGCTGGAAACGAATTCGACGAAGAAATTCTCAATTACGCCAGACACAAATATAATATTCTCATTGGTCAAAAAATGGCCGAAGATATTAAGATCGCCATTGGTTCAGCTGTTCCCTTAAAAAAAGAGACATCCATTGACGCTAAGGGAAGAGACCTTGTCACAGGGTTACCAAGGGTAGTGTCTATGTCTAGTGTTGAGGTTAGAGAGGCTATGACTAAGGTTCTTGAAAAGCTATCTGATGCAATCAAAGAAGCAATAGAACAATCCCCTCCAGAAATACTTGCTGATCTATTAGATAGGGGTATAACTCTAGCTGGAGGAGGAGCACTAATTCAAGGGATAGATAAATTTATGGAAGAAAGGCTAAATACTCCGGTTATTATTGCTGAAGACCCACTTACAGCTGTAGTACGCGGAACTGAAATTCTTCTCGACGAAATTGAGCTTCTGGAGCGAATCCAAGTTAAAGGTGACAATATTATCTAACGGGTAAATGAAAAATAAAGGTAATCTTCTTAATCCTGCGCATATAGTAGCTGGCACAATAGCCTCGTTTCTATTGATTCTGTTTTCACTGGCTGGAACATTTAATGGTATCAGAATAGTAATCACATCTGTAACACAGGGGTTACTTGCAGACAGCACCAGCTTTTTTCAGGGAATCGATAAAGAAATTAATTTCTTTTCTAGTTTGGCTGAGGTTAGAACAGAAAAATGACCTTCTCAGAGAGCAAAGCCTAAAAAATTGAATCAGATAATGCGAAACTCCTGATTGAGGTGAATGAACTCAGAGCAATTACGAAACAGTTACAATTTGATCTTGCTTTTGACGTCATACCAGCAAGGGTTATCATGTACGATCGCACAAAAGTAGGAGAGTTAGTTATCAACAAGGGTTCGGAAAGCGATTTAAAAATTGGAGATATTGCCATAATCGATAACTTTGCACTTGGAGAGATAATCGAGACAGAAGTTGGCAATTCAAGAATAAGATTATTAACTTCACCGGAAAGCGTGGTTCCAGTAATAGGTATTAATAGTTCAACAAAAGGCTTAGTGAAGGGGGAACTCGGGATCGGGATGCTCTTGACAGAGGTCCTTATTGAGAATGAGCTTCAGCAAGGCGAGTTACTAATTACATCTGGTTTAAATAACAAGTATCCATATGGGCTAAATATTGGCAGAATTGGTTCAATCACATCAGTTGAAAGCGAACTCACCAAAACGGCAAGAGTAGAATCTCTGGTTGAATTTAACAATCTGGAAAAACTATTCATTATTAAACAGAGGCAATGAATACCTTAATCACAGGACTTCTACTTACTGCTTTTCCTCTACTTGAGATAGTATTTGCAACATCTCCGCAACCAGTATTTTCTGAATTAAGACTCATATATATATGTGTATTGTTTCTGCTTCTTATAAAAAGAAAGAAACTTGCAGTAATATATGTAGTTAGCGCAACTTCGGTTATTGAGATAGTGACTTTCCAAACAATAGTCGGATACTCGTCTCTTTCGTTCTTTATTTCGCTAGCGCTAGTTGAACTTGTATATCGATTATCATCGTTTCTTTCTCAAGAAAATCTAGACCTGAAAATATCTATAGTCTTTGTAGTGGCACTTATTGTAAGACATCAACTGCTTTTACTACTTGGTGGGACAAGCAACCAGTTTGATTTTACGGCTCTGTTTATGAATGGTGTTATACTGGTTATTGCAATATTCCTTGCTGCAAAAATTAGGCAACCAGTAAATGCGTTTAAAAAATAATCCAAAAAGAAATAGAATAGATTTCGTTAATCTTCAAACAGGGAAGAACGCTTTTCAAGGAATTAGTTTTTCATGGCGATACCTGCCGGTCTACCTACTAATGGTTTTTGTTTTCGGATTTCTGTTCCTAAATCTATTTAATCTTCAAATTATTGAAGGTAGTCAGAACCTAAAAGTAGCAACAAGAATTAATCGCTCCACCAACATGATAATTCCTCCAAGAGGCATTATTTATGACTCAAATGGAACAAAGCTAGCCTACAATCTGCCTTCCTATAGTTTGTATGTGAATCCATCACAGATATCAGAAACTGACGAACTTCCTGTACTTGAGAATTTATCTGCATATCTCGAAATTGGTGAAGATGACATAATAAATAGGTATCAAAGTGCAGTTTATGACGAGAATGGAAATAAAAGAAAAAATAAATCGAGTTAGTATAGTAAATAATCTTTCTTTTGATGAATATCTAGCACTGCTGACAATCGTACCCGATCTCCCAGGTGTATATATAAGTGTAGAACCAGAGAGAGAATATAATTATTCTGAATATTATGCCCATATTATTGGTTATGTAGGTGATCCGACACAGCAGGACATAGATAATGGAGTTTATTCTGAGTCCAGAGTCGGAAAGATTGGAATTGAGAAATCATACGACGATATCCTTAGAGGGGTAGAGGGAGTTGAGATTACTGAAAGAGCAGTAGTTGAGGATCGTAGACGAACATATGTTCCTCAGAATGTAAAATATGGAGATAATATCGTCTTGACGATTAACCACGATTGGCAGGTTAAGCTGACAGATATAATGAATGCGCAGCTTATCGAATCTGGAGCCTTCGCCTCTGCAGGAGTAATAATGAATAGTAATACAGGCGAAGTTAAAGCTCTTGTAAGTTTGCCATCGTATGATAACAATAAATTCGCAGAAGGGATTAGCTCTTCTGAATTTCAGGAATTACTGAATAACCCGAAGACACCTCTACTAAATAGAGTTATTGGACTCCAACTTCCCCCGGGGTCTGTATGGAAAGTTATTGGTGCTGCGGCGGGATTAGAAGAGGGAGTTGTTACGAAGGATACAAGATACATGTCAAATAGATGTATGGACTTACCCGGAGGCATTAAGTTTTGCGAGGCTGATATGGGTTACCTAGGAAATGTGAATGTTATTGATGCAATACAAAAATCTAGTAATATCTACTTTTGTAATTTAGCCTTAGATATCAATAAACAAAGGAGTGGAATTCGGACACTTATCGACTACGCTACGCGATTCGGACTCGGAATAAGGACAGAGATTGACCTGCCCGGAGAGACTACTGGAACAATGGCATCTCCTGAACTAAAAAGAAGGTTGTTAAATGAACCATGGTATACAGGTGATGAGTGCAATACAATTATTGGTCAAGGACTAGTTACTGTTACTCCTCTGCAAATGACAGTAGCAACATCGGCAATTGTAAATGGAGGGATAATTGTTAAGCCGCATCTTGTATCTAGGATTGAAAGTCCAAACGGTACTGTTCTTGAAGAACATGTCGCTGTTACAAAGGGTGAACTGAATATTTCCAAAAAAACACTAGACATTATAAAAGAGGGTATGCGAAAAGCTGCTTTTGATGGAACTGCTCTTGGCCTAGGGAATCTTCCCGGTAATGTGATTGCAAAAACTGGATCGGCTGATGCAGGCGAATATATCCAAGGAAAGTATTACAAAGGCGCGCATTCATGGGTTGTAGGATGTTTTGATTATGAGCAGGAAAATTATTGTTATACAACAATGCAGCAATGGGGCGGCAGAGGATTTAAAACTGTTCCAATTATGAAAAAATTTATTTCTTGCCTTTACAATGATTTCGCAGATAAATGTGAAATCATATGACTGAACAAGAAAAATATTCAAGATTAATTTTGGCAAATACTCAAGGTGTCGGTCCTACTTTTTTTAAGAAAGTATTAAACGATTACCAGTCTATTAACTCTTTCTTGCAAGACAATTCCTCGACTTTGTATAAAAAAAGTCAAACACAAGCTCGGTATCGCAAAGAGTGTGTGTTCCGAAATTGATACGAATAGTTTTGTGGTTTATGGCGAAGCTAATTACCCGATAAACTTACTAAACATTGCAGATGCTCCGCTTGTACTTTTTTACAAGGGTTGTATCGAAATAATCAATCAGAGAAGAAACATAGCTGTTGTTGGTACAAGAAACTGCACATCTTACGGTGAGAGAATTACATCTATGGTTTCAGATCTGCTGGTAAAAAACAGTATTAATATAGTCAGTGGTTTGGCGTTAGGAATTGATGTAATAGCACATCAAAGTATTCTTCCCAAACATGCAGACTGTTGTGTCGCAGTGCTTGGAACTTCTGTTTCAAATCCTGCGCCAAGATCAAATATTAAAACTTATAACTCAATCATTGATAATGGTGGCGTCGTTAGTATCAGAGTTTTACATTCAAGAAACTTATGACAAATATATCTTCCCTAGAAGAAATAGGATAATAGCCGGAATAGCAGATGACACGATTGTTATCGAGGCCCCAATTAAAAGTGGAGCCCTAATTACGGCAAAATTAGCGTTTGATTATTCTAGGACAGTATACTCGTTTCCTAATTCAATCTTCTCCAAAAATTCCGGCACAAACTACCTGATCTCCGAAAATATAAGTCAGGCTGTCGAATCTGTTGAGAAGCTGGCTTCTTATCTAAAAATTACAGCAACTAATTCGACTAATTCTCAAGACAGTATAACCAATTCAATTCTTGTTCAGCTTCAAGAAAATGATCTCTCATTTGAGCAATTGGCAGAATCTGTTAATATAGCAAAGTCTGATCTTACAAATTATTTGCTTAAATTAGAAATAAATGGAATTATTTCTAGATCATTGACTGGATATTATCGAATCAAATAAAAGAAAATGAAGTTAGTAATTGTTGAGTCACCATCTAAGGCCAAAACTATTCAGAAATATCTGGGTAAGGATTATCATGTTGTCGCTTCAAAAGGGCATATCATCGATCTCCCAAAATCAGAAATCGGGATAGACATCGAAAATGACTTTGAACCAAAGTATGTTGTCAGCAAAGATGCAACCCTAAGATCACTCAAAGAAGCTTATAAACAAGCCGATGAACTTATTCTTGCAGTTGACCCTGACCGCGAAGGGGAAGCCATTGGCTGGCATATCGCACTTCGTTTGAAAGCAATAAAAGAGAATGGCTCTATTGTAAATAGGGGTAGGCCTGTTAAAAGGATTGTATTTACAGAAATTACTAAAGATGCAATTGGCAAATCAATAAAAGATTCGCGAACTGTTGACATCAATTTGGTTAATGCTCAACAAGCTAGGCGAATACTGGATCGAATAGTAGGTTATAAACTTTCCCCGTTGCTCTGGAAGAAAATAAGATTTGGTCTATCTGCTGGGCGTGTTCAATCTGTAGCCCTAAAACTAATAGTTGACAGAGAAAGAGAAAGGGAAGCGTTCAAAGCAGAAGAATATTGGTCCCTAGAAGCTTTGTTAACAGAGAAAAAATCAGCAAAACAAAATTAAGGTAGTTATTTCCGAAAAACAGGATGAATCACACGAATTCTCAAAAGGATTGGTATTTGAATATGCCGGATATGCAAACGATAAAAAGCCAACTGGCCAATAGAGATTCGGCAACCAAAGTAATAGATAAAGTAAAGAATGCAAATTGGATAATCGATTCAATCGTAAGTAAAAACAAAAAGGTCGCCTAAGCCACCTTTTACAACAAGCACACTTCAGCAAGCTTGTGCAAACAAATATGGAATGTCTGCTAAACAAACAATGTCCATCGCCCAAAAGCTATACGAGGCTGGTTATATCACATATATGAGAACAGACTCGGTAAATGTCAGTGCAGAAGCAGTCAAGAAAACGCAAGCATTTATCGCTAAAAATTATGGTAACGACTATTTGCCAAAATATGCTCGAACTTACAAAACAAAATCAAAAGTAGCTCAAGAGGCACACGAAGCAATCAGGCCTTCTGATATAACTAAAACTGCAAATAAATTGGCTCTTGATTCCAGCTCTGATAAAGTCTACACCTTGATCAGAAATAGAATGCTGGCATCACAAATGGAAGATGCAGTTATCGAATCAACACAAGTTAAGGTTCGAGTGTCCGAATATTTCTTTAAGTTAAACGGACAAAAAATTCTATTCCCGGGCTTTCTAAGCGTTTATCCAGAATCTACAAGCGAGCAATTACTTCCAAAACTGACAGAGAGTCAGGAACTATTTCTAAACGAACTTTTTGCTGAACAACATTTTACGAGTCCCCCAGCAAGGTATTCCGAAGCAAGTTTGATCAAATCACTAGAACAGTATGGAATAGGAAGACCTTCGACATACGCTCCAACAATTTCTACAATCCTTGCAAGAAAGTATGTAGAAAAAGAAGGTAGAAACTTGATTCCCACAGATACAGGTATGGTTGTAACTAGGCTTTTAGAGAAACATTTTCCAAACATTGTAGATATTTCTTTCACCGCCAATCTAGAAGAAGATCTTGATCATATTGCCGAAGGTAAAAGGGTCTGGACTGAAATGATGCATGACTTCTATCAACCTTTTGCTAAGCAGCTAGAGGTTAAAGATAAAGAAATCTCTAGAGATGATTTTACAGTTTTAGGTAAAAGTAATTACAAATGTCCTGACTGCAAAAGGCCAATGATAATCAAACTTGGCAGGTATGGAAGATTTGTTAGCTGTTCTAATTTCCCTGAATGCAAGGGGATGAGATCCGAAGATGGTAAGACAGAGGCTGACCAAGCAAAAGAGGCATATACAAATGAATTTCTTAGCCTGTACAAACCTGCTCCCCAGACAGAAGATGGTAAAGACTATTTACTAAAAAGGGGCCGATACGGTAAATTTTGGGCACATCCGGGGTATCCAAAAATCAAGGATGCCAAACCTCTAGAGTTTACTTCGGCAGTATTCAAGAAAGTATATGGAACAAAACCGAAATCGAAAGATGGCAAACGAATGGTTTTGCGCAACGGAAAATTTGGAGAATTTTGGGCACACCCGAATTATCCAGAGGTAAAAGAGGTTATCAGACTTAATAAAAAAGAAATCGAAGCAAAAAAAACAGGCTCTGGGGATAATCTAGAAAGATTCTGTGTTATAATCGCCGTATTATTTTATTACACACACCTGCATTTCCTTTTTGCCCGATAATATCGGGGGAGCGGGTGGAGGACAAAAAAGGAGAACAATATGTCATTAAATGCAAAAGTAGCATCAGCAGATGCACCAAAGAAGTTTAACTTCGAAATGCCTGATATAAAAGAGTTCCTAAAGGTTGGCGTTCAATTCGGACATCAATCAAAGAAGTGGAACCCCAAAATGAAATCATACATTTTTGGTAAGAAAGAAAATATTCACATCATAGATATTTCTCAGTCCCTTCCTGCTCTACAAGAGGCAATGCAATTCCTTGCTAAGGCTTCTTCAGAAGGAAGTATTCTGCTTGTAGGAACAAAAAGACAAGCCGCAGATATCGTTAAGAAAACAGCCATCGAAACTGGAGCACATTACATCACTCATAGATGGCCAGGAGGACTTCTTACTAACTTTGAAATGATTCAAAGAAGTCTTAAGAAGTTCATGACACTTGAGCATGAATTTAAAACAGGAGTAGAAGGTCGAACCAAGTTCGAGGTCTCTCAAATGAAAAAAGACTGGGAAAAAATGAACAGGCTTTACGAAGGAGTTAAAACAATGACCCAATATCCTAAGGCAGTTGTCGTTATTGATAGTAATTATGAAAGGAACGCTATAAAAGAAGCAAGGGTACTAAATATTCCAGTTATTGGACTAGTTGACACAAATTGTGATCCTGAAGCTGTCGATTATGCTATTCCAGCAAACGATGATGCGATCGGATCCATTAACCTATTGGTTGGACTGCTAGGAAAAGCAATTAAAACTGGTAACGGAGGACGAGGAATTAAGCACGAGCTAATCGACTACTCAACTTATGAAGTAAAAATTGTTAGAATAGAACAGCAGGCCGAGAAAAAGGTCGAGATTCAAACTTCTGCCGAAGTTAAAACAGAAACTCCAAGGCCAGCAAAAATTGAGAAGAAGGCTACAAAAGCTACAAAGGCTGGAAAAGGTCTTTTAGAAGATATTCAGAAAAACAAAGAGACTGCTAAAAGACAAAAGGCAACAAAAGCCAGAAAATAAAGTATTAATTATTACAACAAACTAATGCAAATCACTTTAGAACAAATTAAAGAGCTTCGAAAACTTACTGGAGCTGGTGTAACCAATGTAAAAGAAGCATTAGAGCATAGCAAAGGTGACATAGACAAGGCTGTTGAGTATCTCAGAGAAAAAGGAGTAGCCAAAGCCGCTAAAAGGGCCGATAAACAAGCAGACAAAGGTTTTATTGCACACTACATTCACGGGGATGGAACAATTGGTGTACTAGTAGAGCTTAATGCTGAAACAGATTTTACCGCTCGTAACGAAAAGTTTAGAGAGCTAGCGCATAATCTTGCTTTGCATATTGCAGCAAATAAGCCAGAATATATCAGTAGAGAAAATGTTCCAGCTGATATCCTAAATAAAGAAAAAGAGATTGCAAAGGCTTCTATCGAAGGTAATAAACCAGAAGCAGTTGTCGAAAAAAATTCTCGAAGGAAAAATGCAAAAGTTTTACGAAGAGGTTGTCTTACTTGAACAGGTCTATGTCAAAGACGATACCAAAAAAAGTTGAAGACCTTGTTAACGAGGCAATTGCTGCTATCGGTGAAAAGATAGAGATCGGTAGATTCTGCAGATTCCAAATTGCTGCAACTTCAAATTCTTGTGGATTATAAAATTTTAATAATGTCGCAAATAATCGACCAAGCAACAACAAAATTTAAGGATGTCTTAGAGCATCTCCGTAAAGATCTATCTTCAATGAGGGCAGGAAGAGCAAATCCACAGATGCTAGACAATATCAAGGTGGATGTATACAGCCAGCTTATGCCTATCGTACAGGTAGCGAATATCACAGTAGTAGATGCTTCTTTATTAACTGTTAAACCATGGGATAAATCAACAGTTGAGGCAGTAACTAATGCTATTAAGTCTTCGGACATAGGCATTCAGCCCATTGTTGAAGGAGAAGTCATTAAGCTACCTATTCCTCCACTGACCGAAGAACGAAGGCTAGATTATGTTAAGGTTATGAAATCAAAACTGGAAGAAGCAAGAATCGCAGTTCGACAAGTTAGAAAAGAGTTGTTAGATGAAGTGGCTAATCAAAAGGATGCAAATAACTTATCCGAAGACGATGCTGAAAGGCTTGAGAAGCAAGTGCAAAAGCTTGTTGATGAAACTAATGAATCAATCGAAACAATAGGAAAAGAAAAAGAGAAAGAGTTGATGCAGGTCTAGTTTTCTGCTGTTTTCCTTAAGTATGACATTTTGCTGTTATACCTTTATACTAAGTTTCTATAATAGTATTCTAATTAGCCATGGAATCAATTCTCTCAATAGGTGTGTCTGGAGCAATATTCATCCTGATAATAGGCTTGTTGGTGTTGATTCACGAGTTTGGACACTTCGTAGCCGCAAAAAGGGCAGGTATAGTTGTTCAAGAATTCGCCATTGGTTTTGGCCCTTCTTTATTTTCCTTTTTCAGGAATGGCACTGTATATAGCATCAAACTTCTCCCGCTTGGAGGTTATGTCAAAATGCTTGGAGATCAAGATGCTAGTAGTTTTACTAGGTTCTCGGCATCAAAGTATTCTGACGCCGATAAACAATTTGCACAAAAACTGTTAAAAAAAGCCAAACTTGATCCTTCAAAATCAGAATTCCACGAAATTGAGTTGTTTGTTGCAAAACAACAAGAAGCCTTGGACAAAGAAGAATTTGAGAAGCTCTATAATTGGTATACGAAAGATTTTATTCCCAATCATCCAGGAAACTATGATAAAAAAACTCTAATTCAACGGGCTTCAGTTATTGTTGCTGGGGTTGTAATGAACATTATACTTGCAATTGTTCTATTCTATGTGCTGTTTGCGATTAATGGCTTTTCTGTAGACCTAGTTAGACTTGGTAATCCAAGTTTCGTCGGGGCAAAGACAAGCACAGTTCCAATCTTATACGACTATTATGCAGATAATAGTCTTAGCGGTTCAATAGTTATCGATGCGGAGGGATTCCGTAATGTAAGCACCGAAGATTTCGCTAGAATTCTTGACGAGAAGGTCAATGAACAGATTAACCTCAGGCTCTTTACTCCTCAGGGTTATAAAGAGGTGAGTCTTGTTCTTAACGGAGATGGATACAGATCCAACTTCGATGCCGATCTTGTTAACAGGGTTCGTATAGTAGGTGTATCAGAAGAAGGTACAGCAGCCAATGCTGGTCTAGATAATGGAGATATTATTCTCAATTTTGCCGATCAAGAGATTACAAGCCTAGATGATCTTCTTATGCTCCTAAGAGAGAACAGAGGTACTGCTGTTGATATGGTATATGTCGATTCACAAGGAAATAAAAAAGATATAAGCGTTGACTTACCTGCTGTTGAAGATGGAAAACCAATCCTCGGGGCAACTCTATCGCTAAATAGTAGGTATCTCGAAAATCTACTTAGGATATCTTATCAAGAGAATCAACTGTTTAGCGGATTCCTGCATACCTATAATATGACTGCCTATACAGTCACGGGCCTGGGCACTCTTGTTTCCCAGTCTTTTCAAGAGCAGAGTTTGGCGCCGGTATCCGAAGGGGTGAGTTCGATAATTGGAGTTGCCAATATTGTTAATGAACTTGTTAAGGTTCAAGATTTTACCAGTCTAATTAATTTAACCGGACTAGTTAGTGTTGCCTTGGCTTTTGCCAATATTTTGCCGATTCCTTTATTCGACGGAGGAAATCTATTGTTTCTCGTCATCGAAGGTATCAGGAAGAGACCACTGTCGGCTAAAACACAAGAAAGAGTCGGTTCGGTAACCTTCGTATTACTTATCGTCTTCATGATTCTAATCATGGCCAAGGATCTGTTTCAGTTTGACTGGCCATCTAGAATCTTGAATTTGTTTAGGGGTATGATTGGACTATAGACATCTGTTATAATTACAGAGTTCCTACACAATAGGTATTAATTAAAAGGATTTTTCCAAACACGACAGGAGGTGTTACTAAAATGGCTGTTATTGTCCATGATGATATGCCAATCGACCAAGCATTAAAAATGCTTTGGCGTGAGGCTAATCGCGAAAATATTCCAACGGAACTGCTAAAGAACCGTTACAGGGTTAAACCTGCCGAAACAAGGCATGAGTTCAATAAATTCTGGTCAAAAAACTAAAAGACGCAGAAGATCTGCTGCTAGAAAATTGGCTAGAAAAGGCGTTTCTAAATAACACCGATTAAAAACTGTTCAATGTCACAAGTTCTCTATAGAAAGTATCGATCAACTAACTTTAGTGAACTATATGGACAAGAGTCCATAACCAGAGTTCTTCGACAGGCCGTTAAAGACAAAGCTGCAGCGCATGCCTATCTCTTTACCGGCCCTAGAGGAACAGGTAAAACAAGTGCTGCAAGGATCCTTGCTAAAGCTTTAAATTGTCTTAATCCCCAAGATGGAGAACCATGCAACCAGTGCTCGAATTGTAAATCTATTTCTGATGGTAGCTTCCTCGATTTATTCGAAATTGATGCGGCCTCAAATAGAGGAATAGACGAGATTCGTGATCTGAGAGAGAAAGTAGGGTTCTTACCTGCAGAAGGAGGCTACAAGGTGTATATTATCGACGAAGTCCACATGTTGACACCAGAAGCCTTCAATGCACTCTTAAAGACGCTTGAAGAGCCTCCTGAGCGCATAGTTTTCATACTTGCAACCACAGAAGCTCACAAGTTACCTTTAACAATAATATCGAGAACTCAACGCTATGATTTTAAACTTGCTTCGCAAGATGTTCTAAAAAAGAAACTAGAAAAGATATTGAAGTCTGAAGGCATCAAGGTAGAAGATAAGGCCCTTGACCTTATTGTAGCAGCCGGAAACGGCAGCTTCAGAGATGCCGAAACAGTTCTTGAGAAAGTTTTATCTAGTTATGGTTACATAAAAGATAAGATTATTAATCTTCAGGATGTCGAATATGTACTAGGATATGCGAGCACAGAGATTATCGAGCAAATTTATGAATCAATAATAAATAGCGACACTAACCAGGCTTTGCAGACTTTAAAAATTGTGGAAGAGCAGGGTATAAATATCGCTCAACTTTTAGTGCAGCTCTTGAATAAGTTCAGAGGATTAATGATTAATGCTGTTGAAGATCGATCTTCTCAATTATCACTTAAGCGTATCACTGTGATTATAAATACATTAGTGGTCGCCGGGAATGACCTCAGAACATCGCTTTTGCCAATTTTAACCCTAGAGGTAGCTATAATGTCCTTGATGCAAGAAAGTGAGCATAGTATGCCTCGTCCAGTTGCAAATATTCAACCAAAAGAAGATAAACCGAGAAAACAAACTCAAGCTCAAAAACCACCGACAGCAGCAACTAAACAGCTCTCTGAGAAAGAAGCTTCGATTGTTGATGTGAAGATTGATGCCCTACATGCAACTTGGGGAACAATACTGGAAAGATGCAAAGTTGTTAATCCTCAGATGGTAGCAATGTTGAGTAAGGCACAAATATCAGAAATAAATAATTCACGCATTTTATTGAAAGTGGGCTATGCTTTCCATAAGTCAAGACTGGAGCACAAACGCAGTAGAGAGATCTTTTCACAAGTATGCTTAGAACATCTTGGAGCTCCATTATTAATAGTATGCGAGGTTGACCCCCAATTAAAAAATAGCGCAGACATATCAGAAACTACAAATTCAAATAAAGATTTGGTAGAAGAAGTGTTTTCGGATATGATATAAATCTTTTAGAAGTTATATTTTTTAAAATTCAACAATGGGTGGAGCATTCAAACAAATTAAGGATATTTACAAGCTTCAGAAAGAGGCTAGAGAAATGCAGAAGAAAATGAAAAATATTCATGTTACCGGCAAATCTGACGACGAACTTGTTGTTGTAAGTATTAATGGAACTCAAGAAGTTGAAGACATTACTATAGAAGATCGGCTTCTTAGTCCATCCGAAAAAAAAATTATTAGTAAAGGGCATAAAACAAGCCTTAAAGGACGCACAAAAGAAGCTTCAAAAGGAACTGATGAAAGATATGGACCTTGGCCAACTAAAGGGCATGCTTGGCGGATAAGCCATGAAATCGCTCCCTAGATCGATAGAGAGGCTAGCAGATTATTTCTCGTCTTTGCCGGGGATTGGTCCTAAGACAGCTTACAGACTTGTATTCCATCTAGTGCATAGTCCGAGAGAGCATATCTCCTCATTCGCAGAGGCAATAAACGCATTAACCAAAGATATTGCCTTTTGTGGAGTATGTAGAAACATAATGTCTTCAGATAATACTACCTGCTCAATTTGTTCCGATGAGAAAAGAGATAAATCTACAATACTGGTGGTTGAAGACATTCTCGATCTTTTTGCTTTCGAAAATATTGGCACTTACGATGGAACATATCATGTTTTAGGTGGATCAATATCACCGGTTCAAGGTATTGGACCAGATCAACTGTCAATAGACCTCCTTACTAAAAGACTAAAAACACATACCGAAGAAATTGAACTGATTATCGCCACAAATCCAAATCTCGAAGGTGAGGCAACGGGTATGTACCTAAAGAAAGAGTATTCGCATATGTCTAATATTAAAATTTCCAGGCTTGCAAGAGGGCTTCCGAGTGGAGCTGATCTTGAATACGCTGATTTCTCAACACTTGATAAAGCGCTTCTGGGAAGAAGTGAGTATTAACCACAATAACTATCCACACAAAGTTACGATTAGAAAGTATTTTTCAGAGTTCAGCTATCTCGTTTCGCTAACTATATTTCTTTTATACAGAGCAGAATTCTTGAGTGTGTGATTTCTTCCAGACATTAAATATCAAAATCTCCATGTATTCATAATTCGACACCTTTATTTTTCTGGCAGTGTCAGGTAAGATTTGTGTATGCTTAAGATTTACAACACCGCAACAAAAAAGTAGAAAGTTTCACGCCAAGACAAAATGGAAAGGTTGGTATGTACAATTGTGGCCCTACTGTATATTCAAGGGTAACAATAGGAAATTTAAGATCTTTTCTCCTCGCTGATTTGCTTAAAAGAGTATTCTCATATCTTGACTTCGAAGTTCTACAAGTTATGAATATTACTGATGTCGGTCATCTTACTATGACTGATGAGCAGAAGAGTAAGCTGAATAATCCAGAGATTACAGATACTGAAATTGGTGTTGATAGAATGGAGAAGGCTGCAAAGAGAGAGAATATGACAGTATGGGAGGTAGCCGAGTACTATACAAAGCTTTTTCTAGAAGATATCGAAAAACTGAATATCGGTCTTCCAAATCATATGCCCAAAGCAACAGATCATATAGATGAGCAGATTGTAATGATAAATGATTTGATCAGTAAAGGGTATGCTTATGTTACGAAAACTGCGGTATATTTCGATACAAGTCGATTCCCCGGATATGGACTACTGGCGGGTCAAGATCTGGATCAAAAGGCTGTAGCTGTTAGAGATGATGTAGAGTATGATTCCACAAAGCGAAATCCTGCTGATTTTAGACTATGGCAACTTAACCAACCTGATCACTCCATGCAGTGGGATAGTCCTTGGGGTAAGGGTTATCCGGGTTGGCACATTGAATGTTCTGCGATGTCTCTAAAATATCTTCAACAACCTATCGATATTCACACAGGTGGGGTTGATCATATAGCAGTTCATCACCCAAACGAAATTGCACAGTCAGAGGCTGCTACAGGTCAAAAATTCGTTAATTATTGGATGCATGGAGCTTTCTTAACTGTAGATGGTAAAAGAATGGGTAAAAGTCTGGGTAATGCCTATACATTAGAAGATGTAGCCTTAAGGGTTAGTAATCTGCTTGCGCTCAGGTATTTCTTCTTAACGGCACACTACAGACAGGTGCAAAACTTTACATGGGATTCCCTTGAGGCAGCAGATAAAAGATTAACTCTAATAATAGATTTTGCTAAAACCTGCTATCTAAAATCTAAGGGAGAGACTAAGGGAGGAAAGATAATAAGTGTCCTAGAAAAAAAGTTTAGGGAGGCAATAGAGAACGACATTAATATGCCTATTGCCTTGGCTGTTCTTTCTGAATTGTTAGAGTATGAGGCTGCAGAAAAAGATTTACTAGTAACCTTGAAACAATTCGACCAGGTTTTAGGGATTATTGATTGGGAAGAAATTGAGAAATGTGATCTTGGAATGTTAAACGAGATAAACGAAAAGATAGATGAGCGTAATAGATTAAGGAATAATAAGCAGTGGAGTGAGTCGGATGCTATCCGTGACTATTTGTTTACTAAATACTTAGTCCAGCTTGAAGATAGGGACGGAGTAACTACTTGGAGAATCTCTTCAACAAATGATTAACCATTCACAACTACGAAATCAGATTCCAGAGTATGTCTTTAGGGTTGCGGATATTCTGATTGATGCCGGTTATGAGGCTCACCTTGTTGGAGGAGCAGTAAGAGATTTGCTATTAAGCAGGTCACCTAAAGACTTTGATCTAGCTACCAATGCAAAACCCGAAGATGTGCAAAAGCTTTTTGTAAAAGCAATAACTACAAATGCAGCTTTTGGCACTGTATTAATTGTAATTGAGGATGAGAATGGAGAAAGGAAGGATGTTGAGGTTACAACATACAGAAAAGAAGAAAATTATATTGGAGGCAGATGGCCCTCCCATGTTGAATTCTCTTCAGCAATAGAAGAGGATCTAGCAAGAAGAGATTTTACAATTAACGCTATAGCAATCAATTTTGCAGACTTTTCTGATCCAGGAGTATCAATAGAAGAGATAATAGTTGATCCTTATAAAGGAGTTAACGACCTATTAAACAAAACTATACGAGCGGTGCGGGATCCACTAGAACGATTTGGAGAAGACGGTCTAAGGGCATTTAAAGCTTGCAGGTTAGCCTCAGAATTGGATTTTGAGATAGAAATAGACACATTTAATGCCATTCAAGAAACATTGCATGTAGCAAAGCGTATTTCTATGGAGAGGGTTAGGGAAGAGTTGAATAAACTCTTAATGTTTTCGCCGAAACCTTCAAAAGGTATTGAACTGCTAAGAATGAGTGGTTTGCTTGAGTTATTTATTCCAGAACTACTTGAATTGATTGGTCTTGTTCAACCAAAATGGCACGCAGATGATGTCTATACACATAGCTTAAAAACGCTCGATCTTGCTGAGGACAGTATTAAACTTGCAGCTCTTTTGCATGATATTGGTAAATCAAGAACAAAAAGTGAAGATGAAACAGGTATTCATTTCTTTGGTCACGATGTTGAAGGATCAAAAATGGCTACAGAGATTCTTTCTAGGCTTAGGTATTCATCCAAGGTGGTGAAAAGAGTAGCGTCCTTAGTTAGGTGGCACATGTTCTACTATCCTTCAGCAGAATACAGAAAATCTGAATCTCAAGATGCTGCCTACGAAGGAGGTTGGTCAGATGCGGCTGTAAGAAGATTCATAAAAAATGTCGGTGATGAGCTGATCGACGATCTATTCAAATTGCGCATAGCTGATGCTACAGCAAATCCGCATAGTCAATTTGATCCAAACGAAATTACCGCACTACAAGCGAGAATAGCAGAAATCCGCAGGCAAGAATTAGCGATCAAATTATCTGATCTGGCAATAAATGGTAGAGACCTGATAGGTTTGGGGATAACCTCTGGACCCATGATAGGAAAAATATTGAACGATCTACTAGAGATTGTTGTCGAAGAACCACTTAGCAATAAAAAAGAGGAACTGCTAAGGATCGCCACCGATATGTATCGTGATGCCCAAGGAGAGTAAAATATATGATCACAAGATATTTGCACAGGCAATCAAATGGTTTGTACTAAATACTCAGGTTAATTACTTTTGTGCGTAACATATTTATTGTTATTTTTGTGTCAATATCTAATACAATATTATAAATCATATATTATTTTAAATATCACTTTTCATAACAAATGCAATTAATCTTTAGAGGAGCCGCAAAGACTGTAACCGGTTCCTGTTATCAAATCCAAGACGAAGGAGTAAATATTTTGGTTGACTGCGGAATGTTTCAAGGATCAGATGTTGAAGATCTAAATAGCAAACCTTTCGCTTTCGATCCAAAGTCAATAGATTTTGTCTTGCTGACCCATGCTCATATGGATCATTGTGGGTTGTTGCCTAAACTGGTGAGACAAGGATTCACTGGTAAAATATATCTTACTCCGCCGACTTCGGCGTTGGCTGAGCTGGTTCTATTGGATTCTGCAAAGATTCAAGAAATAGAGTCTAGGAAGAACTCTAATAACAAGCATATATATTCTGAGTCTATGCCGTTTGAAATGCATAATATTTTATACGATACCATCGATGCTCAAAATACAATCTCGAGATTTGTTACCAAAAACTTAGGAGATGGTTTTATGCCGATGAGTAATGTCTCTGTAAGATTCGTACCTGCAGGACACATACTTGGTGCCGCATCGATTGAGATTGTTATTAATAATACAAAGCTATTATTTTCTGGCGACCTTGGGAGAATAGACCAATCAATAGTAAATCCTTTTTCTAATTCATCCGATTTTGATCCAGATTACATAATAATGGAGTCTCTTTATGGAGGAATAACACATCAGGATAGAGAATCAACAACAAATATGTTCTTAAATTCAGTTAATAATACGATTGAAAGAGATGGAAATGTTATCATTCCTTCCTTTGCTATACATCGTACTCAGGAAATCTTGGAATTACTAAAAATATCTATAACGAGTAGCTGTATTAAGGGTAATGTACAAATAATTTTGGATAGTCCAATGGCATCGAGAGCAACAAGGATATACACGCAATTTGCATCGTATTTTAATCGAAATTTTTCGTATGGTGAATATTCTAATGAAAATGGTGTTAAGAAGTCTTTAGTTATAGGTGATTACGGCAGTTCCAGATTCGATTTCGATGAACTTCGATATATCAGAACAGCAAAGCAGTCGCTAAGACTGAAAGCTTCTAGTCGGTCAATAATAATTGCTGGAAGTGGTATGGTGGAGGGCGGAAGAATACTTCAGCATGTAGCTTCTTATGCTCCAAAGTCTAGAAATTCATTGTTATTTGTTGGTTATCAAGCTGAAGGAACACTTGGAAGGGCGATAGTAGATGGAGCGAAGGTCGTAAAAATTAATAAGAGAGATATTGATATCAACTCTCAAGTAGAGTATATCAGAGGGTTTTCGGCTCACGCAGACGAACCCACGCTTTTATTATGGCTGAATGTTCAGGCAAAGTCGTCTTTAAAGCAGGTATTCCTTGTTCATGCCGAAGAGTCGCAAAGTAAGATGTTGCAGAATTCAATTGTTGCAGAAGGTAGGAATGCTATAATACCAGATCTAAATGAATCACATACTCTTTAATCTTTTATTATGTCATTATCTATCGGTATTGTAGGTCTGCCTAATGTTGGTAAGTCCACTTTGTTTAACGCCTTAACAGCTCAACAGATTGCAGCGGAAAATTATCCATTTTGTACAATAGATCCCAATGTAGGAATAGTTCCTGTTCCTGAGCCTAGACTTGAGATTTTAGCTAATATATGCGAATCGAAAAATATTGTTCCAGCTGTAGTGGAGTTTTTTGATATTGCAGGGATCGTAAAGGGAGCCCATCAAGGTGAGGGTCTAGGAAACGAGTTTCTAAAACATATTGGAAATACAGATTGTATAATCCATGTAATTAGGGACTTTGTTGATGAAAAAGTAATACATGTTGAAAACGATGTTAATGCAATTCGAGACAAAGAGATTATTGAGACTGAATTGATTCTCAAAGATTTAGATACTGTATATAAACGATTAACAGGTCTAGAAAAACAACTTAGGGCCGGCATGGTAAAACAGGATTTTGTTGATCATGTACACACGCTCCGTGAAACACTAGAGTCTGGTAAGCTTGCTATGACCCTGTCTGTTGACCCTGACAACCTAGGATTGTTTACACTAAGGAAACAGCTGATGCTACTTACTGATAAACCTATGATTTATGTTCTAAATACAAGGGACCATCTTACTATTCAGGATCTAGATGATAAGCGGGATAAGCTTTCTATTCCTAAAACTGCGCAGCTATTGCAGTTGATATTAAACTCGAGTATGAGTTATCGCAGCTTTCTCAATTGGAAAGACTTGAATTTATGAACGAATATGGAATCGAAGCTACTGGCCTTGAAATGCTAATTAGGTCTGCATATGCATCTCTTGGATTGATTTCTTTCTTTACAGCAGGAAAAAAAAGAAGTTCGCGCCTGGTCTCTGGTAAAAGGAAGTAAAGCACCAGTTGCTGCAGGAGTAATTCATAGTGATTTCGAAGATCACTTCATTCGTGCCGAGGTTTGTTCTTATGATGATTTTGTAAAATCCGGAGGTTGGTTGAAGGCAAAAGAAGCTGGAAAGATGCGACTAGAGGGAAAGGATTATATAGTTAATGAAGGAGATGTGATTGTCTTTCATCATTCGTAGTGACAATGTATATTTGAATTATTGGCAAATATATACTAGAAGTGCTAATGAAAACCAAAGTGCATGGAGATGTCAATTGGTGAAGCGTATTCGTTTTGATTTCGTATGGCTATATACTTCATTATCTTTGATTTTTCAAATTATTCAGAAAATAATAGCGAACGCTATATCCTTTGTTGGACATGGAGTTTATACTTCGCTTTTTTTACATCTTTTTGTTGCTCTCTTAATAAATTTTGCATAAAATGAATGAATAAACATCGATTTTACTTAATCTTTGTTTTGCCTTTTGCAAGTAAATAATTGAGATCCCTATGGGTTCTGAACAAAATCTAAAAATTCTGCCAACCATAGCTATTGCATTAGCTCTTGTAATCTTTCTGGCGTTGTTGTCTTTCCCACCATCTACTCTAGCCGCTGTTTCTAGTCAAATGAGTTTTCAAGGAAAGATAGTCAACAAGACAAATGGAACAAACCTTGTGCCGGGTTCACCAGCTTGTGTTTCAGCCGGAGCCGATACTTGCGACCTCAGAATCAGTATCTATTCAGACAGCGTTGGTGGAACACTTTTATGGCAAGAAACTCATGAAGATGTTGAACTTGGAGATTACGATGGCGTATTCTCTCTTTCTCTGAATTCGATCTGTAATAGCTGGGAGTCACCTTCTGGTGGATGTAGCGGATCAGGTTTGGTATGGGGCGCTGACAACACAATCTATATACAGGTAGAGTTCGACGATGACGGAAATGGTGACTTTTCAAGTCCAGAAACATTTACTCGAAAATTGTTAACCACAGTGCCTTTTGCATACGAAGCTCAGACCCTGGGTGGTATCTCTTCAACTGGGTTCGTACATCTCTCACCTGCATCTGTTCAAGAAACTGGTAATGTTACCTCTCCGCTTTTATTCTTGAACGAGAATGGAACCGGAACTCCGAACTTGTTGCAATTTCAGGTTGGAGGTTCTGATAGATTTACAATATCTAATGGCGGCGACCTTACGATTTCAGGTAACGCCAACATTAATGCCGGTGGCATATACAGTAATACAACACTTACTTTTAACGACACAAATACGGGAGATATTGCATTTAGCGATGGAGTCTATGGTTCGCTTCCTGCAGGAACTAATTCAATACTTCATGCGCTTAACGCAGCATCGGGAGGAGGAGGCGGTCTTTGGACTATCAACGGAAATGTAACTTATCTTACTTCTTCTGGCTCTGATTTGTCGCTTTCTTCGACACTTGTATCTGCCTTCAGTGTTAAGAAGAGTGAAAACAGAATTCGATTCGGAGATGGTTCAACATCAAATGCAAAGGTAGAATTCTATTCTTCCACAGGTGATACAGGCATGTTTGAGTATATTGTTGATACTCTTCAATGGAGTGGCGGAGCTTTAGAATAACTGATGATACAAGGCTAATGCTTGGTACGGATGATGATATACAAGTATTCTACAGTACATCCAATAATCGTCTTGAATACAGGGATGGAACAAATCTCTTAATGGCTCTTACAGATGCTGGAAGCACAGGCAACTTAATAGTTAGTGGTACTGTAAATATTGGGAATGCAGCTAATAATGTACTTGGCATCTCTGCAGCCAGTGCAGCAACAAACGACCTTTTTGGGGAGATCAAAGGGTTTGTCTGCAGAATGGAACGGGGTGTAATTCAAACTTTGGTTTATGGGAAACTGTTTCCTTTAATTCTGGGAATAATACTGCAACAGTTGAGAATGATTATGATGTTATTATCGGTAACTGGACTGGTGACAATACACCATTAACAAATACGAATTTTATTCTTGATGCTGCCAATGCAGACGATCTATTTGTTCTAGATCTTCTGGGAGTTGGAAATGCTCTATATGTCGAAAATGGAATATATGTTGGAGCAGGTACTCTAGCCCTTACAGATGGTTTCATCACCCAAACAGGAGCTAATCTTGAATTAAGTGCTGGTGGTTCTTATCTTGTATATATTAACGATGCTCTTCAAGTTGCAGGTGGGAATGCGAGTATAACCGGAGGTAATAGTTTGATTGTGAGCGGAACAACTCCAGGAAATATTGTAATTGATAATACAACCACTGGGGCAACTGCAAATTCAGGTGCTGTAATTCTTCGAGGAAATTATTTCAACGTTTCTGACTCAGAGATAGATATGCGTTTGTTACTAAACATTGTTAGCGATACAGACTACAGACTAAGCTTTTACAACTCTGCTCAAGCAAATGAAGTAGGAAGTATTGACCAATCAGGCAACCTTCAGATTTCTGGTCGATTGAATCTTGGAACAAATACTAGTGACTTACTTAGTGTCGGCACAACTGGTGCATCGGCAAATGGCGACCTCTACTGGGGTGAGGATCTTATTTGTATGGTAAGTCAACCAAACTGCGGCATCGCCTTTGGTGGATCCTCTTTATTTACAGATGGAGGCGCAATTACTTACTTAACTCAGACGGCCGATAACTTTGCAGTTGGTGCAAATAACACGCTGGTTGCTCCATTTAGTGTTGATGTTGCTGCCAACTTAGTTAGAATTGGTGACGGCGCTAATGATTCCAATGATCCTACGATACAATTTTATGCAAGCGATGCCACAAATAGCGGAAGCATAGTATTTCTCGATAGTGATACTTTTGAATTTGCAGGTGCCGATGTTTATGTGAGTGGAGGTGATCTACTTATCGGGTCAACAACATCTACTATTGCCGATAGTGGTTTTGTTCTGAATGGAAACGACTTGTTCGTCGCTGGAGATCTTGGAGTTGAAGGTAATATTTATTCTGACGGCAACCTTTATATACAGACAGATGTAAATACGGCTTCTGGAGATGCCTTAATTCAATTTGGAGGCACAAGCCCACAGGTTCTTGCCTGGAGATCGTCATTAAATGGTTTCGAGATCTCAAACAGTTTAATGCCTTCCACGAACGAGTCTTTCAATCTGGGATCAAATACCAGGCGTTTCCAAGAGTTATTCTTAGGTCCAAGTACTCTACATATTGGAACCTCAACGACAGACGAAGGAGCAATTGGTTACAATACTTCTACTAATGTCTTAAGTATAATTAGTACTGGTGATCTTGCTTTACAAAGTTCTGGAGGAAAAGTTGGTATCGGTGGAGTTACTGCTCCTACAGCATTCCTTGATATTGCAGCTTCAACTTCATCAAACGCTCAGATTAATCTCTCGCCAGGAACTAATCCAAGTTCTCCCGGGTCAGGTGACCTTTGGTTTAATGGAACTAGTCTGAACTTTTATGATGGCAGTCAGACTGTTGATCTATTAGCCGGGACTGGCTCGTTATTTACAGACTCTGGCACATTCACATACCTTACAAGTACATCCGATAATTTTGTGCTTGGAGCCAGTGCAGATACAGGGCCATTCTTCTTCCAGCCCAGCACCGGAAGACTTAGGCTGAATACAACAGGGTCTGCAGCTGGTATTGAGATAGGCAACGATACTTATCTTTATGATGGGGGAACTCAGTTATTAGTAACTTCAAGCAATCTTCAGGTCGATCAGCAGTTAAGGGTTATCTCGACAGGCTCTAGCGGTGGATTGGTTATTGGTAACGACACAAATCTATATGACGCAGGAACCAACCTTCTTGCAACAGATGATAATTTCAGGGTGGGTGGAGACTTAACAGTGCAAGGAACAACTCCTTTTAATATGATCATCGACAACTCAACAACAGGATCAACAGCAAATTCAGGTGCTTTAATACTTCGAGGTAATTATTACAACGCTGGTGATAACGAGATTGATATGAGAGTACTCCTAAGTATTACTAGTGACACAAACTATGCGTTGAGTTTCGTTAATGACTTGTCCACGGAGGTTGCTAGGCTTGATAATTCGGGTAATCTACAGATAGATGGCAGACTCAACTTAGGAACAAACAGTTCTGATGTCCTTAGTGTGGGCACAACTGGTATTGGTGCCAATGGTGATCTATATTGGGGAGAGGACCTACTTTGTGATGTTAGCGAAGCAAATTGCGGTATCTCATTTGGAGGAGGTTCATTATTCACCGATTCAGGTTCGATCTCATATTTGACTCAGACTACTGATGACTTTGCGGTTGGCGGAAGCACACTTGGAGCTGCTTTTAGTGTTGATGTTAGCGATAATACCGTTAGAATCGGCACTGGATCAACAGCCAATGCCGTCTTGAATATGTTTGCCAGTGATGGAGATACTGGAGCAATAACATTTACAACCGATGATCGCTGGGAGTTTACTGGTGGAGACATTCTTCTAGCAAGTGATAGATCAATGTTCTTTGGAAGCAACGCCGACTTCTTTATGCGATACGACAACGCAACAGATCAAAGGTTTGAATTCGGCTTTGGAGCTAATCAATTTGGTTACATTAATGATGTTGCCAGCGAAACTTACGGGGACTTCCTTTTTGGAGGAACAACCACATTGGGAACACAACTCGACGGATCAGAGACAGCATTGTATGTCAATCCTGCAAGTGGGTTTAGTGGAAATCTACTTGAGCTTGCAATTGATGGTACCGAGATTTTTACTGTATCTTCAGTAGGCATCACTGCCAATGTGCCTGCCACATTTACAAGTATTGGAGATGTGCAGATTGCAAATGACATCGTATTCACAAACTCTACTGCAAGTTACATTAAATCAGATTCGCCTCTATACATTGTCGCAGGAGATTTAGCTAGCGATGAAGATCTAATTCTGCGAGCGAATAATAATGGCTATGTTGTTGTTGACGATAGGCTTGAAGTTACAGAATTTATTCATCTAGGTAGTTCGAATCCAAACAATTTCTTATCAACTGCTGCTCAAGTAAATGCTGCAACTGATAATCTATACTGGGGTGATAAATTGGTTTGTAATGCAAGTCAACCCAACTGCGGATTCAATCCACTCTTGACTGATGCAGGTACGGTTACATATCTAACTAGTACCACAGATAACTTTGCAATTGGCGGTACTGGACTTACTGCTGCCTTTAGTGTTGATGTAAACAATAATCTGGTGAGAGTTGGTGTCGGTTCAGGATCAAATGGAAAAATCGATTTCTATTCTGCAAATGGCAACACTGGAAGACTCGAATATACGAACGCAGATACTCTTGAACTCAATGATGCAAACTTTGTATTTAACCAAAATGGTGCTGCTGTAGATTTTATAATTGAGGGCGATACCGATTCGTATCTGATCAATGCATCTGGTGGGACAGATAGGGTCGGAATTGGTGTACAGAATCCAGATGCTTGGTTAGATATCAAAGCAGCAACAACAGCAAGTGCTCAGATTAATCTATCATCTTCATCTGGTGTGAATCCATCTGCACCTGTTAATGGAGATCTATGGTGGAACGGAACGAACCTCTATTTCTATAATGGATCATCAAATATTGATCTCCTGGCAGGCGCACTATGGACCAATGGAACAAACGGATATTTCTCAAATACAGAAGCAATAATAATTGGTGCAGATGCTGCATTTAGCTATGTAAGTACTCCATCTGCAGGTGATATGCGAGTCACAGATGACCTTGAAGTTGGAGACCGTGTTTATGTGGGAGGCGATTTAATCGTTGGTGCTTCAACAAGTGCAACATCAACCATTGCTCACGGTAGTTTCTCGTTATCTGGAGATGATATGTTTGTGGCAGGCCTTTTAGGGGTTGAAGGAGGAATCTTCACAGATGGTGACCTTTATCTTCAGACTGATCAAGATACAACTGCTTCAGGTGATATCACAATCAACTTCGGGGGAACAAATACAGAAACATTGAAGTGGAACGGCACTGACAGTGAGTTTCAACTAAGTGATTCAATCACTGTGAGTGGAAACATAGTCATCTCAGGAACATCTGCTGGAATAGTATATGCTAATGTAGCGACAGGTAATGCTCCTACATGCGATTCTTCAACCGTTGGCACTACTATCTATAATCGGGACTCTGGGGAGAATGGTTCAATCTACTTGTGCAGACAGAATTCTTCGAACAACTATGAATGGGTTGATATGACTAACGGTTCGGGTACTCCGGACATTGCAGAATATGTCAAAACCGATGATACATCAATAAGTGCAGGCGATATCGTCAGTGTATCAAACAAGCAACACGAAGACGAGAATCTGTACAATAGATTTCTTGTTGAAAAAGCAACAACTTCTTCACGGAATAATGTATTGGGAATTATTTCAACAAATCCAGGGTTGGTACTAAACCCATCTACACCAGATAATAAACTAGATTTGGCTTACTTCAAACCGCTTGCCTTGGCAGGAAGAGTCCCCGTCAAAATATCTACAGAATCGCAGGATATTTCTATCGGTGATCCTATCTCGGTATCATCGAATGCAGGTAGAGGACAGAAAGCAACAAGCAGAGGTATGATTATCGGAACAGCTCTGGAAGCTTGGACAAAAGAATCGGGCAAGATAAGCATTCTAGTGATGATCAATAATACTTGGTTCGACCCATCAGATGAAAATTCTATAGCAATTGGTAGCAACGGATATGGTGTTATTAGATTTAATCCTGAAACAGGCAAGTTCGAATTCGATGCAGACGGAGATGGAATTCCAGAGTTCGTAATGGGTGAAGACAGTTCTAGTTTAGCTTTCGACCCCGAGATTGAAGCTCCAGATCAATCAGAAGCGCCAATAATCAAACCAATTGACCCAATTGTGATCAACAACACAATCTCTGTTGAATCGACTAACGAAATGTTCTTCGCCAAAGAAGAAGAGCTAGTCTTGCCGGGTCAAGTTGTTTCTTACACAGATAATCCTCTTGAGGTATCTAAGTCTAACAACTTGAATTCAAATCTAATAGCTGGTGTTGCTTCAGTTTCTCCAAAGGTGAACATCGATAAGCTAGTTAATGGGTCGACTGCATCTGTCCCAACATTAATGAGAGGATCAAGCATAGTATATATCTCGGAAGAAAACGGTCCGATAAAACGAGGTGATTTCCTTGCTCCAGCATCCATTCCTGGATATGTAATGAGAGCAACAAAACCTGGCATGGTTGTTGGTAGAGCGCTCGAGGATTTTGACTCGACATTCTTCACCGCTGGAGATTCCGAGCTGGTTCGTGAAAACATAGTTAATTACAAAATAGAAGCTTATGATTATATTGATGAGTTAATCAGGCAGGGGCTTAGTAACGAGGACGCACAGACTTTGTTAAATCTAGTTAATAATGAACTCTACAAGGAACTTAATATTGAGGATGAGAAAGCAAGAATTCTGGCAGAGATGATTCAAGAAGAAGCAACAGTTCTACCAGAAATTGGAAGAATCAATGCCTATGTGTCTCCAATATATGTTGGCAGTGAAGTCTTTGGAGAAAGAAACAACGGAATCTCTGCTCTGCAAATCGAATCATTTACCTTAGCAAATGGAGATAATCTATTTGAGATTATCGATAATCCTGGTAGTACTTCATTAGCAATCTCGATTGATCAGTTAGTAGTAAAAGGTGCTCTAGTCGTAGAAGGTGATCTTGATGTTCTAGGAGTCTTTTACGCTAACGAAGCTGTTACAAACAGCTTATTGATAGAAAGAAAACTATCTCTTGGAACAGGGCAGAATCAGGCTGCCGGTAAGGCAGTTATTTCAGCCGGGTCTGTTAGAGTAGAGGTTAACAACATTCAGGTAAATTCAGATTCAATTGTTCAACTTACTGCAAACCAATTTGTCCAATATAGGGTTGTAAATATTAAACCAGGTGTCGGGTTTACGATAGAAATCGAAAACTCAATTGATACTGATACAATATTTAACTACTTCATAATAAATTAGCTTCCCAAAAAGCAATTAAAAGATATATAGTATGATTAGTTGATCAAAACTATGTACGGAGCAGAGTACCAAAGAACAATTGTCTCATCGTTAGGTAAGAATCAGTCAGCAAATACTGTAGATTTGATTTTGCGCCTTACTTTGGCAGTTATACTTTTTGTTGCAGGTTGGTTAAGCCATTCGTTTCTGCTTAGTAACGGCTATCTTGGTCAGGCAGAGGACCAAACAACACAGGGTGAAGTTGCCGGTGAATCGATAAAAAACAATGATGTTGCGCAAAATGTCGCTAAAAAACTCCTTATTCCAGACGACGAGAAGCCCACAGTAGCAACTATATCTGATATCGAACAGCTAAAACTCTCTAATCCAAACTTTTATTTTTATGCACAGAACGGTGATCGGCTATTGGTCTACTCAGATAAAGCAGTTATTTATAGAGAATCCCAAGATATTATAATTGCTATTGTGCCAATCAAAAGATCGGACCTTGAGGTGGCAACTCCAACCCCAACCCTCGAAGAATAGTATTGTTTGTATAAAAATAATACTCAATCAATAATGCCTTTTTACCTGAATATACTTGTAGTATACTTGTGGTCTATTTAATTGCTATACACGGATATTTGGTATTTTGGATTATTTTCTCAATTTTTATTGTTGTAAATATTGACACGCTTTTCTAGCTAATACATAATATTTACATATTCGCATTTTTTAACTATTCTGACTGCCTTAAGGTAAACTTTTTGCCTTTCTTGTATATAAAAATCACGTACTTGCACTACGTGATTTTTTTTCTTCTTTAGATCCTCATTGACTTGATATTTGCAAATGGTTATAGTTTATGGGTAATTATTATCCCGTATATATGCAACAACCAAATCTGCCGAATGATTCGATGAATCAACACTATGGAATGAATCAACAACAACGAAAGGGCATCAAAATCAGTGCTCATACAATTCTTGTTCCCTCGGTTTTGATAATTATTGTTTTGTTGGTAATTAATATTGTTTTAACAATAAATCCTCCATATTTAGCACAAAAAATCTTACACAACAGGTTACTGAAGAGGTTGCTGCATTAGTGCAGGTCAATCCCTTCGAGAACCCCGTTGTAAGTGTCGTTGCCGATGCAGAAAGCCTAAGAAAGGCAAATTCTATTCAGGCAGAGGTGTATGCCAATGCCAATAATGGTGACTATGTGCTTGGTTTTTCAGATAAGATGGTAATCTATCGTAGAGAAACCGGAGAAATTATTTACCAAGGTGAAAGTCCTGGAGTACTTCTTAATAAGAATCAGCAGGCATTAAGAGATAGTGTCGTGAATGCAGCTGTTTCTGCAGGATTGATCTCACAGAATACAGATGCCAATCCTCAAATGTCTGTAGTTACAGATCCTACAGTTCTACAGAAACAAGATCCAGAATTCTATGCAAAGGCTAAGGCAGGTGATATAATTGCTATCTTTGCCGAGCAACAACTCATTCTTTTGGTTCGGACATCTGCAGGTCAGGCAACAATTGTAGAAAGAGGAGTATACAATACTCAAATTAGTAGAAACTAATAACTGCTCTCTGCCAATAAAATTGCAATGAATTTGTTCAATTTTATGCAAAAGTGTGTTATGATTGCATCCATACTTTTGACCTAGATATATTACTTAATTTAATGATTTAAAGGTTAGAAAAGCATGAAATACGAATTGATGATCATCTTAAAACCTCTTCTTCCAGAAGATATTCGAGCTGGTATCCAGAAGAAGATTGAAGCCCATGTTAAAAAAGCTAAGGGTACTATTACTAATATCGATGTTTGGGGAAAACGACATCTTGCCTATGAGATAGAAAAGCACGAAGAAGGCTACTATCTTGTTTACACCCTTGAACTTGATCCTGGACACGCAGCAAAGTTCCAGAATGAACTCAAGTTAATGAACGATATTCTCAGGTTTCTGCTTACAAAAATTGATTAATTAATTATTATTATACGAAGAACAGATGGCAACCTCACGATCACTAAACAAAGTTCTATTGATTGGTAATCTTACTAGAAACCCAGTACTTAGAAGTACTTCAAATAATGCAACAGTTTGCACTTTCGGTGTAGCAACAAACGACTCATGGAAAGACAGTAACGGTAATCTACAGGAAAGAACAGAATTTCATAATGTTGTAGCATGGAATAAACTTGCCGAGATTTGCGCACAAATATTATCAACTGGAATGTTAGTCTGGATAGAAGGAGAACTTAGAACTCGAACATGGGAAGACAGCACTGGAGGCAGAAGATACAAAACAGAGATCAAGGTTAATGATATGAAGCTTCTTGATGACAAAGGAAAAAAAGGAATAGGTATTGATGCAGCAAGATCAGAGGGCGACTCAGCAGAAGAAGATATTGTTATTGCGGACGATCAAACAACAAACGATAATACTTCAGTCAAGAGTAACGAAGAAAAAGTAACTACAAATGACGACGAAGAAGACGATCTTTTTTTAATCTCTAATTAATTACTAATGGCAAAGACACTAAAAAAAAGAAAACAGCTAAAGCGCTTCAAAAAACCTTCATGCCCATTTCGTGGTAGAACAGAACTAATTGATTATAAAGATGTTTATAGACTTAAAAAATTTGTTACTACCAGAGGGAGAATGCTCCCCCCTGAGCGAACAGGTGTAAGTCCAAGGTGCCAAAGGAAATTAGCTTTAGAGGTAAAGAAAGCAAGATACATGGCTCTCTTACCATACAATGAGCTGATATAATAAAGAATTAGCGTTATCTCAAAATCAAACAACTGTCCACTAGCCAAATTCATGGTTTCGTTAGAAACTATAAAGAAATCCTTATCTGGGGAAAGTATTTCGGTTATTCACTTCATCTAACGGGTTCTGCTGTAAAAGGCTACACTCCAGAAAATGATTCCTCTTCAGTATTTCGAGTGCCTTGGCAAATATCGAGGCGATTAAACAAATATTCAAGGCCGTATTCTGATTTTGAAGTATTCCTCGAAAGTAATTCAATCGTTGCCTCCAGCATAGGCAGGAGGTCAAATAATGAGGCTAGGATCGACAACATTCGCAAACTATTGTCACAGGTTGGTCAGTATGAACTCTACTTGCAGATGAATTTTGATAAATGGTTGTTGGTTCTTGGTGAAGAGATATTCGAGTTAGAAATTAGCGAGGAGCTTATCGTAGACGCATTATCTAGGCAAAAAAGAATAAGATTGATGCACAGGCGGTTGTTTCTAGATACTTTACTAATCCTGTATTAACATACAACCATGAAGATCGTAAGGTTAATTCGCTTATACTCGAAGAACTATTATCAAAGTTACCTCCTATACAATTTGAGAACACTTCTTTTACAGAGGTAGCTATTGGTGGGGAGATGCTTTGGAGTGGTTGGCTGGATGGGATTCTAATTATTCAGATTCTGTGTGTCTTATTAGGCAATCAGGATGCTAGGGTATTTATCGATAAGATGGCAATTTTCGAAACTCTTTCTGTATCAAAGGTTAAGCGAGAAAATCCTGTATCTTACCTTCATAATCGTGCTTTTATTCCACAGTTAACCTGGATAAACAAACCAAGTATTAAATCGAAATTGTCCAAATACGCATTTAATTCCTCTGAGGGTGAGAGGGTGCTCGTCAATGATGGTAGTGGAATCCAACTCTTTAGTGGAAACATGGGGTATTCATATAATAATCGATTGTTGTCCGAATATGTTTACCTGTCCGAATTTCCTTTGCCTAGAATATCTGAAATGGATAGCGCGACTTTTAGTAAATATATACACAGAACTGGGTACAAAGATTTTAACAAGAATAATTATTGTTATTTAAAACAAATCTTTGTAAATAATCGAGTAGAAGAAGTCAGACTTATTCACCCTAATGTACTAAATTCAGAACATTATATAAATCCTGGCGATAAGGTAGAGAAAAATGCTGCTCTAGTAAAACTCGAAGCTGATTATGTTGGTGATGCAGTTCGAGTAGACACGAAAAGGGATAAATTAAGACTTAGTGATGGCGAATTTTTTAAAGAGGGGGAAGACTTATTTTCGAAAAATAAGCTACTTGGAAGAAAAGAAAACAAATTACACTTTGGAAGAGTTGATTACTCTTTGCTCGCAGAAGAAAATATTGTTCAAATTAGACAAAAGATTATTTATGATGTTTCTTCACCTTTTTCTGGTGAGATTTCGGCAGTTTATCCAAAAAGAGGTCTAGCGATAAAGCCGAATAGTGCCTCGAGTTTTCCCTTGTTTTTGTCCACATCTGAATCGGTCTTTGGAAAGATTGTTCAAAATTACACAACAGATGCTCCTTTTGTCCCTAAGGTCCTGTATCACGATGATGGAGCCTTTCCGAGTATAGAGGATGTTCTCAAATATTCTATTAGGGTTGTTATTGTTCCTGCTGTTAATGATACATTATCGATACGAAGAATCTTGGGGAATTCTGTCTGGAAGTACTGTGATCTGGTAATAATAAGGGAACCTGGAATTCAAATGTCAGCCAAGGAAACTAGATTAATTCGAAGCTTGCTTGGACAATTTGTTGTAATTCAAAACAATGAGTTGATATTTGAGAGAGAAAAATTGAAATTTAAGGTAACTTCTGCCTCAAAAATCGAAGAAGATGATCAGGAAATTCAGCTTAGTAAAGCAAAATTCATCAAAGGTAATAGAGTTCGTTTTTTTGATTATAAAAGCTCATACCCTTATGCTAGAATAGAAAGTGTCCAAGAAGGAACCGAGTTGTTACTTAGCTCGAAAGACGAAGTATCTTCTTCGTTTATTGGCAATATTATACCTTTAGATGAATAACATGGATAAACACACAAAATTTATTACTTATTTACTACTGATTTTCATCTTAATTGTCGGATTCTTCCTGGGTGGTTTCTATCTAGGAACACAGAATATTCAATCTCAAAACAGCACAACAGGATCATCAAGATCTGATTATCAACTTACCGGAGCAAAAAAAAGAGTTTAAACAAGTTGATCTTGGCTTATTATGGGAAGTTTGGGAACTTATTGATGCAGAATACATAAACAAAGAGGTAGATGGACAGGAATTGTTGTATGGAGCAGTTAAGGGACTAGTCAGTGGTCTTGGAGACAAGTACACAGCTTTTCTTACTCCAGAAGAAACTAAGCAGTATCTTAGTTCTAATAAAGGCGAGTTTGAAGGTATAGGAACGACTCTTAGACAAGAAGGGGAGTATGCGGCTGTAGAAAGCCCTATAGATGGATCGCCTGCAAAACAAGCTGGACTTGAACCTGGAGACATCATTCTAGAGGTTGATGGATCTGATATGCAGGGAAAGAGTGTTTACGAAGTTGCAGCAACAATCCGTGGTCAGGCAGGAACAGATGTTCTTCTTGCTTTGTTTCGTCCAGAATCGTCAAAAAGATATGAAGTTACTATAACTAGGGCAAAAATTGATCTAGACAATATTGTAATTGAAGATATTGAAGACGGTTATCTCAAAGTAAAAATATATAAATTCACAGAAGACTCCGTTGAAGCATTTAATAAGCAATGGGACAGTATTGTGGATCAAATAATTGCAAAGAATCCAAAAGGAATTGTGGTAGATGTTAGAAACAACCCAGGAGGTTTTGTTAATTCGGTTGAATATGTTCTAGGTGAATTCTTACCCAGAAATAGTATGATCTTCCGTGAAGAAGACCGCCGTGGGAACAAAACTGAGCATCGAGTTAATAGAGATGGAAGATTACTTAATATGCCAATGGTTGTTATCGTTAACGACGGAAGCGCATCTGCTTCAGAAATATTTGCAGGTGCTATCTCTGATAATAGCCGAGCTAAAGTAATAGGTTCGAAAACTGTAGGTAAAGGAGTTGAGCAAAGATTAATTACTCTTAGAGATGGTTCTACTTTGCAACTCGTCTTTCAGAAATGGTTGACACCTTCAGGTAAAAACATTAATCAAGATGATCCAATCGTGCCTGATATCCTAGTAGATGATTACGAAGAACAGGATGCAAAGGCGCTTGAAGAACTAAAGAACATCAAATAATTATTTTATCTTTTACAGATGAATTGATTATGCAAACCGCAGAAAAGATCTCAACAGAAAATAATGTGGTCAAAGAAAGTACCAAGCCGGCAAAAAAAACTTCACGCAGATTCAGATTCGGTTGTGTCTTTTTCGTGTTGTTTCTATTAACGATTTGTTGCGGAGTTGTTTCCGTGCTTTGGCTTGCTGGATATGTACAGAAATATACTTGTTCTCTCGTTCTTCCGAAATCGCAAATATGGGAGTCTCTGACTTGCGAAAACTATAATCTGTCAACGGTTGGAGAAGGAGAGTATCGCTATCAAGAAAAGACTGATCAAATAGAAATCACTTCTCAGGAGCAGTTGATTACCTCTGTAGTTGAGTCGGCAAGTCCATCGGTTGTTGCTATTGGAATCAGAGGGGATAGTTTTTCCGAAGATCGAGTTATTGGAACAGGTTTTGTTGTAACCGAAAACGGGTTAATTGTTACCAATAGGCATGTTGTAGAAGATAGGAACGCCCAGTATTTTGTTACTCTCAACGAAAGCGAGAATCCTATTTCGGTCGAAAAGATACATCGTGATCCAATAAACGATATTGCCTTAATCACAATCAATCAATCTGGACTCAAACCACTTCCTCTCGGAGATTCACAAAAGCTAATTCAAGGTCAAACAGTTGTGGCAATTGGTAACCCCTTAGGTCGATTCTCTGGAACAGTAACAAGTGGCATAATCAGCGGACTTAATCGTGAAGTTCAGATTTCCGAAGGTTTCTTTTCATCAGGTGTGCAAACATATGAAGATGTTATTCAAACAGATGCTGCAATAAATCCCGGAAATTCAGGAGGGCCACTATTAAACACTTCAGCAGAAGTAATCGGAATGAATTTTGCAACTATTAGTGGTGCTGATAATCTTTCCTTTGCTATTCCTGTTAATCGAATTAAAGATAGAATTGACGAGCTAAACCGCTTCGGCAAATTCAGAATTCCATACCTAGGTGTTGAGTACAGGCTTAGAATAGTATTTGTTGATGGGCGTTCTACCGTGGGAGCAGAAATTCTTAGAGTCTTATCCGATAGTCCAGCTGCTTTAGCTGGTATCACTCGAGGAGATATTATTATTGAATTTGCTGGTCAGGATCTTGAGAATCAAAGCTTATTCTCTTTAATTCAGAAATCCGAAATTGGTTCAAAAGTTCAAGTTGGTATTTTTCGAAATCGCGAAACATTCGAGACAACAGTAACTATTGCTGAGCGCGAATAATTTCGAGTATCCTATCTCTGCCTTGAAGATCTTTATATGTGACTATTTGCCAACTTGGCAACATTTTTCTGACAAGATTTATGTTCTGTCCTAAGTTTGGGCTGTGTATTTCTAGATATACTCGAGCCTGGCTTGTTGTAAGTTGCGGTAGCTTTTTATATATCTTTTTGTAAATATCCAGACCATCTTCTCCAGCAAATAACGCAGAAGCAGGCTCTTTTTTTACTTCTGGCATTAGTTCAGAGCCCTCTCCTATAGGTATGTAAGGAGGATTGCTGATAATTATGTCGTATTGGTTTTGGGGATTATAGTTTTCAATACCAATATTGTAGAAATTTATTCTGTCTTGATCACGATTAAGCAAATTTTTCGCATTCTCTTTCGCAACTATTATTGCTTCAGAAGAGATATCGATGGCATCAATTCTCGCTTGGCTCAATTCTGCTGCAAGGGTAATGGCAATTACACCACTTCCTGTTCCAATATCTAGAACTTTGAAGGGTTTTCTGAGTATAGAGGCATATTTTATTGCATGCCAACACAATTCTTCGGTTTCGGGTCTTGGAATTAAGACGGATTCGTTGAGGCGATAATTCCTGCCATAAAAGTCTTTATTGCCGATAAGATAGTGGAGAGGTGTATTTCCTTTCCTTTGTAGAACCAATTGTTCTAATAGTTCTATTTCGTCAGAACTAAGCTCTTTTTCAGGGTCTTTAAAGATATCTTCTTTTCTTATGGAGCAAACATAAGAAACAAGAATGCTTGATTCAGTTTCAATATCTGTATTAAGACCTTGGAGCGCTCGTTTTACAAAGGCGATAGCGGCTTTAAGATTCATTGGCTAAAGCTTCTTGTAAAGATTCAATAATCGCATCGAGATATCCATCCATGATTTCGTTTAAATTATGCCAACTGACCTTGATTCTATGGTCTGTTACTCGACTTTGAGGGAAGTTGTATGTACGAATCTTTGCGGATCTGTCTCCACCTGCTATCGCAGATTGCCTTTTGCTTCTTTCGCTGTCCTGCTGTTTTTGAAGTTCCATATCATAAAGTCTACTTTTAAGGACAGATAGAGCTTTTTTCTTGTTTTTTAACTGTGACTTTTCGTCTTGGCAGGTAACAACGATACCGGTTGGTATATGAGTGATGCGAACAGCTGAATCTGTGGTGTTAACACTTTGTCCACCAGGACCGCTAGAGCGATAAACATCAACTTTAAGATCTTCTTCCTTTATATCGATTTCGACATCCTCGGCCTCAGGAAGAACAACAACCGATGATGCAGATGTATGTATTCTGCCAGAGGCTTCTGTTGCAGGGACTCTTTGCACTCGATGCACACCACTCTCGAATTTTAATTTGCCATAAGCAGCACCTTCAATTAGAAAAATCACTTCTTTAAGTCCGCCTGTGGAAGAGTGGTTTAATGATAATTGCTCAGTCTTCCAGTTGTTATGTTCTGCATAGCGCAGGTACATTCGATAGAGTTCTGCTGCAAAAAGTGCGGCTTCTTCTCCGCCAGTTCCGGCACGAATTTCGATAATAACACTGCGAGTGGCATTTGGGTCTGCCTTTCTGGCTAGTTTTTCAAAGGCTTCTAATGTTGCGGTTAATTCTTCGGATACTTCAAGTTGTGATTCGTTTAACAGATTGAGCATTTCGTGATCTGACTCTGTTGCGATCATTTCTTTTAATTCGGTTAACTCTTTTTGAAGTTTGTTGTGTTTTTCGGCAAGATTATAAAGATCTTCTAATGCAGCTTGTTCTATAGCGAGAGTTTTAATTAGGTTCGGCTTGGCGTGTGTATCAGGAGCAGAAAGAAGCTCGTTTATTTCTTTGTATCTTTCAATAACTTTGTTGATTTTTTCTTGCATGAGAAAATTTTACCTACATTAGGTATTATAGTTTGAAGAGTAGGGAATATCTACTTAATTTGGCTAAGCATATCTTTTAAGGTAAGCTTGTTGCCACCTTTGATTTCGCTAACTTTTCTGTTTCTGGCGTTGCGTTTATCTGATTTTTTTCGAACTTCTTTGCCGTCTGCTACTTTTCGTTTTTCTTCGAACTTCTTAACAAGGTTTTCTGTGTCAACAATACGGTGTTGACCGGTATAGAATGGATGTGAAAGGTTGGTAACATCTACTACGATTTCTTCTTTGGTGCTTGCTAAAGTGAATGTTTGACCTGTTGAAACATCTGTCACTTTGGCGTTTTTATAAAGTTTTGGATGAATGTCTTTTTTCATATTTCTAAGCGTCGTAATTATAGCAGTAGTGCCATTATTTAAGCAAGTCTTTTCTTGACTAGTGCCTAAGCTTTCGTTAACTTATTGTTATACACTTAATAAATGTAATTCCATGCCCAAAAAAATCGAAACAAAAGAAAAAAAGCCAGCTATTAAAGCCAAAAAGGAAGTGTCTGCAACTAAGGAGGAAAAGTTCGTTCCAACATTCCTTGCTCCAGCTAAGAAGGTAATATCTCAACCCGAAGCCCGAGAGCCAGAAGAAGTAGTTAACGAGCGGGTTGCCGATGAGCAAGTCGCTGATGAGTCAAAGGAAGAAAGAAACCGTTCGATTTTTGGCTCTCAGGTTAAGCAAGCTGAAGAAGAGGAACCCAGTGAAGAAAAGGCGGTAGTTCAGGAAGGTGAAGCTGAGCAAATAGACGAAGCTCAATCACAACCTGACAATGTTCAAGAAGCCGGGCAGGATGAATCTAATAATACTTCGGAGGCAGAAGAAAAGGTTAGTTTTGCCTCTTTGATGAATTCTTCTTCTGCAGCCGACGAGGCACTTGGAGATAGGCCAGGTCAACAAAACAAAGAGTCAAAGAAAGGATTTTATATTATTGTAGGCATTTTGGTTCTTGTCATATTGGTTATGGCTGCAGTAGTGGTTTTTAACGGGTCAAACAATAATGGATCTTCTGAAGTGTTAGCTTCTGTTGATCGGCTAGTTCAACTTCCTTTAGGTGAGGAACCGCTTGTTGGTTTGGTCTCTGACTCAGAAGTTCTACGAGGGTTAGACAGTTCGCTGCATAGATTCACTGCAAATGGCGATAACCTTATCGTGTTTCGTTCTGCAAATCTTGTCATTGTTTATAGGGCTCAACTAAACAAGATAGTAAATATGGGGCAGATATCCGATCCAAATACTTTGCTCCAAAGTTCGGCAGTAGTTTTTGAAGGATTAAGTCCTGTAACTACAGATACTAGTCCGGTAGCTACGGTTGTTCCTACCACAACTGAAGAAAGTCTGTTTATCGAAATTCGAAATGGTACAGACGCTAGCGGTATTACTCTCCAGGTGCAAAAAGAATTGACCGGTCTTAGTTCTGCTTACAGTGTTTCCAAAAGGTCGACTTCTGATTTTAGATATGAAGAAAGCTTTGTTCTCGATCTGAGCGCAGGCGAGAACGAGGCCGTGCAGAAGCTTGCAGATAGTCTGGGGTACCCTCTACGATCCGAATTACCAGATGGTGAAGCATTGCCAGAGGACGAAACTGTTCAGGCGATCGTCTTTATTGGATCTGATAGACTAGAATAATCTGGGAGATATCCACTTATTACAACAAAGGTTACGAATCATATCTTCTTTGTCACTTTAGATTGTAAAAGTAGTTAATCGTAACAACTATTCAAAGTCTGTTGACAGTCGTGTATAATAAATTTCTAATTGATAGATAAATCATCATGCTTATTAAATCCGAAAAGAATAATTTAATTCTCAGGGGTGCAAATGTTTCAGTCGCAATTGTTGGTACTTCTTCGAAAACTAAAAAGTTTGATCAAGATATTGTGCTTAGTGGTAAACAAGTCGAATCTGCAGAAGATAGCTTGTTAATAACTCATCCTGGTGAATATGAAGCTAAGGGAGTCTTTATTTATGCTCTTGATACCAACGAAAGTACAGAGGCAAATATGTTTAGCGTCAATCTAGAACAAATTCAAATAGTGTATCTAGATGCAAACACAAAAAAGATAGATCCCAAAGTTGCAGAGCAAGTTGGAATAGACCATATTCTGGTTGTAGACTTCTACGACGAAAAAGATTATCAGCAGAGATTAGAAATGATCTCAATTTTTGATCCCTACATTTTTCTTCCCTTAGGGGCAAACGAGGAGCTTTCAAAAAAGATTGCCGCAGAGCTTGGAGTAGAACTTCCACAAAAAGAAAGTAAATTTAAATTTGTTGAATCAGATTTTGCAGACGAAGAGCATAGTACTTCATTGTATCTTTTATCTGATTAAACAATGCCGGAGTTAAAACTTCCTCCGCAGAATAACGAAGCAGAGCAATCTGTTCTTGGAGCAATGCTTTTAGATCAAGAGGCTGTTTACAAGGTTGCAGAATTCTTAGAACCGGAACATTTTTATAAAGATACCCATAGAATTGTTTATCAAGCAATCATTGACTTAATGTCCGAAAGAAAAGCCATCGATATTTTAACCCTTTCTTCTCAGCTTAAAAAAAGAAAGGTGTTTGATAAGATCGGTGGATCAGCTTTTTTGTCAGAGCTTGTGGCGGGTGTGCCTACAGCTGCTCATGTAGAAGAGTATGGAAAACTGATAAAAGAGGCAAGTATGCGTCGTAGAATGATTCATATGGCCGCCAAGCTTGATGAAATGGCTTATCAAGAAGACGAAGATCTTGAAGTGCTACTTGACGGAGCAGAAAGAGAACTACTTGGTATCTCTGAATCTAGCTTAGATCGAGACTTTATTCATATTTCTAAGCTTTTGGAGCAGTCGTACGAGATGGCCGAAGAGTTAAACAAGAATCAAGGCCAACTTCGTGGTATTCCAACAGGTTTTAGTTATCTTGATTCTCTTCTTGGTGGTCTCCAAAAGTCAGATTTGATAATTCTTGCGGCAAGACCTTCGGTCGGAAAAACTGCATTTTCTCTTGATTTAGCAAGGCACGCATCAGTAATTGAAGGAAAGAGTGTTGGTGTATTTTCTCTTGAAATGTCTGGAACTCAGCTTATGGATAGGCTTCTATCTATGCAAGTTGGTATAGGTCTTTGGGATTTAAGGATGGGAAGAATTTCCGATGAAGGTTTTTCTAGGTTATCCGAGGCTATGGGAATGTTGTCAGAAGCAAATTTGTTCATTGACGATACTCCAGGTATTGGCATTATGGAAATGCGAACAAAAGCCAGAAGGTTGAAGGTTGAAAATAGTCTGGATTTAATAATTGTCGACTATCTACAGCTAATGCAGGGAAGAAGACAAGAGAGCAGGGTACAAGAAGTATCGGAAATATCTAGGTTTCTAAAATCCTTAGCTCGTGAATTAGATGTACCAGTCATTGCTCTTTCTCAGCTTTCTAGATCGGTTGAACAGCGTGGCGGTGACGGTGTCCCGCAACTATCTGATCTAAGAGATTCCGGTTCAATAGAACAAGATGCGGATGTTGTATTATTTCTTAGCAAGGTAGGGGGCGACGAAGAAAACAGTTCGGATAACAGAATGCTTACTATAGCAAAGCATAGAAACGGACCTACTGGCGCTGTTGAACTATTCTTTGTTAAAGAACAGGCTCGATTTAGAGAAATTGATAAAATTCGCTCTTGAAAGCTTAATTGTGTAGACTAGTAGAGATAAATTGTTTATTATTAACCTATCAAAGGGTAATAAAAAAGTGGCACTCAAAATACTTATTGTAGAAGACGAAAGACCGATAGCTAAAGCTTTGCAATTAAAGCTTACTAGTAGTGGCTACGAAGCTACTGTTGCAGCTGACGGAATGCAGGCAATCAGTGAACTCGAAAAAATAAATTTGATCTTATTCTTCTTGATTTAATTATGCCTAATCTTGATGGTTTTGGCTTCCTTGACGCAATAAAGGGAAAGCCAAATTTGCCCCCCATCATAGTCAGTTCAAATTTAAGTCAACAAGAGGATATTGATAAAGCAAAATCCAAAGGGGCAGTTGGATACTATGTCAAATCAAATACGCCGCTCTCGGCGATAATTCAACAAATTAATCAATATCTGCCCCATGAAACTCGACAATAAAGCAATCCGTCAAATACTGCTAAAAAGGCAGTTACATCTCAGAAGAAGAATTAGTATCTGCCGAAAAGGTTGTTGCAAAAACTAAAGGAGATCTTCTTGAGTATTTACTTTCCCAGGGAATAGTTACAAAAGATTTAATCGGTCAAGCAGTTGCAGAAAGTCTAGGGATTAATTATGCTGACTTGAATACGAATATTCCTTCCAGGCAAGAAGTCCTTTCTATACCAAAAGAAATCGGTAAAAAGTACAGAGTAGTTCAATATGTCGACAATAAATCAGAAGTTGTAGTTGCCACAGACGATCCTACTAATGCAGAGATTGTTTCTTTATTAAAGCAGGTCTACAAGGCAAGAAATGTTAAGCTGGCGTACGCACTTCCAGAAGACATTGATAGCTTACTTGTCCATTATCGTGAACCTCTTGAAACAAGGTTTAAAAAGATTATCGAACAATCCGATCGTATTGCACCCGATGTCGTAGTGGAAATTATTGACGATGCAATAGTTGATAGAGCGTCAGATATCCACTTTGAACCTCAAGAGACAGAAGTTATCATCAGAATTAGAATTGATGGAGTTCTTCAAGAAGCTGCCAGAATCGAAAAGAAATATTATGAAAACATTTTAAACCTGATCAAAGTTAATGCACATATGCGCATCGATGAGCATGCCTCAGCACAAGACGGTTCAATGCGAATCCGAAAAGGTGACAAGGCTGTTGATATGCGTGTGTCAGTAATTCCAACACTTGATGGTGAAAAAATTACAATCAGAATCTTATCCGAGTATGTAAAAAGATTTTCTCTTTCAGAAATTGGTCTTTCTGTAAATGATCAAGATCTTTTAATAGCAGCCTCCAAAAGGCCTTTCGGAATGATTTTGGTCACCGGTCCGACCGGTTCCGGAAAAACCTCAACTCTTTACTCAGTACTAAGAATTTTAAATAATCCTGGGGTAAATGTTACGACAATTGAAGATCCGGTTGAATATAAGATTAAGGGCGTAAACCATATTCAGGTTAACACCCAGACCAATCTAACATTTGCTAAAGGGTTGCGATCTATTGTAAGGCAAGATCCAGATGTCATTCTTGTCGGAGAAATCCGTGACGAAGAAACTGCCGAGATTGCAGTTAATGCTGCATTAACAGGACATTTACTTTTGTCTACATTTCATGCAAATGATGCTGCCACTGCAATCCCTAGACTTAGAGATATGGGAGTAGAGTCTTTCTTGCTTGCCTCGACTCTTGAACTGATCGTTGCTCAAAGACTTGTTCGCAAGATTTGCCAAACTTGCAGAATAAGTAAAAATGTTAAAAGGGCAGACCTCGAAAAAGAATTTCCGGCAATAAAAGGCGTTTTCTCTGAAAATGAAGTAAGCCTATATGAGGCAAAAGGTTGTGCAGCTTGTCATAACTCTGGATATATTGGCAGATCAGCAATTTTCGAGTTCATAAACATGACTCGAGAAATGAAAGACCTTATTCTTGCAGATCCCTCAACAGCAGATATCTGGAGATTAGCAGTAGAGCAGGGAGCACATTCTATGTTTGAAGATGGAATCGTTAAAGTTAAACAGGGTATTACAACAATCGAAGAGGTGCTTAGGGTAGCTCCCCCAGTGATTACTGAAGCGAAGCAAACTAAATCAAAAACTAAATAACAAAACTGATGATAAGGTCAAGCACAGAATTCTCAAAAAAAAAGAAGAAGCCCTTCTATAAGAAGATTACTTCTTGCTCTTACATCTCCATTGGGTGGAATATCTCGCGAGCTTGAAGATTTTATCGAAAATCTAGCTTTGCTAGTTGATTCAGGGTTAGATATTGTATCTTCACTGCATGCAGTCCGATTCGATACCAGGACACCGCAGGTCTTAGAAATAATTGATAGCGTAATCGATGATATCGACAGCGGCTATCCCCTCTGGAGATCACTGGATAGAAATAAAGTTGTACAAAGTTATTTGGTAACTTTCGTCAGAATTGGTGAAGAATCCGGACAGTTACCAGAGAACCTTGCTTTGGTTGTTGAACAGATCAAAAAGAATAGAATGTTTCGTTCAAAACTTCTTTCGGCAATGCTTTATCCTGCGATTATACTCGGATTATCTCTAGTCTTAGGTTTGGGAATATTTATTTTTGTTATCCCAAGACTTTCAGCAGTATATTCAGCATTAAATATCGAGATGCCAGTTATAACCTCGCTCCTTATTGGGTTAGGTGACTTCTTGTCTCAATACGGAATAATTGTTGTCCCTCTAATTTTTGTTTTTGTGATCCTTCTTTACAGATTCTTGTTTGTGCGCGAAAAATCAAAACATATTGGTCAAAAAATGATTTTCGCTATAAAACCACTGAGAATAATTGTTACCAATATCGAAGTTGCCAGAATGGGTTTTCTACTAGGAACATTGCTTAAAGCAGGTCTTCCTATCTTAGATGCCGTCAATTCGCTCGTAAAGTCATCTGATTTCTATCATTACCGAAATTTCTACTTACATCTGGCCATGAGAATAGAAGATGGCTATTCCTTTGCGGATACTTTTAAAAGCTACTCGGGTATCGGAAAAATAATCCCTCTGCCGGTACAGCAGATTTTAATTGCTGCAGAAAGGTCAGGAAATTTTGTTCATTCTCTTGAACAAATCGGAGAAAGATTTGAAGACAGAATTGATACATCAAGTAAAAATCTTTCTGTTCTACTTGAGCCAGTAATGTTGATAGCTGTTTGGCTAGGAGTCGTTTTTGTTGCATTATCTGTGATCCTTCCTGTTTATAATCTGGTGGGTGGCGTAGGTCAGGCCAGATATACCAGTGCAACTAATACATCTACAGCTACACCGGTTCCTACTATGCAGATCTTCAGACAGATAACCATTAAGGACGAGTTCCGAACAATAGAGTTATACAATCAACCAGACGGTAATGTTATAGAGACAATTAGTGAAGAAAGAACCTTGTTATATGAAGGAAAAAGTAATGGTTGGTATTTAATCGTTAATACTAGCGGTAAACCTAGAGGCTGGGTAGAAGAAATTTATATAGAAGATAATTCTGGTAGTTAGGATTATGAGGATCAAAGCATTTACATTAATCGAGGTTCTACTGGCGATTTCGCTGTTTTCTCTAATATTTGCAGTATCGGCACCATTTCTAGGTCGGATTGTAGGATCAAATGATTTAGATGTTGCGGTACAGGCTTCTGTACAATCGTTAAGAAGGGCCCAGGTTTTATCTCAAACAGGCGAAAACGATTCATATTGGGGGGTATATTTCCAGAACGGTTCGATTACGGTTTTTCGAGGTCAAACTTACTTAACCAGAAATCCTGACTTTGATGAGATTACAACTGTTTCTAACGAGCTTGCATTCACCGGATTAAGCGAAGTAATTTTTAATCCCGTAATAGGCAATACATCAAATACTGGATCAATAACAATAACAAATCCAGAGTCCGAGCAATGGGTAATAAGTATAAATAATAGAGGAGTAATTGATTATTAAAATGAGAAAAGAAAAGAGACAATTCAAGGCAGCAATTCTTGTAGAGGTTCTTTTGGCTTTAGCATTGCTAGGGTTATTAATATTCTCTGTTGTTGCCTTACTTTCTTTCTCTCAAGAATCAATATATGCTTCGGGCAATGCTGCCAGAGCCTCATTCTTAGCCGACGAAGCCATAGAGGCTGCAAGAAATATTGCCGAAGAAGACTTTTCAAACCTACCTGACGGGGTTCATGGTATCACAATTTCCGGAGGTGTTTGGGCTCTAAGTGGTTCTTCCGATACAGTAGGGGAATATAGCAGAAGCATAACCGTAAGCTCGATTGACGCTTATCGAAAGCAGGTTACAGCAGTTGTCAACTGGAGCCAAGAACCAACGGGTATAAACAGATCTGTAACAATATCAACGGAAATCAGCGATTGGGGCAGACTGGCAACACCGACACCTACACCAACTCCAACCCCAACACCAACAAATACACCGACACCGACACCAACAGCAACACCATCAGCAACTCCGTTACCAACAGATTCACCGACGCCAACACCATCACCAACACCAACCGCTAGTTGGGCTAATCCAGCAGTAACTACTTCGGTTAACTTTGCAGGAAATAATGATGCTATCGATGTTGTTGTTAATGGTAATTTTGCTTATGTATTGCAGCTAGCATCTGTACTCAGAATATTTGATATTTCAAATCCGGCATCACCTGCTCCTCTCGGAACTACATCTCCTGCCAGTAATGGATTCATGTTGGCTGACAGTGGAGCAAATTATCTTTATTTAGCTTCGTCTGCAAATAATGCAGAGATTCGTGTTTTTAATGTTACAAATCCAAATGCGCCAACGAATTCAAGTAATATCGATTTAGCTACAAATCGAGACATTTATGCTGTTAGAGTTGATGGTACAAGGCTCTATGCTGGTAGAGTCAGCGGTGGACAGCCAGAATTTTACATTTACAACATTGCCACCCCGGCTTCACCGGTTTTATTAGGTAGCTTTAATATTCCAAACACAGTTTACGATATTGCAATTTACGGAAACTACGCATACTTGGCAACAAACAGCGGTTCTGCAGAGATTCAGATTTTAGATATAACTAATCCGGGTTCAATTTCTGCAGCCGGTTCATTGAATCTTGCTGGAAGGAGTATTGCTCGAACTATTCTTATGGATGGTTCACAAATGTTTGTTGGCAGAGCTGATGGCACCCTAGTTGCAGTTAGTGCCTCTACACCAACATCTCTTGTGGTCCAGAGTACCTATAGCACGGGTGGCCAGGTGAACGACCTAGCTTATGACCCATTATTTAATCGACTTTTTGTTGCTAATCAGTCCGCAGCCCAAGAGTTTCTGGTTTTAGATTACACAACTCCAGCTTCACCTGTTTTCGTGGGAGATTTGAACTTGCCTGGTAATGCTACAGGAATTTTTTTATCAGCCATCTATTGATAGAATATTTTTGACAAATCAGGATAATAGTAACGAGTTTTATATACTACAACCAAATTAATGGATCATAACAAGCACAAACAAGCTTTTACATTAATTGAAGTGCTACTTTACACAGCGATAGCCGCTGTTGTGTTGACTATAATAACTCTTGTCTTTACGCAGATAATATTTGCCAGAGCACGGGCAGCCACAGTTGCAGAAGTCGATCAGCAAGCTATGCAGATACTACAGTTGATATCTCAATCGGTTCGTGATTCAGAAGCAATCATATTACCTTCTGCAGGACTTAGTAGTAACCAGATTCAACTCGATATGGTAACAGCCGCAGTTGATCCAACTACAATTGCCTTGAGTGGAAACACACTTAGCATGACAGAGAAATTCTTTCCTCCCGTTAATTTAAGCTCGAACAGAGTATCGGTTGATAATTTTCTTGTAACTAACTTATCAAGACCGGGAACCAAAGGTGTAGTTAGGGTGGCCCTAACTCTTAGCTATGTAAATCCAGATGGCAGATCAGAGAATGACTATACTCAAACTTATTACGCAAGCATCAATGTCAGATAAAAAAAAATGGATACATCGCACTAGTTACAGTGATTCTGATTAGCATTGTTGCGGGAACCCTTCTTGTGAGCATTATCCTGTTGGGTACATCGAGTGTAAATACCACGGATCTAGTAGTTGAAAGCACATCAGCAAGAGCTATTCACGATGCCTGTGCCAACCGAGCACTTGATGCTATTAGAAACGATCCATCAATTACCGGAACAACAAACTCATCTCTTGCAGACGGAACCTGCGAATATGTAATAACTGATATCCCAGAGGAGGTTGGAGATAATGGAGGAGGGAATGTTCTTTCTCTCAAGTTTGATGATCCCCCTGCTTCAACTACCTTTTTAGATAGTTCTGGTAATAACAGACACTTCGAGTGTTCAGGGAGTGCTTGTCCAACTGCAGATGTAATTGGTCAGTGCGACTCTGCAGCAAGTTTCGATGGAATAAACGATTTCCTAGAAGATGCAGACGGAGAAGATTATATTAATGGCATGACTGCATTTTCTATCTCAACCTGGATAAAGTCAGATACGATTAACACAGACAGAGGTTTCTTAATAACATTTCCACCTAACGGTGACGATGATGTGTTTGGTATGCGTTACGATGCTGGCGGTCTTTATGGGGGGGGGTACAGAGGTAATTAAGGCTGGAGTAACCATTTTTAATGGTGTGAGCAATATTGTTCAACAAATGGAAACTACTTCGAATATCACTACAACGGATTGGCAACATTTGGTTCTTACCTGGGAGAACGGAGACGATATTCAGCTTTTTGTAAATGGTAACCTTGTTGGTACAACTTTTTTTGGGGCCACGAGTGCCTGGTGTAATCGCAGGGGCATCGACTTTACTAGTTGGTAGAGGAGCAAAAGATGTTCTTGGTGCAGAACCATGGAGTGGCCTAATCGATAATCTAGATATTTGGGATAGAGTGCTAACACCTGCAGAAATTAGTTTGTTATACACGCAATGTCAATTAAATACTCAGCCAAACAAAGAAATTAGAGTGACCTCAACTGTAGGAGAAGCCGTTCGAAGAATTAAGATTAAAACCGTTCAGATAAATCCTGAGATCATCATTAAGAGTTGGGAAGAGGTAGCTGAATTTTAGTCATATAGATATCAATACTGCCAGATGTCAGAAAATAAGGTCCAACAAATTCTTCTTCAGGCTTATGGAGAAATTGATAGCAATAAACAAGAATTGCTCAAACCCTTAGTGGCTATATTAGAAAAAGAATGCGCTTCTAACGACAATCTTGAGCTTGAAATAAAAAAATATCAGACAATATTTGATTCAATCCCTTTCGGAATAGCTATTACCTCGCCTACCGGAAAAGTTCTGCAAGTAAATAAAGCTCTTGCTTCTGTCGGAGGTTATACGCCGAACGATTTGATAGGTAAAAGGATCCCTATGTTGAAGCTTTTCCCGCCAGATTCATTAAGAGAAGTATTAGGTTCAATTGCTGCAATTCTACGCAATAAAAAGCCAATCAGTTTGCGCACAAATATTAATCATGCAGATGGTAGTATCAGAACAGTCATATTTGATTCGGTTCTCTTCGATTATAACGGAAGCGTGCAGGCGATAATAAGTTATGTTAAGGATATTACCCAAGAGCAACAAGTCAGAGAACAGTTGTCGGTTGAGAAGGACAAATCTAGAATTTATCTCGAAAGTTCAGATGCTTTGGTCTTGGTCACGGATAGTGCTTACAAGATAATCTATTCTAATCCGATGGCAGACAAGATACTTGCAAATGGCAAAAAGCTTTTCGGTAACGATTGGCTTGATGTTATCGCACCTGTCGATCAAAGAGAATATTACGCAAGTGAGTATGAGAAGCTTTTAAGCGATAGTAAATCGGTCTTAAGCCAGAAGAGCGATATTATTGCAATCTCCCCCTCAAATATTAGGCAAATATCTTGGAGAAGAACAGTTATAACAGAGACTGGAAGCAAGAAAACTGTCTTTCACTTTGGTATAGATACAACATATGTTTATCAAAGCCAGCAAGAGCTAAAGGTTAGAAGTTCATTACAAATGTTAATCAGTGATATTAGTTCGAGCCTAATTTATATTCCAAAAGATGAGTTTCAAATCCGTATAGTTAATATCATGGAGAGAATCGGGAAATTTATTGGAGTAGATAGGCTCTACATCTTTTTTTATTCAGATGATCAAAGTCAGATGAGCATAGGTTACGACTGGGCCATTGCTCAAGAGAAGAAAATCCCTGATAAGTATAGAGTTTGGGTTCCTATAACGACTCTTCGAAATATGCATAGAACTTTGCTTTCTGGCAAGGTTTTTAAATTTGAAAATATTAATGAATTACCACAGGATGCAGTTCTTGAGAGAGATGAATTCCTAAACCTAGGCATTAAATCAATGCTTGTAGTTCCGTTTATTACAAAAAATATTGTTAAGGGTTTTATTGGTATGACGCAACTAACAAAAACCAGAAGATGGCTAGAAGACATGACTAACATAATGCGCATTGTTGGACAAAATATTATGTTTGCCATCGAAAGAAACGAAAGTGAAGAAAAACTAGAGAAGAGAAACGCAGAACTAGAAAAAGTGAACAGACTTATGGTCGGTAGAGAGATTCGTATGAAAGAACTTAAACAACAACTGGCAAGGTATCAGGATGAAAATTAAACTATCTACAAAAGTAACACTGATTCTTTCACTAACCCTAGGTTTAGGTATGTCTGTGTTGGCATATTTTAGTATACAAAACCAGACAAGTCTTGCTTTAGATCAGAGTATTAACGAGAGTGTCAGCACAACAGCAGTTCGAGCAAGAGCAATAACAACTGCCCTTCAACAGATAGAAAAAGAGGTTGGAATGCTTGCTACTCACATCGTTAAGCATACAACCACTCTAGGTAGTTTGGATAATATGCCTCAAGAAGTTATCGATAATGATTTCAATACTTTTATCCAGTATAAGAATTACCTCAGCAGGATATTTCTTTTAGACTCACAGGGAAATCCGTTATACGATTTCAAGAATCCTTCGTTTCTGCAAAACGAACAATCTATTGAGGATGTTTATGATTTAATCAAGCATGCTGATCCGTTTCTTGTACTTTCAGATCTAGAAGAGGGGCAAACGATTAGCGATTATTTCACTTATCAATACAATAATGAACTAATTACTGAAGTCTACTTTATAAGACCAATAGCCCTATCCGGGAATACAACGGCTTATATTGTCTTTCTTGTAGATATAAACCTAACACCCTTTATAAATGAAACAAGCAGTAATAATAGATTCGCAGAATACATTGTTTCTGATTCCGGAACTATACTAGCCACAAATTCACAGATTTATAGAGTTGACAGCTTTAAGGTAGGAGAAAACATCTATAACATTTTAGATGACAAACTTTATTCCTTACAAAACAATATTAGAGATACATTTATTCTTGATGCTAGTCTGTATAGCTTCGAGAGAGTAGTCTTTCCAAGCCTAGATTCAGACTATTGGCTAGTTATTAAAGAGATACCTGAAGAAGTCATTCTTAGCGGTGTATACAGACTAAGAGATCAGTTGATACTGTCAAACTTAGTCTTATTCCTAGTTGTCTTTCTTGTAGTCAGTCTATTAACTCGAACAATAGTTAAACCTATAGAGTCAATCACCGGAACGGTTACTCAGATTGCTCGCGGGAACCTAACAAATAGAGTAGAAGTGCGCTCGAACGATGAAATCGGCTTACTTGCAAAATCCGTCAATGCGATGGCAAAAGATCTTCAGGAAATGAATCAAAACCTCGAGATGCGCGTTCAATCTGCTACTGCGAAACTTACTAATAAGGTGTCCAAATTAGAGGAGAGTAATGCCAGATTATCTGAAATAAAAATGGCGATTATGAATGTTATGGAAGATGTAGAATTAGCAAGAAAGGTTTCAGAAGAAGAAAAAGCAAGAACAGAGGCCTTCCTTGGTTCAATTGGAGAAGGTATCTTAGCAGTAGACAGGCAAGGTAATCTAATAATGGCTAATCCAGCCGCAATCGCTATGCTTGGTGTAGATCCAAGCAAGGCTATCGGAAGACCAGTAAGCAAAGTGATGAATATTTTAGGAAAAGATGCAAAGGGAAATATTCTCAAGCTTGCAAAAACTCCGATAGAAGAAGCTGTCGCTTTGCAAACAAACAAAACGGGAGAATATTATCTACTAAGTAGCAATGGGGTTAGAATTCCAATAGCCTCAACAGTCTCAATGGTAGTTTTTCAAAACAAGATTATTGGAGCTGTAGAGATTATGAGAGATATCACACAATCAAAACAAATTGATTTAGCAAAAAGCGAGTTCGTATCTATGGTATCTCATCAGCTTAGAACTCCAATTACCACAATCAGTTGGTATATCGAAATGCTAATGCAGGATTTCGATTCAAAATACAGTGGTTCTGATAAGGAATACATAACTGAGATTAAGCAAGCAACAGAAAGAATGTTAGATTTGATTAATTCCTTATTAGATGTTTCAAGGATCGAGCTTGGAACACTTCCTATTACGCCAACAGAGATTAATATATCTAAACTTGCCGAAAATATAATTAAAGAATTTAATTACCTAGTTCAAGAGAAGAATATAATTCTTAATAATAATTTTAGCGATCAGATTCAAACTATTAGAGCAGATGAAAAACTCCTGAGAATGATAATGTCTAATTTACTTTCTAATGCATTAAAATACACGCCAAACGGAGGTACTGTTAGTTTCGATATTCTTAAACAAAGCTCCGATGACTCTAAAGAAGAAATTCTAATCAAAATTTCCGACACAGGCTACGGTATACCTAAAGATCAACAAGATAGAGTATTTGAAAAAATGTTCCGAGCCGATAATATTAAACAGCTAGATGTTAGCGGTTCTGGCTTGGGGCTTTATATTGTTAAGTCTATGGTGGACAAGTTTAATGGAAAGATCTGGTTTGAATCTGAAGTAGGGAAAGGATCAACCTTCTATGTGACTATACCTTTATCAGGAATGGAACAAGTTGAAGGTTCAGCACCTATCATCAAGTAAGTGCCATTAAGACTTTACAAAAGTTAGTGTACCCCCGATTAGTATCCAAAGACTATAGAAGATTGTTAGAAGCAGAGCAATGGCTGTCGGCACAAACATATAAGATACGATTGATAAGACAAGACCTGCAGAGGCGAAAGCCAGATGTTGTTTTTGGATAAACCTGATAATCTTTTTAATAAAGTTCATAACTAGCATTATAGGTCCGGTATTATCAACGGCCAGGTCGATGTAATCAATTTGACTGTTTATTTCGTGCCTAATGCCTAATTCCTTTTCGCCGAAACCGTTCTTTGAAACATGCAACATATAATCACCAGCAGGTTGATCAAATTGGTATCTTCCTTGAAAGTCGGTAACTGATTTTTCTATAAATGCCTCTGTTTCCATACTTTTCAATATTGCTTTTGCTCCCGCAACGGGTTCTCCGCTATCCTCTTGATAAACAACACCCCAAGGTCGATTGTTTCCTTTGGTAAACAAGAAAAGAAGTAGATCTGGAATCTTTAGCAGGCTGAGCATTGCAAGCACAGTTAGTAAGGCTAATAAAGCTGAGATGAAACCCGGCAAGCCTAAGGATTTAAGGTTTGATGGTAGTATTGTGTTTATAGATTGGTAGATTCGGACAACATCAGTATATGAATCAGGTAGAGGTGATGTAGGGGTAGGGCATAGACAATCTGGAGTATCTGTGTCGGGTAGTTTGCTCAGGTCTGGTCCAAAGCTAATAGTCTTTATTGATGCATTGCCGGCATTGTCCTTAACAAAAATCGTTAAGTATGAAAGACTGTTTGCTGGCAGAAGTGATTCTGGATCAAGTATAAATGTGTAATTATTTGGATCGCCTGAGTAACTTACTTGTGGACTATTAAACTTATACTGTTTACCGTTCAATATAAGAATCAGACTTCCGAGATTAACACCACTGGCATCGTCTGTGATATTGATGTTTAGATTTGTATTTATTTCAACCTGTGACCCATCTTGAGGGTCTTCTGGTGTAATAATTGGGGCAACTGTATCTTGCTGGACAGGCGGTTGTGTTGGTCCGGGAGTAACTATCGGGGCTGCCGGAACATTAAAGTTCATGATTCTACTAGCGCTATTTCCGGCAAGATCTTTTGCCTGAACTACAAGAGTTGAGGCAACCCCTTGAGGAATTCCTCCAACTGGCGTAATCGTGATGACATAGCTTCCTGGGCTTCCGGTAAAATTAAATCCTGCATCGCCATTTTGGTAGGGTACTCCATTAAAGGTTACAACAACAGAGTCAATATCAACGCCACTTTGATTATCTGACAAGGTGATAACTAGATTTGCAGACGGCCCTACACCAGAAGCATTACTAACTGGATTTGTAAAACTGATTGTTGGTGGTGTAGTGTCAGCGATGCAACTTCCACTAGAGAAAGTATAAAATCCGTTTGTTACTGAGGTTAAAAGATCATCGCTGGTAGTTGTTTCTGCAATATTACTATCAAGTGTATTGCCGGGTCCTGTAAAGTTAATTGTAAAACCAGAGCTTACCGTGGCTCCAATTGATTGAAATTGTATTTTTAAGAGCGTTGCAACTCCGTTCAAGTCACCGATAAAAGAACCAGCAGCGACTTTAATCACCCCGGGTGTTACATTGTTGTAAACATATGCCTGATAGGCGTTACCGGGGATAACCTGCACCCCAGGAGTGATAAGGTCTGAATCTAAGACCTGTATCTGAGCAGGATTATAAGTAATTTCAATATCTGCTGCGTTTGAATTTGCACCGGCAGTATCAACCATGACGACAACTTCATTGATACAGCCTTGAATCAGGTTGGCATTAGCAGGTGAGAAGTAAAAAGACCCTGCTTGTGCTTTGCTGTTTCCAATTAAGAAAAACAAAAAGAAAGTTATTGAAGAAAGCAGAATTTTATATGATAGTTTCATCGATTAGTCGCCATTTTTAAATAGGTTGTAAATTTGGTTGCCAAAATCAAGGCCATTTACCAAAGTATCTTGATTAAGATCGCTTTTGTAGTCATTAGTAAACAGCTTACCTATAAGCACAGACATATCTAGGGAATTTACATAATTATCATAACTGTTACTAACCTCGCCCGCAAGAAGCTCTTTGCCTTCAAGTGTCAGGTCAATATCTGGTCCGATAGTATCTAATGTATAACAGTTGAATTCTTCGTTTAGATGAGAAAAACCACGAATGAAAAATCTATAGTCACCTTCAGGTAAAGGATTAGAAGAGGGGATCACAACCGTGCCCTTACCAATTGAATTTGTGACAATGGCATTATAAGTGAAATTGTTTGAATTGTTGCAATCTTGAAGTCTAACATCGGCTATGGTAGCCCAGTTTCCAATTGCAGGCTCCCTTTTTTCGGGATAAACAGTGAATTTAACATCTACAATTCGTATGAATGCAGTAACTGTTACGGGGGGTTGCGGACCTTCTGTACAGGGAGATATGCCGTTGCACCAATGGAGTCCTAAAATATTTCCGTCTGTCTTTTGCAGAAGCCAAACAACTAATACAATACTTACCAGCAAACTTAAACCGGCAGCGAAATAAAAAAAGTTTGTTAGGTATTTTTTATACTTCAAAAACATTATTAGCCTAATATAATGTAGTCATTGACCTGGTAGAAGTCAATTCTGGATTTTCATTTCTTGATCGCATAGAGTAAAATTAAAAATACTTTATTAGTTTTCAGATGACCAATTCAAATAATTCCGATCCTAAAGACCAAAATGTCCTTAGTTTTATGATGCAGCTTGTTCAAGAAAAGCACGGTGACGATATCGATATGGACTTTTTGAATCAAGAGTCATCAAGACTGTACGATATATTTGGCGATAATCTCGTAGATTATTTTGAGCCAATGCTTACCGCAGAGCAAAAAGGTGAATTTGATAAACTTGTCGAAAAAGGTGCTGCACAAGATGGGTTACTTAATTATCTGGTTGAAAGCATACCCGATTTAGAAAATCAAATTCTTCAAGTCCTGGTCCAATTTAGAAACGATTATCTACAGAAACAAAACTCTGATAATACCGAAGTTTAATTTTGAGTTAGTTCACATTATATGGCAGGTGGGGCACCTCAAATATCACAACTTCGATCAGAAATATTACGAGCAGAATCTCAGAAATCTAATGTAGAGGCGCAACGCGAGAGTATGCTCAAGGCACTTTCTCAAATGGAAGGAAGCAAAGCAGCAATCGATAATGCCATTGGTCAGGTTCGAGATAGGTTGGCTGGCAATATTCCACCTGAGGCTAGAAAACAGTTAATGGATCAACTCTCCAAGTTTTCTGCAGACCGAAAAACTCTTGTTTCCAGAATTGCCCAAATTAAAGAAGGGCTTGCAAATGTAAAAGAAGCAATAGGAGGCTTAAAAAGTGGAATTGCTGCCAGAAAAAATGCTTTGCAGCGTATAGCAGGACAGCTAACACGAATGCCGATGTATAACCGAGAGATGGGAACAAAAAAAGGGTAGTTTCGTTTTGTCTTTTTCCTACTCATCACTTATAATCCTTGCAAACACTGCTTAATTCTTGCTGGTGTGGTGGAATTGGCAGACACGCGGGACTCAAAATCCCGTGCGGCTTACCCCGCGTGTGGGTTCGACCCCCACCACCAGCATTTTTAATAAATTTAAAAAATTCTATGGGAACTATCGCATCTAATGCTTTAAGAAACGGTTCAGTCTTTGAACTTGATGATCGTAAATATGTAGTATTAAAATATCAGCATATTAAAAAGGGAAGAGGCCAAGCAACTATCCGGCTTAAAGTAAGAGATATTGAAAACGGCGTTATTACGGAGAAAACTTTCACAAACGAACAAAGTGTCCAGGAGGCAGATGTTGCAAAACAATCAGCACAGTTCTTGTATGCAGATGATTCAAATGCATACTTTATGAGTAACGAGGACTTCTCTCAGTTCGAGCTCCCAGTTGAACAAATCCAAGACGAACTTCTCTTCATGATCGAAGGATCTAAAGTTATTACTTTGTATATCGATGGAATCCCAGTGAGTATCGAACTGCCAAAAACTGTAGATCTAAAAAATTCAAACAACAGATCCTGCAGTAGCTGGAAACACAGCTCAAAACGCCTTAAAGAATGCGGTTATGGAAACCGGATTGCAAATCAAAGTCCCACTTTTCCTAAAAGAAGGAGAAATTATTAAAATCAACACACAAACATACGAGTATTTAGGTAGAGTGTAATTGCTAAATATTATTTTTTGAAATCATGGTTGAAGCGTTACTACAATTCTTAGACTTAAATTCAGATGTTCCTTATCAAGATCTGATTATTCCTGCTGTTTTTCTTTATTTAGCTATCCTTTGGCTGGTAGTAAGCATGTGGGTGTATGCCGATGCCCAGAAAAGATTCAAAAGACGCTGGGTTTCAATAGTGATTGCGGTAGCTAACTTCTTACTTCAGTTCCCGTTCCTTTTTGTTTACCTCTTAATCAGACCTGCTACTATCGAAGATTTTGAGGACTGGATTGATGGAGGGGTCAATGTTCCAATCGTCAATTTCACCGGAGAAAATGGAGTAGTAATGAGTTTCGAATTAAAAATCAATCCAAAACGAATCGCCTCAGATAACGATTCTGAAATGAAGATAGATGTTAGCTTCCTTTCAGATGACTCTCAAAAACAAGTTGTAAGTAGAGCAGATATTCAGTCAGCAGATGCCGATAAACCAGTAAGGTCTATTACCGGAAGAACAATAATATCAAGTGTTAATGGAAAGCTTAAAGCTGTTGCGGCCAAAATTAAGAGTGTCGCGAAAAAAAGTACAAAAAAAAGTTGAGCAAAGCACAGATCTAGAAGCATCACTTCCAGTTAAGTTAGATCAACCCTCCATAGATGACTCTTCCCAAAAACATAAAAAGAAAAGAAAAAAGAAGAGAAGGAAGTAATCATTGATGAAACCAGATTTCAAAATTACTAAATCCGGTGTCAGAACTCTCTTAGTAGATAATAATACCAGTCCTTCAGTTGCGATAGTGGTTCTTGCAGGCGTAGGATCCAGATACGAAACTGATGCAGAGGCTGGGATCGCTCACTTTGTGGAGCATACACTATTTAAGGGATCTAAAAGATACCCAACAAGCAAGATTATTGGTATGGAAATCGAACTACTCGGCGGGACTTCTAATGCCTTTACCTCATATGACTACACAGGTTACTACATAAAAATTCCAAAGGATAATTTCGAGAAAAGCTTTGAAATCTTAGCAGATATGATTAATTCGCCACTCTTTACTGAAAGTGAAATAGAAAAAGAGAAGGGCGTTATTTGTGAAGAAATAAAGATGTATAACGACTTGCCAAGATCCAGGGTTAGCGAAATTTTTACGGAGAACTTGTTTGCAAGACACCCTTTGGGAAGAAATATTGCAGGAACGCAAGAAACCGTAAAGGCAACTAGCCGAGAGCAACTAAGATTGTTCGCCGAGAAGTACTACACAAAAGCAAATCTGTTAATCAGTATTGCTGGAAATTTTGATAAGGAACTTGCAGAAGAACTCTGTGAGATCCATTTTGGTTCCTTACCACAAGGACAAACAATTGAGCCGCAACATTTTTCAAACCATAGAATCAGCAATAATTTTGTGGTTGAAAATAAGGATCTGGAACAAGCACATATTGTTATGGGAGGATATGCTCCAAGACGAAACTCAAAGAATAAGTATGCTTTACAAATTGGTAATTCAATATTGAGTTATGGATTCGGATCAAAATTGTTTCAAAAGATTAGGGACGAACTAGGGCTCGCATATTATATCGGAGCATCTATTTCTAGTTATGCCGACACAGGCAGGTACTCGATAGCTCTAGGAACAGATAAAAAAAAATGCTAAAAAGGCAATTGAAGCAATATTGACCGAGCTAGAATCGCTGATCAAAGGAGATTTTTCGGACAAAGATTTTGAAAGAGCTAGAAACTACCTACTGGGATCGATGACAACCGATCTCGAAGCTGCAGAAGACATAGCCGTATGGTTCGGACTTCAAAAATTATTAAAAGACGAATTACTTTCGGTGGATGAGTACATTAATAGGCTAAATTCTGAGAATAGGAACAGTGTGATAGATGCATGGAGAGAAATGCTGGAAGGTAAGGAAATGCTAATTGCCACTCTAGCTCCTGCAAATACTGATTTCTCGAATTTAACAGCAAATATCAACTTCTAGCTGTTAAGATATACTATAAGCATAAACAATATGAGTCCGATTAGTTTAGATGCGCCACAATATTTAATATATGTTTTTATCTTTGTCTTCTTTGTTGCTTATATACTTTCGTTTTGGTTATTTACAAGGAAAGATCTAAAAGCAAATACAATCTTTGATATTGCCTTCTTAAATATTATTTCAGCAGTTATTTCTTCTCGTTTGCTAGGGATGCTTCTTAATCTTGAAACATATCTCGAGAGGGGCGTAGGTTTGCTGCCACTCAACGAAACCTCAGAAGGATTAAGGCTTTTATATCAGCTACCATGGTCATTTTTTAGGTTTAATGACGGAAACTTCTCTTATATTGGAATTTTTCTTGGGCTTGTAATTGGTATGTTAATTATCTATAAGAACTCTAATCAGAAGAAAACCGTTTTTCTATTGTTTGATAAATTGGTACTGAGTTACGCTTTTGCAAATCTGTTTTTACTTATCGGGCTTTTTATCCATGGATATGCAGCAGGAGAATTGACCGAAAGTATACTTGGTATTAGATATGCAGATGGTACGGTCAGGTATTCTATACAGCTGATTCAATTTTCAATAATTACAATATTCCTGGTTTTCTCAGGGCTTACTTGGCGTGTATTTGCTAATAAACAGGGAATGTTGTCAATAATATTCTTTCTGATATTTTCTGTTTCTGAACTTTACCTGCGCACAATAACAGCCAATTATCAACCTTCGTTTTATGAAATGCTTGATTATCATCAGCTGATTGCAGTTGTAGTGTTCTTTGTTGGGCTAATCCTTCTTATCGGAAATATTCTTGAGAATCGAACGATAAATAAATCTTTCGGTGGATTCACGAGAAGTAGGTCAGTAGCAGAGGCACAATTCATTAATCAAGATCGTGCCAGTAGGGCAAGGGAGCGAGCCAAATTGAATCAGAATATTGAAACAGAGTCTTCTTTCGGCAAAACTGCAGGTAGGGATCGGTTTATATTGTCGTTTGGAGATAAACTTAGACAAGAAGCAGATGGCAAAGATTCCAATTAACAAGAATTATCTATTTTCTGTTATTAGCATTTTATTCATTGCCGATCGCTTGTTAAAACTTATTGCAATTGAACATCTTGATTACACCATCAATCAATCTTTAGCACTTGGAATAGGAACTCAAGACAATACGCAGGCAATGATTTTTAGTGTTTTTGGATTATTAATCTCAATTATCATAATATTTCAGAGTCGCAGTACAATTGGAGCAAAGTGGTTATGGATAGTCATGTTGTTATTGTTATCGGGAGCTTTCTCGAATCTTTTTGATCGTCTAGCCTACGGAGGTGTAGTAGACTTCATAGCAATTGGTTCATTCCCTTGGTTTAATCTCGCTGATGTATATATAACTTCGGCCTTAGGACTTTTTTCTAATGTTATCTTTAGCAAATGCAAGAGCTTCAAAAAATTCACAGTAAAATCTGAAGATGCAACTCAAAGGGTAGATTTATTCTTAAGCAAGAAAATCGTAGGATATAGTCGAAGTGCTTGTAAAAGAGTTATTGAAGCAAAGGGCTTAATGGTGAATGGCGTTGTTCAGACTCAAGCACAATACAAAGTGCGCGCAGGAGATACTATTGTATTCGATCAAAGTGTAATTTCTAATGATACTCTTCAACTAAAACCTCAGAATATCGAATTAGATATTGTTTATGAGGACGAGCATCTACTGGTGGTAAATAAACCCTCAGGTATGGTTGTTCATCCGGCTGCGGGGAATAGTCAGGATACTTTGATGAATGCTGTTATGTATAGATACAGCGAACTGCAAACTGTCGGAGATAGTATTCGGTCGGGTCTTATCCATCGTTTGGATAAAGATACATCTGGTCTGGTAATGATAAGCAAAACAACAGAGGCATTATGGTTTTATTCAAAAGCTTTTGCTGAAAGGAATATCCAAAAGACATACTTGATGGTTGTTGCAGGTGATGCTACTAAAAACTATCGGCAAAAAAGAAAGATTGTTAACTATCTGGGTAGAAATCCTCAGAATAGAAAGAAGATTACTGTCCTTGCAGACAAAAAAGGGAAGCTCGCTGAAACAGATTTTTATAATTTGGGTGTTTTCCAACTGGATGGCAAGACATGTTCGTTAGTAAAGGCTATTCCCAAAACTGGAAGAACTCATCAATTAAGAGTGCAGCTGAGTAGTTTGGGTTTGCCAATCCTAGGTGATAATATATACGGAAGAGGTAATAAGTTTGCACGACTTATGCTTCATGCTTGGAGGTTAAGTTTCAAATTGCTCGATGGTAAAGACATCGAACTACAAGCAAAATTGCCCGATATTTTTACTGTTGCCAATGCTAAAGAAATTAAAACAGAAGCTGACCAGCTCCAGAAATCAAATCGTTCGTCAAAGTAAACGAGGCAGACAAAAAAAGAAGCAAATCACTTACCGGAAAAAAAGGATCAACGATTTCAACTAGGCTTCGTCAAAACCGGATAATCTCAATCATCTATAAGCCTAAACTAATTATTGCGGTATTTTTGTTATTGCTGATACTGGCATTCGCCCCTTATGTTAAAGCTTTCTATGATTTCTCTCCTAAAAGGGAGGTGTCTGATAAAGGTGAACCCGGGCAAGTTGAATGGAATGGTGTTAATCGAATCATTACCTTGATTGTAGGTATAGATCAATTCTCCGACGAACATCGATTCGTTGATGCAATAGGTCTACTAGTTGTTGATCCGCAAAGGTCAGAGCTGGGAATCTTTATGATCTCTCCAGACATCGAGGTTTATGTTCCGGGGCTTAATAAAAATTCTAATCTGCGAACAATTCTTAACAATAAAGATTCTAAAGGAAATGAAATCGAAATTTTAGTAAGATCTGTTGAATCACTTATGGCTGTTAAGATTGATCGATACTTACTTACTAATACGAAAGGCTTTTCCGAGGTAGGTCGTTACTTTGATCCGGTATCTTTAGATCTTCGTTATGATTTAAACGACGAAGATGTTTCGGATACTAAGGGGAGAAATATTTCTTGGGGCAAAGGTAGAATTACAATCTATCAGGATCAATTTGTTGGATTTCTTGCTGCTAACGAGTATGGAAACGACTCACAATTAGCTAGACAGTCTAGATTCTTAGCCGAATTTGCTGCAAATCTGGATTCACTACGTACACTCGCAAATATTCCTCAAATTCTTCAAGCTATTGAAGATAATGTATATACCAACATAAGCAAGAATGAATTCTTTACATTAGCTAGGCATCTATGGGCAATCAGAAGAGATCAAGTTAAATTAGCTTATACACAAAGTGCCTCATTACTACCGCTTGAGTCTAAAGGACTATATTCTAGATATTCACCATTGACAGAGAGCATAGATAGAGATATGTCTAGCATTATGTTTAATTTTAATCTTGCAAAGGAACAGGCTCGTATTGAAGTCTTTAATGCATCTGGGATCAGAGGAATGGCAAATTCACGAGCAAGATGGATCACAAACAGCGGAGGAAGAGTCGTTCAGATCGGCAATGCAAGAAATATAACAGAACAAACAACAGTATATGTAGCAAATCCAGAAAAATACCCAGTTACGATTTTTGAGATTGAAAGAATTTTTGGCAAAAATCTTGTTTATGCAACATCTCCGTACGAAGAGAAGCACATAGGTGATATAATAATCGTTATCGGTGAATCTGTAGTCAGATAATCTTCATATCTTATTATTCAATAGAAAATGTCAGGACATTCCAAATGGGCAAAAATAAAACGGGCTAAAGGGGCAAATGATGCCAAAAGAGGAGCCTTGTTTACTAAGCTAGCAAAAAACATCACAATAGCGGCCAGTGAAGCCGGGGGTGATCCTGACATGAATTTTGCCCTTAGGCTTGCTATAGAAAAAGCTAAAGCCGCAAATATGCCGGCAGATAATATTACAAGAGCGATTAAAAAGGGCACCGGAGAAGGGGAGAAAGTTCAAATACAAAGGATTAGCTACGAAGCTCTCGGACCAGGTGGTGTGTCCCTAATAATCGATTGTCAGACAGACAACACAAATAGAACTGTTTCTGAAGTAAGAAAACTAATCGAAAACCATGGTGGTAAAATGGTTCCCGGTGGAAGCATAGCCTGGCAATTTGTTGAAAGAGGACTGATAACAATACTTCCGGCCGTCTCAAAAAAGGCAGAGAAGTTCGGCGCAGAAGATACATACGAAGATGTCTCGATTGACGAGGTTCAAATGTCATTACTTGATATCGAAGGGATATTAGATATCAACATCGTCGAACACGAAATTGATGGAAATCAGCTAGAAGCTCTAGAGGTTACAACTGATAAAGTTGATTTTTCAAATGTTTTAAAAGCTATTGAAGATCTTTCTTACAGATTAGTTTCTGCAGAATTAATTAAAGAGCCTAAAGAAAGTGTTAATGTTTCTGCAGAAGATATGTCAAAATTGACGAGCTTGATCGAGTCGGTCGACGATCACGACGATGTTGACTCGGTTTGGACAAACTCAAACTAGTAGTCCACATATTATTTTCTTGTTATTATTCATACTTTGAGGGTACTCGGAGTTGATGGTGGGAGCGCAATTGCTGGATGGGGCGTTGTAACCTTAATGGGTAACAAGTTTGTTCATGAAGATTCGGGAGCAATCCTCACGAATAAGAAAGATGTTATAGAAATGAGACTTAAAATTCTGTATGAACAGATGATGAATCTCATTAAAGTCAATAAACCGGATGTGCTTGCTGTAGAATCCCTATTCTTTTTCCGAAATAAAACAACCATTGTTCCTGTTAGTCAGGCCAGAGGAGTTATATTGCTGGCAGGGGCAATGAATGATCTTCCGGTCTTCAGTTATTCGCCCTTGCAGGTAAAACAAGCCGTTACGGGCTACGGAAAAGCAGATAAATCTCAGGTACAATATATGGTAAAAAGACTACTTGGTCTTCATGAGATTCCAAAACCAGATGATGTTGCAGACGCCTTGGCAGTTGCTATCTGCCATTTACAAGCTAGTCAACTAAATAAGATGTTATTAAAAATTTAATGATAGGATATCTGCAAGGTGTGATAATCGATATTATGCACGATACTATTATCATCGGTACCAATGGAGTAGGGTATCGAGTAGATACGAAGGCTTCAAAGTTATCAATCAACGAAGAAATCAGTTTGTATATCCATACTCATGTTCGTGAGCAAGAACTTAAATTGTTTGGTTTCGCAACAAAGCAAGAATTGGGTTTATTCGAAATGCTTATTACAGTTTCGGGAGTAGGACCAAAACTTGCAATGGCGTTAGTATCTTCTTTAGGATATGACGAAATCGTCTCTGCGATTATTGAAGGTCAACCAAAACTGCTAAAAAGCCCCGGAATAGGACAAAAAACAGCTGAAAGGATTATAATAGATCTGAAGTCAAAACTTAAGCAATCTGCTCATCAAGGTGTGCTTAATGGCAGAAAAACGGCAAATCCTGCTCAAGACGAGGTGCATGATGCTTTAATTGGACTTGGTTTCTCTGAAACAGAAATCTCCAAGGCGTTAGAAAGCATAGATCCTCAACTAGATGCAGGTAATTTGATTAAAGAGGCTTTAAAAGTAATAAGAAATAAATCAAATAATTAGTAATGGCAGATAGAATCTTAGATCCAGATACAACAAACGAAGAAGAGATAGAACTTTACGAAAAGACACTTCGTCCTAAGTCGTTTGCAGAAATCATTGGTCGAGCTAGAGAAAAAGAGAGTTTACAAATACTTATTTCTGCCGCTAAGACTAGACTTGAGCCTATCGATCATATACTTCTACATGGTCCTCCAGGGCTTGGTAAAACATCGCTTGCTCATGTTATTGCATCAGAAGCCGGAGTGCAGTTGTATATTACTTCTGGTCCAGCTATTGAAAGAAAAGGTGATTTGGCTTCTATACTTACGAATATTGAACCAAACGGCATTTTGTTTATAGACGAAATCCATAGACTCAACCGTGCTGTTGAAGAGGTACTGTATTCTGCTATGGAGGATAGGGCAATAGATATTATTCTCGGAAAGGGACCAGCAGCAAGAAGTATCCGTCTAGACCTTAATCCGCTTACAATTATCGGTGCAACTACTAGGGCAGGTTCGCTAAGTTCACCTCTCAGAGATCGTTTTGGACTTGATCTGCGCCTAGATTATTACTCAATTTCAGAAATTTCGGAATTGTTGATTCAGAAGGCAGCTGTGCTAGATACTCAACTAGAGTCAGAAGCCATTGCCGAGATTGCTGCCAGATCAAGAAAAACACCAAGGATAGCTATTCGATTGCTGAAGCGTGTCCGAGATTATGCCCAAGTGTCAGGGGATATGAGCATTACAAGGGATAGAGCACTTCAAGCGTTAGAACTAATTGGCGTAGATGAGTTTGGTCTAGATGGGTTGGATAGAAAAATCATTAATTACATCATTGAACATTACAAAGGAGGTCCGATAGGACTCCAAGCATTAGCTGCTGCACTTTCAGAAGATCTGGTTACCCTACAAGATGTATACGAGCCATTTCTTTTGCAAGAAGGATTTTTAGCAAGAACTCCAAGGGGCAGGGTGGTGACAGATAAAGGATTGAGATATTATCATAAGAATAATGTCAAAGATTAGTACTAGAACAAGAATCGCAGTTATTTCATCGCTACTTACAGTGGCTTATGTTCTATTGCAGCAGAGAGATTTTAGAGTATTACTAGATATTGATTTTCCATTTGATCCTATAAAGCCAGTTTTACTTGCGATTCTGATTTATCTTGGTGCTTACTGGGCATTATTCTTTAAGGTTAGGGGAGAGCGATTCATTACTATCTTGCTATTCCCTGCAATAGGAGTCTTTTCCATTAGTCTTTTTGCGGAATTAATCATTCTAACTGTCTTTTCCGAGTTGGGTCAATTAAGTCTAATTCTGGTATCTGCTGTATTCTTTTGGCTATTCTCATACATAATTTTACTGACCGTAAATATTCTTAATGCTGCCTATAACAATCCAATACCCTTACTGCAAGCTGCTCGTGCTGCGCAGTTTGTCCTAACTCTTGTTATTTCGTATTTCTTCTTCTTCCTGCTTTTCAGCAATGATATCTTCCTGCCGTTCAGATTGATTGCGATTCACCTTATTAGCGGGTTACTTGTATATATTACTTTATGGTCTCTTGACCTGTTTTTTTATCAGAGACTAACTGTCAGCTTAGCAATGGGCACAATAACATCATTTGCTGCTGCCATAGTGAGTATATGGCCGGTATCGGCTCCATATCTGGCACTTGCTCAGAGTATTGTGCTGTACATATGTCTTGGAATATCACTCGAGGTTAGAGATATTATCAGTAAATGGATATGGATTGAATATCTTTCACTGTTTGTGTTGATTGTCATAATGCTTGCTCTAGTAGCAGAGTGGGGGATAAACGGTACGCTTTTATAATGCTTCTTTGTGTAGAATAGCCCATAGTTTCACAATGGTAATCACTATAAGTTATTAATTGCTAAATTCTTCAGCGTAGGGGATACGATAATGTTACGATTTGTGGATAACCTTCTGCTTAGTATTACCACTTAGAGGCAGTTTCAGAGAAACTGATATTAATATAAGGAATAGTGAATCATTTCTAGCTCCTAAAGTAGTATTAACTCAAATATTTAGACGATAATTTTTCAGCTTATTACCCTTTACAAGGGGAGTTAAATCATATATTCTTTAACTGAGTATAATCACCCTTATATTTAGTAACCGAGAGAATAAGCTAAGGGGAGAAGCCTTTAATATAAATTTCTGTTAATTATTTTTATTTTCTTTATACTGATAATAATTAAATTAATTATTGTTCCTTAAACCTTTGCTGAAAAATAAATTCTTTACTTACCTTCAATTGCCTTGATAAATATGGATACCACTACCCCGTTAATTAGTCAGGATAGTGCGAATAACGAGAGTGCTACTGAGACAGGCTCAGAGGCCCTCTCTAGTGATATGGTTGACAAAGGTACCAAATTATTAGATGTCCTACCTATGCAGACTGAGTTTTTCTTAGATCTGGTTAATACGAATTATAGCCAGGAGACGGTTGATAACTATAAACGAGACCTCGAAATACTGGCAGCGTTCATACTTAGCAATAAACTTGCATTTGTATCTTTAAAAAAACTAGATATCAGTAGGTATGTTGAATTTTTAAGGACTGGTAGGTATTTGACCGTACTTAAAAAGTATAAACCCACTAATGTCTACGGAAAAGCACATGGGACAAGCGAAAAGAAGAAATCGAGCTCTAGTGCCTCTAGAAGGCTTTCAATGTATTCTGGACGACTAAGTAGTCGTAGTGTAAATCGCATGTTATCAGCTATTCGCTCGTATTTGAGATTTTTGATCGATATCGATCATCAAGTTCCTTTACCTCCTGATTCAATAAAACTAATTAAAAGTGAAAAGAAAGAAACTCAAGTCGCAGAATTTGAAGAACTTGTCCGTTTAGTCGAAGCTCCCGAAACTTATGAAAAGAAAAGGAAAATCCGTTTTAGAAACCGAGCCATGCTTGAAATGCTTTTTTCTACAGGTATGCGAATCTCTGAATTAATTAACCTTGATAGACACGATCTAAAACTTACTGACAATTCACATCTTGGAGATTCAAAAATATATATAATAGGTAAAGGCAGAAAGCAAAGATTTGTATACCTAACTCCCAGATGCAGTTTCTACCTAGAGAGGTATTTACAAACTAGAGATGACGATTTCCCGGCATTATTCATACCTTATCGTGGTTTGAGACATTCTACTCAGGATCCTTATGTGGTAAGAATATCCGTAAATTATCTTCAGTCTAAGATCAAGGAGTATCGCACTTACCTTGGGATCATTGTTCCTACCAGTGCGCATAGTCTAAGGCATGGATTCGCTACCTATATAGCTGAGAACGGAGCTAATCCTGCAGTAATTCAAAGGCTTTTAGGACACGCGTCATTATCAACTACAAGTAAGTATGTTCATTCGAGCGATAAGGTTGCAGAACAGACGCATCAGAAGCATCATCCATTAAAGGATCTTTCAGAGTAGGGGATCCCCTACTCTGTTCATGTTTTTATCTCATCTTGTCAGGAGTTATACAACTTTTTTGATCAGATATTGCTGATTTCCCATAGGTGTTGAAACGCTAGCAATCTCTCCTTGTTTTTTACCTAACAACGCTTTAGCTATAGGTGAATCAATAGAGATACTGCCCATTGAAGGGTTTGCCTCGTCTGGAAGTACAATTGTTAATTCTCTACTTGATCCGTTCATATCTATTGTAAATGTCTTGCCAAGGTCAGCAGGAAGTTCAGCTGAATTACTTGCTAAGGTTAAGCCGTTTTGTAATTCTAAGATTTGCTGCTCAAGAATTTCGCGTTTATCAAGCAGCTCTTGTCTGATAGCTGTATCTTCTTCGTTGTTTTCATTTCTTTCTTGCTCAATCTGCGATCCTAGCTCAAGAATTTGAGCCTTTAGGTCATTGATCTTGTTAATTATTCGATTTTTTCTTGAGTTATCCTGCATTTAATTTAATTAAAAATTAAAAACCTCTCAAAATTTGAGAGGTTTTGTAAACATGCTAAACCTCTCCCTTAGCCGGTCTTGTTGATAAAAATCATCTTATTTGTGAGACAACAATTTCTCATTATATAACTGGTTTTCTTATATACATTAACGAACTATCCGAATCAATGTTACAACAAATCATTAAATAATTGCAATAGCTGTAACCGTATCATCAGATTTCATTTTCATTAGCCTTACACCGGCTGTTTGCCTACTGCGCTTTGGTAATTCATTTGTTGGTATGCGAACGGCAAGTCCACTTTGAGTTATTATTAATAATTCAAGATCGGGATGATCTATTATTCTGGCCGATGCAAGATCGCCAGTTTTCTTATTTACCCTGGCAGTAAATACTCCCATACCACCTCTGTTTTGGGTTGGAAATTCTGAAAGATCGGTGACTTTACCGTATCCAAGCTCTGAAACACTTAGAACAAATTCTTCGAGCTTACGAATAACATCCATGACAATTACTTCATCTTCTTTGAACTTGAAGGTTATACCCTTTACTCCCATAGTTGCCCTACCCGTTTCGCGGACATCGGCTTCTTTAAAGCGAATGCACCTAGCCTTTCTGGTAATTAACATGATTTCATCTTTACCAGTTGTTGGTTTAACCCAGGCAAGCTCGTCACCGTCGGAGAGCTTAATTGCAATCAGTCCATTTGCTCGAATATTTGCAAATTCTTCGAGTGATGTTTTCTTAACAATGCCATGTCTTGTTGCCATAAACAAGAATTTGTATTTCCCAGATTCTGTTTTCGTTTCCCCTTCTTGGGTGATATCTTCGTCGTATATTCGACCATCAGGATTTCTGGTTAAAACACTTTGAATGGTTTCGTCTTGTTCAATATTAATTAGATTAATAACTGCTTGTCCTCGAGCTGTTCTACCAAATTCTGGGATATCATAAACTCGAAGATTAAACATTCTTCCTTTGCTAGTGAAGAATAATATCTCGTCGTGAGTATTACAGCTCAATATGTGAGCTACACCGTCATCTTCTTTGGTTGTCATTCCCTTTTTGCCCACTCCTCCTCGCTTTTGCAAGGTATAGGTATCTTGCTTCATGCGTTTGATGTAACCTTGTTCACTGATTGTTACAATAACCTCTTCTTTGGCAATAAGGTCCTCTTCATTGAATTCTCCTACTTTGCCTTTGTGAACCTTTGTTCGGCGAATATCACCCGATTTTTCTTTAAGCTCTGTAAGTTCGTCAACAATGGTTTTGAGGATAGTGCTTGCAGAGCTTAACAAAGCCAGAAGATCTGCAATAGTGATTTTAATTTGTTTGTATTCCTCTTCTATCTTTTGTCTTTCAAGGGCAGCAAGTCTTCTAAGTTGCATATCTAGGATTGCCTGTGATTGAATTTCGCTTAATTTGAACTTTTTCATCAAGTTCTCTTTGGCGATATCTACATCTTTTGATGAGCGAATTGTATTAATAACTTCGTCTAGGTTATCAAGTGCGATCATCAATCCTTCTAGGATATGTTCTCTTTCGCGTGCTCGTGCCAAATCATATTCACTTCTGCGAATAATTATTTCTTGCCTGTGTTCAATAAAAAGTTCAAGGATTCTTTTGAGGTTGAGCAGTTTTGGCTCTCCATTTACAAGTGCCAGCATGTTGGCATTAAATGCCTTTTGCATTTCTGTATATTTATACAGCTTGTTGAGCAATGTTTTTGGCTTACTGTCTCGTTTTAGATCAATAACAATTCTAATTCCAAGTTTGTTTGATTCGTCTCGGATGTCAGAAATTCCTTCAATCTTTTTATCTTTAACAAGTTCTGCGATTTTACTTACTAGATTTGCCTTATTTACCTGATATGGAAGCGCTGTGATAATGATTTGGAACTTTCCACTTTTATTTTCTTCGATCTTTGCGATTGCCCGCATTAGAATTCGACCTCTGCCGGTCATATATGCTCGCTTTATTTCTTCTTGGTCGTAAATCTCTGCACCTGTGGGGAAATCTGGTCCAGGTATGTGTTTTAGAATTTCTGAAATCTCTACTTCGGAATTAAAGTGCGGAAATCTTTCATTGCTGAGATTATCAATATCGGCAACGGTTTTTATGGTATCAAGATATGAGTAATCAATCTCATCTGTGGTTGTTGCCTCGCCTTTGTTGATCATTTCAACCATCGCATCAACAAGTTCTCCAAGATTGTGAGGTGGAATTTTTGTTGCCATTCCCACTGCAATTCCTTCTGCTCCGTTTAGAAGTAGATTTGGTAAGAGAGATGGCAGAATTACTGGTTCATTATGAGTTCCGTCGTATGTAGATACGAAATCAACTGTTTTTTTCTCTAAATCTGTAAGAATGCGAATAGCATTTTTGTGCAGTCTTGATTCTGTATACCTCATGGCAGCGGCGCTGTCTCCGTCGATTGAGCCAAAGTTTCCTTGACCGTCGATAAGAATATATCTGTAACTGAAATCTTGAGCCATTCTGACCATAGCATCGTAGACTGCCGTATCACCATGAGGGTGATACTTACCGATAACCTCTCCAACTGTTCTGGCAGACTTTTTGTAAGAGGATGAAGGAAGAAAGCCCTGTTTATACATTGCATAAAGTATTCTTCGCTGAACAGGCTTTAGTCCGTCTTTAACATCTGGCAGTGCCCTAGCCACAATAACACTCATGGCATAATTGATATAGCTGGAGCGCATTTCTTCGGTAATGTTTTGCTCCTTGATTCGCTTATCTGTAATTGTTAATTGTGATTCGTCAGGCATTATTTAATTTCCTTTTGTCTGTCTAATGTAAACTTTTGGGCCTTCGTTGGGCTTTCGTCTTTTTTTGCTGATTGCAACAGCAGCTACGAATAGAGTTATTAGCATGAATACTGTTATTGTACAGACGATAATAAGCAGTAGTTCCATACTAGGTTATTAATAATTAAATATTCATAATTAGTGAAGAAGCAATTACACATCCAAAAATTACGCCACTAATTATTAAACCGAAAATACATCCTAAAGGATTTTGACTGGCTCCAGAGTAGTTGTTTGCAGCTGAAGCAGCAACTGCTGCTCCGTGCACGGATATTTTTCGAGTTTGCATCCATACTTTGCCAGGACCTTTAAGTGACCCTAGGAAAATACCTTCCCCTCCGAAGAACCAATTCATAGCTCCACCTTTTACGGTTTGAATATCGAAATCTACTGTGTCTTCAAAGGCAAGGAGGTTTCCCTGATCTACAAGCATTTGCTCTCCTGCGGAAAGTTCGTACATAACTACTTCTCCATCTGCGATAAGATGAGCAGAGCCTTCTCCTTTAACTTTTTGCAGTATAAAACCTTTCCCACCAAATATTCCTGCTGTTAAGCGTTTAATTAGTACTGTTGATCTTTCTACTCCAATTTCTGAGCAAAGGTATGAACCTCTTTGAAATACGATACCCGGTTTGTCTGAAGCAAGTTCAACAGGAACAATTTTACCTGCTTCGTCTGTAGAAAAAGTTACTATTCCGGTTCCGGCTTCGCTGGTAAATTCGTTAATAAAGAACGATTCGTTGGCGAGAACTCTAGAAACGATTTTTCCAATCCCCTGCCCTTTTGTTTTCATTTTGATATTGCTTGTCATCCAAGACATTTTTCCAGCTTCGGAATTAATCTTTTCTCCTTCGTCGAGTTGAACACTAAGCGCTTGAAGCGTTGTCCCAATTGTTGAATAACTTACCCCTTTTGAGTTCTTCTCTGTTTTATTAATAAATTCAGATTTCTTGACTTCCTTGATTTGGCTTGCTGAGTTTGACATCTCTAGTTATGTGCTAGTTAGATAAATTAAATATCAAGATCGGCTTCTTTGCTGTGAGTTTGAATGAACTTCTTTCTAGGTGCAACTTCTGTACCCATAAGCATTTCAAAGGTTTTTTCAGCTTCTTCAATGTCCTCGATGGTTATTTGTTTTAGAACTCTTCTTTCCGGATCCATGGTGGTTTCCCACAGCTGTTCTGGGTTCATTTCTCCAAGACCTTTGAACCGTTGTATGTTTTTAATTTCTTTTCCTTTTTTACCAAGATCTTTGATTAAGCTCTCTTTTTCTTCGTCGCTTCCAATCCAGTAAGATTCGTTTTTGCTGACTTCGACCTTGTAAAGTGGTGGCTGGGCAACATATAAGAAGCCTTTGTCAATAATCGGTTTCAAGTATCTAAAGAAAAGTGTTAACACTAAGGTAGTAATGTGTTCCCCATCAACATCAGCATCGTTCATTAAGACAATTTTGTGATATCTTAGCTTCTGCAGATCTAGAGTTTCACCAATTCCCGTACCTAATGCAATAATAAGATCTTTTAACTCTTTATTCTCAATTACCTTGTCAATTCTGTATTTTTCACTGTTAAGGGGTTTACCTCTAAGTGGAAAAATAGCTTGAGTCATTCTATCTCTGGCCTGTTTTGCTGAGCCACCAGCAGAGTCTCCCTCTACAATAAATAATTCTGAATTTTCTGGCTTTCTAGAACTGCAATCTGCAAGTTTTCCCGGAAGTGTTCCGCCTTCTAGTGCACCTTTTCTAACTACGGCTTCTCTGGCTGCTTTAGCAGCTTTTCTTGCCTTGTGAGCAATTATTGTTCTATTCAGAATTAGTTTTGCATCTCGTGGGTTTTCTTCAAGATATTCATCGAGAGCTTCGGCAACAACCCTACGAACAATTTGAGTTGCCTCTGGGTTATTTAACTTTATTTTCGTTTGGCCTTCGAATTGTGCTTCTCGAAGTTTTATCGATACAATTGCTGTTAAACCTTCTTTTGTATCTTCTCCACCTAGTTTTATTTTCTCGGTCTTTTTCGCCAGCTTCTTTGGTAAGGTAATCATTAATGCTTTTAGTTAAGGCCATTCTAAAGCCCGATAAATGTGTTCCGCCCTCTGGGTTGTGAACATTATTGGCAAAGGCTAATACCTGTTCGTTGATATCGTTTGAATACTGAAAAGCGACTTCTACTTCGGTATCTTCTAATTCTCTTTTGACATAGAAAACTTCTTTATGGACAACGGTGTTCCCGCTATTTAACTGTTTAACATATGATTTGACTCCTCCTTCGAAATAGAAGGTGTAATTTCTAGAAATATCTTTTGTTTCTTTGCGTTCTTCGTCGCTTCTATTGTCAACGACATTGATTAATAAGCCTGCTGTTAGATAGGCTTGTTGTCTAAACCTAGTATGAAGTTTTTTGACATTAAATGATGTTGTTTTAAATATTTCTTTATCTGGTAGAAATGTGATTTTTGTTCCGTTTTTGTCGCTTGTACCGGCTTCTTTTACACGATACTTGGGAACACCCTTTTCGTATTCCTGCATATAGATTTTGCCATCTCGAAATACCTCGGCTTTCATTTTTGAGCTTAGGGCGTTAACTACAGATAGACCTACTCCATGAAGTCCAGAAGATACCTTATAACCGTCTCCGCCAAATTTACCTCCTGCATGAAGGATTGTAGTTGTTATTTCGAGTGCGCTTATGCCTTTTGTTGGATGAATATCTACCGGAATACCTCTACCGTTATCTTCAATACTGACCGAGCCATCTTCGTTTAAGGTGATTACGACTTTGTTGGCAAAACCGGCAAGTGCTTCGTCTATTGCATTATCAACCACTTCGTAGATGAGGTGGTGAAGACCAGTAACATCGGAATCTCCAATATACATAGCCGGTCTTTTTCGAACTGCCTCAAGGCCTTCTAATACTGTGATAGATGATGCATCGTAGTTACTCTTATTCATTAATATTCAGGTAAGAAAAGGAAATTTTGCACTCAATTCTAGCATAGATACTTTTGAGTCAACAAAGAAGAAGATTACCTACTTGTGTTTCTTAAGTAAGATATCTTCTGCTTCAGTAAGTAATGGTATCTTATAGACTAGTGTTGAGGCAATAACAATCCCAAGAATATTGATTAAAATATCGGATACTGCTGCTACCCGACCTACTACTTGAGATTGTAGATATTCGTCAATTACTGATAGGATTATAGTAATCAATACTGCAATTACGAATAACAGAAATTCTGTCAGGAGGGCAAATTCGACATCTTCTGACCTTTCTCGGCGTGATTTATAGTATGCCAGTCTTTTTACCTTAGAACGAGCACTTGCAAGCAAGGACCTTAAAATCAACAAGAACATGATAGCATACATCAGCGCATAACCGACTCCACGAACCAGCCAATCTATTTGATTCCCTTTAGTGTCCAAATCTGGGATCGTGCTTAAGATTAGGATTAGTCCAAACCAAGCAAATGAAGTGATCCAGCAATATGTCAAGAATAATTTGTTGTTCATTGATAGAGTTGAAAAATTAAATTCTCTAGAGCAATCTTTACGCTAACATTACTATATATCATTTTGGTTGTTTTATTAATCGTTTCAATGCGCTTTAGCTTAGACTGAATACTTGCCCCATTTTTTAAAGCTGTTCGTTCATTATTAAGAATACTTACAAGGAAGAACCGAATCTTTTGTCTTTGAATGTTTTTATCCTTCTCTTTGGTTATCTCCTCTATTCTTCTCATACTCTCCATAAAGGATAATTCATAATTACCTTCTGAGTTATGAATGCTTGGGTCTTCGTAAGCCATGCATCTGGATTTTATTGTATCTAGTAAGCTACCGATTGAGTTTGTTATTAATATTATTGATGTAAAGGTGTTAGGTTCTTCGAGCGTTTTCAGCAATGTGTTTTGAGCTTGAACGCTAAGCAGTTCTGCTTGGTAGATGATTGCTAGTTTATTGTTTCCGTTTCTAGGTTTGAGCAAAGCCCAAGACTTTAATTGTCTGATCTCTTCGATTCCTATCGTATTTGATTCCGATTTGCCACGGATAGACAAGAGATCTGCTGGATCGTCGATTTTGATATCGAATCTCTCTTTTATTTCAGAGATTGCGTTTTCTGCAAATTCTAGATTGTTGGTGACTATTAGGTGTGATTTGCCCATATTGACATCCCTTGTTCTTTTACTTAGTATTTAAGCTAATTCCGAGTTCATGATACTGTCCAAAACTGTCCAATGGCAAATTCAGATAATGGGGCTATAGGTGGTAATATATTACAGCAACAAGCGCCTCCCGTAAACAACAATGCTCTTAATACATCACAACAGGTGAATCTGGCCGATTCATTGTTTTCACTCGGGCTTCTAAACACCGAATCTTTAAAGAAGGTAAAATTTGAATCTGTGAATACAGGCAAGCCCATTGAGCAGATTCTACTTCAGGGTGGGTATATTTCTGAACTTGATTTAGCTAAAGCGAAATCAAAGTTGTTCCAAATCCCTTTCGTAGACCTTGCCGCGCAAAGAATTGACATCGAAACTCTCAACCTCTTAAATCAAAAACTTGCCAAGCAAAACTCTGCTGTCGCTTTTGAGAACACTGAAGTTGGGCTTAAGGTAGCTATGGCAGATCCTTTAGATCTGCAAAAAATCCGTTTCTTGTCGACAGTAGTTGGAAAAAGAATCGAACCTTATTTTGCTGATCCAAGCATTATAAAAAGCATAATCGATACCAAGTATGGTGCTCAGATCGGGTCAGAAGTTACCCAGGCACTACAAGATGTTGGAGATGTAGTCGAAATTACCGGCACGATAGCCTCTGCAGAAATTCAAGGTGATATTGCTGCAGCACCTGTTGCAAGAATTGTGAATATGATTCTTGAATACGCTGCAAAATACAAGGCTTCTGATGTTCATATTGAACCTAGAGAAAACAAAGTAGTAGTTAGGTATCGTGTTAGTGGTGTTTTGCAAGAGAAGCTAACTCTACCGGTTAAGCTTGCTGGTCCTGTTGTTTCAAGAATTAAAATCTTATCTAATCTAAAAATAGATGAACATCGTGTTCCTCAGGACGGCAGATTTCAAATTAAAGTAGAGAATGAATTAATTGACCTCCGTGTTTCTGTAATGCCATCGGTCTATGGAGAAAAAGTTGTGATTAGGCTTCTTGCAAAAGGAGGAGGAACCCTAACGCTTGATAAAACAGGTATGCGAGGCAGAGGTCTTGCACTATTTCAGCAGGCAATTAAAAAATCACAAGGTATCTTGCTTGTAACAGGTCCTACAGGAAGTGGAAAAACCCAGACTCTTGCCAGTGCTCTTAAAATTATTAATAGTCCCGAAATCAATATTATGACACTCGAAGACCCAGTCGAGATTCGTATCGATGGAGTCACTCAAGTTCAAGTTAATAGCGAAGTTGGCTTAACCTTCGCCAAAGGACTTCGGGCCTTTCTGAGACAAGACCCAGATGTCATACTCGTTGGAGAAATTCGTGACAAAGAAACTGCAGAATTAGCTGTGCAGGCATCGCTTACAGGGCATCTTGTGCTTGCCACTTTGCATACCAATTCTGCTGCTGGAGCAATCCCAAGACTTAAAGATATGGGTATTGAGCCCTTCTTACTCTCCTCTACTCTTGAACTAGCTGCCGGACAAAGATTAGTTCGAACAATCTGCGATAACTGCAGATATTCATATGAAGCTAGTCCAGAAGAAATTAATAAACTTAAAACAGTTTTGGAACAGATTAACGGTTTTAGTATTGACTCGATCTTGCAAAAAAATGGTGGTAAGATATTTTTAAACAAAGGGAAAGGTTGTCCTCAATGTGGTGACAGTGGTTATAAAGGCAGAATCGGAATCTTTGAAGTAATGAAAATGTCAGAAGGTATTGCTTCTTTAACGGTTGTAGATTCATCAGCACAAGAGATAGAAAAGATTGCCGTAAAAGAAGGAATGATCACCATGATGCAAGATGGTTACTTGAAAGCTATGGAAGGTGTAACAACTATCGAAGAAGTACTTAGAGTTGTCAGTTAAATATAATTTTTTTAATATAAAACTATGCCCTTCATTGATTTAAGTAGTCCGCAGCAACCAAATTCAAATCCTACTCAGCCCCCTGCTGGGCAAATGCCAAATTTGCCACCTTCAACAGCAGCAAGTATGCCTGTGCAACCGGTACAGCAACCAAATCAGCCAGGTTTAAACAATACAAGTACTACAAATAATTTATTATCGGCAGCCCCAGAGATTCTTACAGAACTACCAAAAGAGACAGTGTTTCAATTTAATGATACTCCCGCTCCCAGTATGCAACCAGGAGAAATTCCACAAGCAGAAACTCAAAACCTGGGTATGGGCGAGTTGAACCTAGCAAAACCTTTAGATAGCAATGTCAATAAAACCGAGGCACCTGTAGAAACTGCACAGAGTTCATCAACATCACCTTTCTCTTCTACCAGTCCAGTAGTCCCTCAAGTTCCAACAATTAAAAACGAGGTGCCTGAACAACTTAAACCCATAGAAGCTCCTGCTAATTTGAATCAAATGTCAGATAATACTGAATCGACAAATGTGACAGTCCCATCACCGCAACCGGAAATAAAGGAATCACTTCCAAGCCTAAATCAGGGAGGCATAGAGCTTACAGGGAGTGCCGCAAAGCAGACTGAGACAGTTGAGGAAATATTTAAGAAAGCTGATGAACTTGTAGAGTCTAAGCAGGCGGTTCCAACACCTTCTCCACAAATTGATTCACTTAAACCTGCAGATGCAAGCGAGAATTACTATGCTCAGAAAGCTAAGATGGACGATTTTCTTGCCTATGCCGAAGAAAAAAATGCTTCTGATTTGCACATTTCAACCGGTTATCCACCAATGCTTAGGGTTGACGGCAAACTGATTTCTATCGGTAATCAGATTATGCAACTCGAAAGAGTTAGAGAGCTTTTTGAGTCGATTTTGACACCAGAACAGCAAGAAGCCTTGAAGGCAGATCTAGATATTGATTTCTCGCATAGTATTCAGAGCGGAACCAGGTTTAGAGTTAACATTTATCATAAAAAGGAACAACTTGCTGGAGCATTTAGATTAATTCCTTCCAGAATTAGAACTATTGCTGAGCTTGGTCTTCCAGATGTTATCTATGATTTTGCCAAACTACCTCATGGTCTTGTGTTAGTTACTGGTCCAACTGGACATGGTAAAAGTACAACTCTAGCTTCGATAATTCAGGAGATAAATATTAACGAGGCAAAACATATAATTACAATTGAAGACCCTATCGAATATGTATTTCCAAGAGCAAAATCACTAGTTGATCAAAGAGAAGTCGGAACAGATGTTAAAAGTTTCAGCAGAGCACTCCGTGCAGCTCTTCGTGAAGACCCTGATGTTGTTCTTGTTGGTGAGATGAGAGATTTCGAAACAATTGCTTCGGCTATTACAGTCGCTGAAACAGGTCATTTAGTCTTCTCTACCCTACATACCAATTCTGCTGCGCAAAGTATAGACAGAATGATTGATGTCTTTCCAGATGCACAGCAGGCGCAAATTAGGGCCCAGCTTGCGAATGTTATTTCGGCAGTTGTGGCACAAAGATTGGTACCGGTTCAAAGAGGAGGTAGAAAAGCAGTTTTAGAGATCATGATTGCCAATGCAGCAATAAAGAATGCAATTAGAGAGGGGAAAACTTATCAGATAGACAATATGATTCAAACCAGTGCTGAACTTGGGATGATCACACTTGAAAAATCCTTGGTTAAACTAATTCGCTCAGGCGACTTGACTGTAGAGGCTGCTCAAAACTATACAGCTAAACCCGATGAGTTATTAAGTTTGTTAAAATCTAATTAATGGCAGTCTTCACATATACAGCAACAAAGGCTACTGGTGAACAAGTAACTGGCGAAAGGCAGGCTCAAACCAGAGAAGATGTTGCTTCGTTTCTTCACGAACAGGGGTTAATTATTATCTCCATTAATCAAAAGATTGGTTTAAATCTTGGCAACTTAAACGATATCCAGATTGGAGGAATTCCGCTTAACGAAAAAGTTGTTTTCGCAAGGCAGTTAGCAACAATGCTCTCTGCTGGTCTGCCAGTTGCAAGTTCGCTAGAAATTCTAGTAGAGCAAACAAAATACACTGGATTAAAAAACAACTTACTCAAGTTTATAAAGATATTCAATCAGGACTGCCTTTGGCGACCTCCTTCGGAAGAAACAAGGCAATATTTGACGATCTACAGCTGAGTCTTATTGATGCCGGAGAGAAATCGGGAAATCTAGTCGAGATTATTCAGCAGATTGCCGAGGATTTACAAAAAACGGCGCAAATAAACGGAAAAATTCGTGGGGCGATGATCTATCCGGCTGTAATATTTCTGGCAATAATCATTGTTGTGTTAGTACTGGTAGTGTTTATGATTCCTGCGGTTGAAGATCTCTACGCCGATCTAGGCGGTGGTGATTTACCTGCAATAACTCAGGCCTTGGTTACAATAAGTAATTTCTTTAGCGATCCGTTAGGATTATTAATAACTTTTGTAACCGTCACCAGCACGATTCTCGGATTTCGTGCTTATTATAAAACCGATTCAGGACGGAAATTTATTGACAAACTGCTTCTGCAAGTTCCAGTCTTTGGCGACCTGCAAGCAAAATCACAAGTCTTACAAATGGTCAGATTATTACAGATGTTGATTAAAAGCGGAGTTCCAATAATTGATGCCTTGACAGCGACTGGTAAGGCACTAAAAACATTCACTTCAAATTGGCTTTGTTCTATGCTGCTCAAGAAGTATCGAAAGGACAACAAATTGCAGGACCATTAGGCAGAAACAAAGTAGTGCCGCTAATAGTTCTAAAAATGATCTCAACAGGTGAACAGACAGGAGCTTTAGATAAGATATTGGGTGATTTAGCTAGATTTTACGAAGATCAGGTTGAAGAAATCACAAGCAATTTGACAAAGCTTATGGAACCTCTTATTCTTTTAATAGT
>JYPD01000013.1 GCA_001567305.1 candidate division WS6 bacterium OLB21 | reverse complement strand
CTATTATTGAATTAAAAGAATCAGGCATCAAATGTTGTTGCATTATAAACAGAATATTCAGCTGGAATAGGGCTTTGTAGGCTACCATCGCTATGTTGGTATAGCGTAAGTGCTCTGTCAATAATGACCGGATTAAGGCCTTCAACAATGATGTTGTCAGGTTTTATATCTAAATTGTATAACCCTGCCTCAAAATCTGCTTCTGTAGAATGTGCAATTCTGTTCATAATTACTAGTGCTTCTGCAAGGCTTTGGGGTTGATATTCATCAAGGGTAACCCCCTCTACGGCTTCGTATATAGTTCCGTAGAACTTTCCTATCTCACTGTTTTCCTTATCAAATGCACTAAAAAGAACAACCACTCTACCGGATTGAATTGCTGTTCTCGCTACTTTTCTGTTGTCAGTTATTACTATGAAAGTATCTGGATCAATTGCTTCTATTGTTGCATATCTTGTCGAGTTGGCTTCTATTCTGTCTGTAATCTGGTTCTCGTATGCGGCCTCGGTAGGAACACATCTTTTTTCTAGCAGTTTTCGTATTTTTTGAACTGGTGGCTTTTCTTTTTTTCACCATCGCTTTGCCAATCAATATCTTCAGGAAGAGGTTTGTCAGAATAAAAGCTTTTTGCCATCTCTGGAAGATGAACAGCTCTCTGCCAGAGGATGTATTCAGCAATATTGAAATCAGGTTGACATAATAATGAATCTAATTGGTTCAAGTCTGCAGGGGTGCGACATCCGTAGTAAGCCTCTCTTGTTAGTTGATTGTCTGCGTCAATTATTCTTTGAGTGAGATCATTTAAAAACCTCCCCATTTCCACAGGATAAAGCTTAACTACGGGATTTCTTTCTTCCTCTTTTGCAAAAAATACCATACCCTGAGTCCCGCCTCCAATAAAGTCTACATTTCTGCAGGTAGTCTCGGTTGGCGCCTTGATACACACTGTATCAGCCAGAATATGAATGTTATCTAGTGGATCGACTTCACCAGGTTGTACAATAACAGTTTCCGCCATAAGATCTTTTGTATATCATTATTATATAATAGAAGTGTGGAAATCTCAATGGTATATTACTCAATCTCAGAACCAATAAATTCTCCTTGCTGCAGTTTCCAAAGTGAATGGTAGATACCGTTTTTTGCTAAAAGTTCATGATGTGTTCCACTTTCAGCTATTCTTCCGTTATCTATAACTATTATGCGATCTGCCCTGAGAATTGTTGATAATCTGTGAGCAATAATAATTGTTGTCTTACCTGCAGACACCCTCCAGAATGACTCTTGTATCAGCTTTTCTGATTTGCTATCAAGTTGGCTGGTAGCTTCGTCAAATATTATAACGGGAGGATTTTCGATAAACATTCGAGCAATCGCAAGTCTTTGCTTTTGTCCTCCCGAAAGCTTAATTCCTCTCTCGCCGACTTCTGTATCGTATCCTTTAGGTAAAGAAGAAATAAATTCGTCAAGATTGGCAATTTTGGCCGCATCTTTTACTTTCTCAAGCTCATATTTTTTAGCTCCGTAGCCAATGTTATAACCTATTGATTCATTAAAGAGGACTGGTTCTTGAGGCACGACTCCAAGCAGGCTTCGAAGATTTGATTTAGTGATATCTTTTATTGAAACCCCGTCAATAAGGATTTCTCCTTTTTGCACATCGTAAAATCTAAGTAGTAGTTTTGTAAGTGTTGATTTTCCTGCTCCAGAGCTTCCGACAAAGGCAACAGTTTCGCCCGCTTTGATTACTAGATTAAAGTCCTTGATTGTGCTTTCGCCTTTATTGTATGAGAAATCGACATCTCGGAATTCTATAATGCCTTTTGCATCAGACAGGTTTATTTTTTTTGGATTTGCTGGGTCAAGAATCTGAGGCTTGTGCGTTAATATGCCAATGTATTTTTCGAGATCGCTGTAATTCTTGGCAATTTCTCTAAAGCGCCAGACAACATCTTCTAGATTAGGGAAAAATGTGGTTACGAATCCGGCAACCAGAACAAAGTCTCCAACAGAGAAATTGCCACTAGTGGTTTCGTATAAGGCAATTAAAAGTACTAATCCTGCGCCAAGTAGCGAAAGTGATCCTGTACTTATGTCTATCAAGCGGAAGGTATTGATATATTTCCAAACAGCAGATTTCCAAGTTGCGTATTCGCTTTTTATTCGAGAAATTTCTTCCTTTTCTTTGGCAAAATACTTAACAGTTTCGTAATTGATCATGTTGTCAACAACTATCCCTGATATGCGATCTTCTTGTGTATTTAAGAGTCTTCGTTTGGAGATATTCCGTTTTACTAGGAAGATTGCGGTAACAATGTTTACGAATACTATGCCGATTACTACCATAAGTAATTTGCTGTCCAAAACTGAAAAAGCGAAAGATACAAAATAAAAATTAACTAGAAGTCTCAGCAGATTTCTGTTAATTTCGATATTCATGCTGAAATGCGCGCCTTCTCCTCGACGCAGTGTCGAAATCAATGAGCCACTTCTTTTGTTAGCATGATAAGTATAGTCAAGGTCATGAAGATGAGAGAAAACATCTACCTTTAGATCTCTGGAAGTATTAATGAAATAGATATCGTTTATGGTATCGCCTAATATCTCGAGAATGAAACTGATAGCTCGGATAGCAATAAACCCGAATAGAATCTGTAGAACAAAAGTTATATCAAGTTGTTCAAGGCTGTCGACCAGGAATTTATAGAAATAAATTGCATAGTTCCCTGTAACTCTTGATAAGATGACCAGTATTGCCCCGATGATCACTGCATAGGGGTATTTCCAATTATATCTGTAAAATATGCGAAATATGTTGCGCATGGTGGTGTCGCAAGAAAAGTACAAAATGGTTGGGATCGTTCAATATCTCACAATATCGAGTAATAGTCAAACAATTTTTCCGATATTTGTTGTATAATTAACTATATAGCAGATATATTCTTGGAACTCGATTCACAACAACCATTAATATCAAACATCTTTCAAATACAGAGAGATGGGCTTGTAGACCCAGCGTATTTATCCGAAGAAGATCATACCGATTATCCGAATCTTTATTGTCAGCTCTTTGACTGTGGCGTTGATTGGCTTGGTAGTTTGAATATCGAGCCTTTTAACAAGCTTGTTGGTTTTTATGGTGACGGTGTTGTTCTGGGAATCAAGGATAGCCACAATTTTTATACTGTAGGATCGCCGACAGGATTTGTGAGAGGTTATAACCTTGGAGGTATGGATGTTAAGCTGTTTGCTGATGAAGAATTAATGGTCACAATAACCATGTTTCCTGATGTCATGACTCTTGCAAACGAAGATCCGGTAAGATTATTGGCAATGATAGCTAAGTCTTTACTTTATGGATATCATTGCGGACAGATCTATCCGGAACCAGATGCAGGCATCATAGATACTCAAGCAAGTCAGATCGAAGCCTATATTTGGAACATTGGTCTACAACAGAAAACACCGGGTTTCACCTTGACTCCAGATGAACAAGCAATCTATGACTTCTGGATGAACTCAGGTTTTCAGCTTCCCAAAGAAAGGATTATTGTTTGACTGTGTTCGTTTGCTGTGCAATAATTACTAAGCGATGAAGATGATATTAAATAACAATAATCAAAGTTTACTCTCCTAACGGGGTAGCTTTGATATTGTTCAAGACTCCCCAAACAGGGAGTTTTTTTTATTTTTAAGAGTTGGACGATAGCACAATCGGTAGTGCGCCCGGCTGTTAACCGGGGGGTTGCAGGTTCGAATCCTGCTCGTCCAGCTTTGCAGATAAATTCTTAGATTTATGATAGTATCCTTCTATGGCAGTAAATAGAGACATTACAGAAAAGGTAGCGGACTTAATAAAAATTGCTATTCCATCGTCAGAAATTGATCATTATGCATCGCAGTTAAACACTGCCTTGGATCAAGTTGATGTACTTCAAGAAATAAACACGGAATCGACTCCCATAACAGCTCAAACACACGGATTAACTAATATTTTTGGAGAAGATCATGCATCAGAATCTCTAGATCTGGATGATTATCACAACAATAAGAATTTTCGTAAGGGCTATTTTGTAGTCAAGAAAGTCATTTAATGGACATAAAAAAAGCCACAATCAAAGATATTCAAGAAGGACTAATTAATAAGAGCTTCTCAGCGAAAGAGCTTGTTCAAGAGTATTTTCACGGAATTAATTCTCGGAATAAAACCATTAATGCTTACATCTACCTAGATCAGGAAAGTGCTGAAATGCAGGCAGAACTTGTAGATGCTAAGCTTAAAAAATCAGAGAAGATACTTCCGCTTGAAGGCGTTCCCGCAGCTTTGAAGGACAACTTTAATTTGATCGGAACGCCAACTACTGCAAGCTCTAATATGCTTCGTGATTATATTTCTCCGTATAATGCCACAGTTACAGAAAGGTTAATAAAATCAGGTGCGCTACTTCTTGGCAAGACTAATATGGATGCTTTTGCACATGGTTCGTCTACCGAGACTTCTGACTTTGGCGTAACTCTCAATCCTTATAATCAAGAACATGTGGCCGGAGGTTCATCAGGGGGTAGCTCGGCAGCTGTTGCAGCAGATATGTGCTGCTATGCGATTGGTAGCGAGACTGCAGGGTCAGTTAGAGGTCCGGCAGCTTGGTGCAATCTTTATGGCTTTGCTCCAACATATGGAAGAATTAGTCGCTACGGTGTCGTTGCTATGGGATCATCGCTTGATAGACCGGGAGTGCTTGCAAATTCTGTTTATGACTGTGCTCTAGTCACAGATTCTGTCAGCGGAAAAGACGAAAAAGATGCAACATCTATTCCAGAAGCAGAAACAACTTATGCCCACAATCTAAAAGCGGAACTTAACAATAATATAAAACTAGGAATACCCAAACAATTTCTTGATGATCGTATTGATTCGCAAGTTAGAGAACAGGTGATGCAACAAATAAAAGAGCTCGAAAAGAAGGGTGCAAAACTAATTGAGATCGACCTACTTGATCCAAAATATTCAATTGCAGTTTATACAATAGTTTCTCGTAGCGAAATATCATCAAATCTGGCAAGGTTGGATGGAATTCGTTATGGACATAGCTCTGAACAAGTTTTAGAAAGCATTATTGAGCAGATAGCTTTAAATAGATATGAAGGACTTGGTAATGAGGCGAGGCAAAGAAGCATGACAGGTGCGTATGTACTTTCTGCAGGATACTACGATGCTTATTACAAGAAAGCACAGCAAGTAAGAACTTTGATCATCGAAGATTTTAACAAAGCATTTGCAAAAGTTGATCTTATCATCGGGCCGACAATGCCATCGGTTGCACCAAAGCTTGGAGTTACCAGCGGGAATCCGGTCTTTGGAGAGCTGGCAGATATGCTCACTGAACCCAGTGCGCTTGCTGGGTTGCCATGTATATCAGTACCTGCTGGCTTCAATAATGAAGGACTTCCTATCGGCATGCAGATATTTGGACCACAGTATTCTGAGCAACTGGTCTTAAACACGGCATATTTTTATGAAAAACATTTAGCAAAATGAACAAAGAGTTTGAATTTGTGATTGGACTCGAAGTCCATTTACAGGTAAAAACTGAATCAAAAATGTTTTGTAGATGCGCCGCAGATTATTTCGGACAAAAACCGAATTCGAGGGTTTGTCCTGTCTGTTTGGGCTTGCCTGGTGCTCTTCCTGTTCCAAATGCACTAGCAGTAAAAAAATGTCTTAGTCTTTGCCTAGCAACGAATTGTCAAATAAACAAGATAAGCAAGTTTGACCGCAAAAACTACTTTTATCCAGATTTACCTAAGGGATATCAGATATCACAGTATGATTTGCCACTTGGTGAAAATGGATTCTTAGAATTCGATGTAGACAGCGATTCGCGCAGGGTCAGGATTCGTCGCATTCATTTAGAAGAAGATACTGGAAAATCGATGCACACAAACGAAGAAACTTTGCTTGATTTTAATAAGTCCGGAATACCATTAATTGAAATTGTTACAGAACCAGATTTCGTCGATATAGAAGAAGTACTGGCCTTTGCTAAAAGATTAAGGCAAACAGTTCGTTTCCTTGGCATCAGCAATGCTGATATGGAAAAGGGGCAAATGCGTTACGAACTTAACATGTCGCTTAGAAAAGTCGGCAGTCAAAAGCTACCCCAGTACAAAGTAGAAGTTAAAAACATCGGCTCAATATCCGTTTTAGAAAAGGTAATAAAGTACGAGTTCGAACGACAGGCAGATATCCTTGCTTCTGGTAAACTTCCAACGCAAGAAACACGAGGTCTTCGTGACTTAAGTGGAAAAACCTACTCGCAAAGAATCAAAGAAGACGCAGATGATTATCGATATTTCCCGGAGCCAGATATACCTCCAATGCACTTTTCAGATGAATACCTAGAAGAAATTAAGAGCACTATTTGTGAACTGCCACAGGCAAGAAAGCATCGATATGTATTTGATTACAAATTAGAACCCGATACTGCAGAAGTGTTGATAACTTCCAAGGTCCGATCCGATTGGTTTGAAGAAGCTATTGAGAAGATTAAAGACACAGCCTTAATTAAAGAGATTGCAAAATGGCTGATAAAAGATGTTAACGCCATTATTAAAGAGCAGAAGCTCAAGCTAAGTGAGCTTAAATTTACTCCCAAGCAGTTCTCTCAATTAGTAGAGATGCTTTATCAGAAGAAACTATCAGGCACTCTGGCAAAACAGGTTTTAGCAGAGATGAATTCTACTGGAGATGAACCCGAAGCTATTGTTAATAGAAAGGGACTAAGTATTATGGCAGATGAAACCGAACTGATCAAGGTTATAAAAACAGTCTTCAAAGATAACGCAAATGTTGTTGGCGATACAAAGAAAAATCCCAATGCCGCCAAGTTCTTATTAGGACAAGTCATGAAGGCCACAAAAGGTAAAGCAGATCCAGCAGAGAGCGCAAGATTAATCGCAGATTTGTTATCAAAAGAATAAGCACCTGCTATACTTTCCGTAAATTAATATTGAATATGAACAAATTCAGTCTGCTTACGATTTTGTCTGTAATTACACTTAGTTTTTCGCTATTAGCAATTGATATTGCTACTGCACAAGAAGTTATAGAAACCGAACAAATCGGGCAAGGTGAAACTCCAAGAATTATTGACCCTGGTCTTGTTCCCAGAATGAGCTTTTCTCCAATTCAGACTTGGCCTGAAAAAAAAAATCACTGTAATCATCGATATTGATTCCAAAATTGATTCCGATCGCGTGAGTGTGGATTGGGTCAACTTCCCGGCCTCGACCTTTTTAATACAAGGACCATTTCAGGATGTTGTTTCTGTTCGTGCCGGTCAAACAACAAGACTCGAAAAAGATTTCATTGTCAGACCAGGATTGTTAAAACTGAACGAAAGCAACAAAGAAGTCTATTTCGGCATAAGAGTAAATGCCTTTGTTGCAGATGTAAACTATCTTAGCTCAATTGAAGAGAAGCAACTATTTAACTCTGACTATGAACTGCTTCCGATTTCTGATCAATACGCGACTAGTAAGATCCTTTCTACTGTTGCTAATTATGCTCTCGTGATCATCTGTATTGGAATTATTGTAGGGATTATTTATATCGTCGTTAAAAAAATCAGAACTTATGTTAATACCCCGGATCTTGAGACTTAAGTAATATTTCATCTTCACCTGCTAGTATTTACTCATGGTATGGAATCTTCTCACACAAGTCCCAGACGAAATAAGTATTCAATTAAAGGAATACGAGCCGATAGTTCGACAACTTCTCTATAACCGAAAAATCACAGATTTAGAAACAGCAGAGAATTTTTTTTCACCAAGTCTTGATCAGCTTCTAAGTCCATTCAATCTTCCAGATATTCAAAAGGCGGTTAACACAATTCTTTATGCAATTAAGTCCAAACAAAAAATCTTTGTCTATGGCGACTATGATGTTGACGGGGTATGTGCAACAACAATTGTGTTCGACTTTCTTTACAGAAGACTACAAGCAGATGTGGTTCCATACATTCCAGATAGATTCGTCGAGGGTTATGGTCTCTCAAAGGCCGGTTTAGATACAATTATCAGGCAAAAAGGACAGCTAATAATCACAGTCGATTGCGGAATTCGGGATATTGAACTTGTGTCAAAATATTCTAAAAAAGGGCTCGACTTCATTATTTCTGATCATCACGAGTTGCCAGAAGTCAAAGGGAAGATTACCTTTCCAGAAAAAGCTTTAGCGGTTGTTCATCCCAAAAGGCCAGATTCAGATTATAAGTTTAAAGAAATATCCGGAGCAGGCGTTGCCTATAAACTTATGTGCGCCCTTGAAGAAACTGCTTATGAACAGAAATTACTTCATGAAAAACGGGCAACAACCGACTACCTAGATTTAGTCGCACTTTCAACTGTCTGCGATGTTATGCCACTCGTCTCAGAAAACAGAACCTTAGTTTCGTCTGGCATAGACAAGATTCGCGAAAATCCCAATAAAGGTATTGCTGCTTTGCTAAATATTGCTCAAGTACAAAGAAACGAAATCTCCACATACCATCTGGGCTATATTCTCGGTCCAAGAATCAATGCGGGAGGTCGAATATCTAAAGCCATAGACGGGGTTCGCCTTATGAGCAGTCATAACCAAAATACCATTAGCAAAGTTGCAGAAGAACTCGATCTATTAAACAAAGAAAGGCAAAAACAAACTTTAGAAACGATGCAATCGGCCGAAAAATTCATTGAAGGGAAGATTCCTAAACTGATTTTCATAGCACAACCAGATTGGTCCGAAGGGATTGTAGGGCTCGTAGCTGGCAAGCTAAGCCAAAGTTATTACAGGCCAACACTTGTGGCAACAATCCTTGAAGACAAGGTAAAAGGATCGGCAAGAAGCGTGCCTGGATTTAATATCACAGAGGCAATTGCCAATAGCGCAAATAAGCTTACCAGATTCGGCGGTCACGAACAGGCAGCAGGCTTCTCTCTAAAAAGGGATAATCTAGAAGATTTTATGAACGAAATTACAGAATATGTTAATACCAATCTATCCGAAACAGATCTAGTGCAGACATTAAGAATTGATGCAGAACTAAACCTATCTGAGATTAACTTTGATCTAATAGATAGTATAAACAGGTTCGAACCCTTTGGGCATGGGAATAATACACCATTATTCTGTGTCCGTAATATTCCAATAAAGAATGTATTCACTTTAGGTAAAAATTTGGAACATGTAAAAATTGTTACGCACAATGCTAATGGCTTAGAATTAATTGGCTTTGGTATGTCAGATAGATACGAAGAGTTAAAGCATTGTGTTAAGATTGATGCAGTCGGTCATTTAAGCACTAATACTTGGCGCGACAAAAAGACTATTCAATTAGTTATTAAAGATTTCATTAATGTTTAGCCGAGTTGCCAATTACATCAGTAATAACTTCTACAATGTTTTCCTTACAGGATTAGTAATTCTTAACATCGCTCCATTGCTCGCACCTGTATTTGCACATTTGGGCTGGAATGCTCCTGCAAGTATTATTTACAATATCTACTCATTTTTTTGTCATCAATTCGGATGGAGGAGTATTCATATCTTTGATTATCAATGCGCCTGGTGTGCTAGAGATATGTTTATCTGGGGATCTTTCTTGTTTATCGCAGTTTTAGTTAAGATAAGAAAAGTTAAGGGTATTAAGTGGTACTGGATAATACCTTTTACAATTCCTATTGCTTTAGATGGTGTAATTCAAACAATAGCAACATTATTCGGTTACAATTCTGCAGATCCTTATTACCAAAGTTCCAATCCGATCCGTATGTTAACGGGTGCAATCTTCGGAACAGGTCTAGGACTGGCAATGTTGCCAATGTTGCGAGGACTTACAACCGACGAAAAAAAAGTTACTAATGCAAGCAATGATTAATAAAGATTTATCAAAGCAAAATAATAACGAGATGCCTGCTTGGCAGGCTGCATTGTTATCGATAGTTTCAATGGTAATAATTTATGTAGTTTTTATACAGCTTTGGATTCTTACATCAAACAAGTATTTGCCAAGCGAAGACTTTGATTTTTCCGTTAAAACTCCTGCGTATAAAGAACAGTGGTTTGTTAGACGCGAAAATTCTCAGTAGATATTACACAGCAAGTGGATACCTCTGGCATAGCTCTTTAACTTCGACAGCAACTGTTTTAATTTTTGCATCATCTTTTGCCTGCTTGTCAAAATCTTCAAAGTCGCTGCTTTCGTAGGTACTAATTATTGAACCGACTCTGCTGATCCAATTTGCAATTTTTTGCATATCTTTTTCTTTGAGTCCTCTCGTTGTAATCCAAGGGGTTCCAAGTCTAAGAGCAGAAGGGTTTGCAGGTGGATTTGTTTCTTGAGGCATTGTGTTCATGTTGGTAACGATGCCTGCATAATCTAAGGCTCTGGCAAGTTCTTTGCCTTTGTAGGATTTCTCTGAAAGGTCGATTAAGAGCAGGTGTTTGTCTGTGCCACCACTAACAATATTGAAACCTTCCTTGATAAGTTCTGCTGAGAGAGCTTGAGCATTAATAACAATCTGTTTTGCGTATTTCTTAAACTCTGGTTGCATAGCCTCGTAAAGGCCTACTGCTATTCCTGCAATCGTATGATTGTGCGGACCACCCTGTAATCCTGGAAAGACTGCTCTATCAATTTTTGCCATCAGTTCTTTTTTGGCAAGAATTATTGCTCCTCTAGTTGCTCGAAGTGTCTTATGTGTAGTGAATGTGACGACATCGGCAATTCCCACTGGCGATTTGTTAACACCTGCTGCTACTAATCCTGCTTCGTGTGCAATATCTGCCAGATAATACGCCCCGACTTTATCAGCAATTTCTCGCATTCTTTTATAGTCAATCTCTCTTGGGTATGCGGTTCCCCCTGTGATAATAAGCTTGGGTTTTACTTCTAGAGCAATTTTTTCGACTGCGTCGTAGTCAAAAAGTCTTGTCTTGGGATCTGTTTTATACTGAATACTATTAAAGAACCTAGAGGTAATGTTAACTTTTCTGCTTCCGCCGACATACTTAAGGATATTATGATCTTGTTTGGATTTTGGTTCGTAAGACCATCCGTGCGAAAGGTGTCCTCCGTCTGGAAGATACATCCCCATAATCGTGTCTCCCGGTTCAAGTAGCCCAAGGTAAACAGCTAGGTTTGCTGCACTTCCTGAGAGCGTCTGAACATTGACTGCCCAGTCTGATGGAAGGTTGAAAAGCTTGGTCGCTCTTTCGATGGCAAGTAGTTCAAGCTTATCAATATTCTCATTGCCTTCGTAATATCTTTTGTGCGGATATCCTTCTGAATATTTATTCATAAATACAGATCCAACTGCTTCTCTAACTGCTACTGACGAAAAATTCTCAGAAGGGATCATTGATAGTTTATTTTGTTGCCTATCGATTTCGTCTCGAAGTATTTGATAAAGCTCGGGATCAGCAGATTTTAATATTTGTTTTGTCATGATACTATTGGTTTAGTTCCACTAAAGTATGATCTGGAGTTAATATAACATTTGTAACAAGTTAAATTAAAGCGATGACTGATATTGGTGCTTTCATTCTTTGGTATCTGGCTTCAATCCTGCTAGGCTTTATCGGGCTTCCTTTAAGCAATTTTCTTTTTCCTAAATGGAAGGATAGGGGATACATTTTTGCTAAAGCAATCGGACTTTTTATCATCGCGATGCCTTTATGGTTGCTTGTTTCGTTAAGGATAATTGAGTTTAGTGTTGTCTCTGTTTGGATCGCATTCTTTATCGGAATTACGCTTTCTTTCTTTGCTCTTCGCAAGCAGAACTTCAAAATCAACAAGATGATGCTTTTTCAGGAGTTCTACTTTCTTACTGTGCTAGCAATTTGGGCTTATATCAGATCGTTTAATTCTCAAATTCAAGGTACAGAAAAATTCATGAACCTTGCTTTTATGAACAGTATTGATCAATCAGGGTTCTTTCCTCCTTCAGATCCTTGGTATTCAGGTGGAACCATCAATTACTATTATCTAGGACATTATATGCAGGTGTTCATCGGTAAGCTTGTTGGGATCACTACAGGGTATACATACTCGCTTGCTCTAGTAACAATCATTGCCCAATTAAGTGTTTCGGTATTCTCTATCATTTACCGACTTTGCGGATTTGTCAAAGAGCCCTTGGCAGCGCGCATCGCTTTCCTAGGCTCTCTCTGGGTAAGTTTTGGCGGGAATATGCATTATCCGTTTATGTACATTCAAAGTCTAATAAACGGTACCGAATTTAAGTACTTCTTTCCTGATCCGACAAGAATCATTCCGTTTGCCATAGATGAATTTCCTGCTTACAGCATTGCTTTAGGCGATTTACATGGTCATTATATTGTGCTTCCTTACTTTATTCTGGCTGTAGCCTTGTTTGTGCAATCACGAACAATTGCTCTAGGAAGCAAGAAGAAGTTAATTTTCAATGCAATTGCCTCACTATTCATAGTTTCGTTATATGGAATAAATAGTTGGGACGCAATTACTGTGATTTTTATGTTTAGTCTATTGCATTTGTATCAGGCCTTCGAAGCAGGCAAGAAAATTAAGAAATCCATTTACGAATTCTTGTTGGCGCAGATTGTATTAATTCTTCCTGGAATAATTCTTATGTTGCCTTATATCCTTAACTTCCAACCTGCCGTTGGAGGTTTGGGTTTTGTTCCATTTGATCGCAGAAGTCCTATCGGTCCATGGTTACTTATGTGGGGTTTCTTTTTAATTCCAACAATTCTCTTCTTATTATCGGTTATTCGTAAAAAGATAGCTGTCAAAACTGCAAACATAGCTCCGATTCTGCTTTTTTGTATGTGCTTCCTGTTTAATATTTGGAGTAGAGGTTTTGTATTTCAGAGATATCTTTGTGCAATCCAATTTTTAACTACTTCCGCACGAATACTGTTTTTTAAGTTTTATTATCATGCATGGATTCTTTGGGGAATAGCGGCTAGCTGGTTTGTATTTGCATTAATCAATAAATCGCTATATAGACCGGTTATTAAAAAGGCCATTTTATTTGGTTTTGTAGTTTTAGTGTCTTCTTCTGTTGTCTATATTCAAAAGGCTGTTAATGATTTCTATCCGTTGAATAATCCTGGGATAGTAGCTCTCGACGGAACAAAATATCTTGAAACAAACCATCTACCTGATTATCTAGCTATAAGCTGGCTTAGAGATAACTTGTCAGGCCAGCCCGTAGTTCTAGAGGCGGTTGGGGAAGCATACACATATTCTGCGCGAATCAGCACCCATACAGGTTTCCCGACTGTGATGGGCTGGCCGACCCATCAGTGGCAATGGCGAGGAAACGCTAATCTTGCCTTCTCAAGATCAGACGATGTTAGAACAATTTACACAACAGATTCAGAAGAAGTTTTACGGACTTTGCTTGCAAAATACGAAGTTGAATACATTCTGGTTGGTGGAGAGGAAAGGCTAAAATACACGGAACTTAACACAAGTTTATTCTCAAGATTGTTTAAGCTTGTCTATAATGAGAACTCAACTGCGATTTATAAAGTTGATTGAGAAGCTTTGAGGGTGTTCTCCAGAAGCATTGCGACTCCTAGTGGCCCGATTCCTCCTGGAACAGCAGTGATCCAAGAACACTTGTTTTGAATATTCTGATGACTGATGTCTCCTTTGGCTTTATTATTAACTATTCTATAGCCTGCATCGATAATTATTACCCCTTCTTTTACATCACTGTCTGATAGATTAATATCTGATCCAGTTGCAGAGATAATAATATCAGCGTTCTTTGTAAGATTAGAAATTGCTTTAGTATGCGAATGAGCAATGGTAACTGTAGCGTTCAAATTCAGAAGCAATGCTGCTAGAGGTTTCCCAAACAGGATGGAACGATTTATAATCACTGTGTTTTTCCCCTTCAAGTAGTCGTTTAGATTCGAATCATAATATATCGAAATGTATTCAAGTGCCTTGAGAACAGCGAGAGGTGTAGCTGAAGCCAGTGCGTTTATATTATTAAAGATTCTGCCAAGATTCAGCGGATTAAGTCCATCGACATCCTTTCTTGGATCAATGGCTGCAAGGGCAGAGCTGGCATCTACTCCAACAACTGGGAGCTGCAGAATAATCCCATGTACGGAAGAGTCTTGATTCAGGCGATTTATACTATCAATGATTTCTGCAATATTGGTTGATGTTCTGATTAACAAAGATTCAATTCCGCATTGTTTTGCCTTCTCTTGTTTTAGCTTGACATATACTTCGCTGGTAGGGTTTTCACCCGCAAGCACGATACCAAGTTTCGGTTTCTGAGCAAGCATTGAAACATGGCTTTTTATACCTTCAAGAATCTGATCTGCAATTTTATTGCCCGGTAATATTTGCATCACTTATTGCCTGTTGCTAAACTACTACATAATTAATAGATTATACTCTAAGTAGTAATGAGCAGAAAGTACACTTTCAAACTTGCCCCCAAATTAGCTTTCAATATATATCTCCCTTCAAGTGTTAAGTATGGTGGAGAAGGCCTTTTGACGATGTTACTGTATTTGCAACCCAGATTCTGGAAGTTTTTCCTCGTTTTCTTGATTCCTGTTTTCTTTGTAACTGGTACTCAAGATTTTGGTGCATCACACTTGTTGTTCCTTTATGCATTTGTCGTTTTGATTCTGTTTACACAGATTATGCTTAAGCTTCTTGGTAAGGGTGATTTTCTGCCCACAGTATCTTATGACTTACTATTGTTAACTTACACTAGTGTTATTGCCATTTCATTGTTACTTGCTGTTGTAAATTCACAAAACACATTTGCGCTTTGGGGCGGAGGTCTGTATAGGATTATTTCCGGATTAAGCATAATAGCTTACTGGTTTCTCTACTATCTAACGAATATTTTTGGACGCCAAGAAGGAATGCTAAGAAGGAGCATAGAGCTTATCGCAATATCAGCAATGATTGCATTTGTAGTATCTCTTGCTAATGCTTTACTAGAATATCCTTTTCCTCTTGGTGTCGGTATATTTCATGGATATGTATTATTGATGCCTGTCTGGCTTTTATTATCCTTATCTTCGGTTAGATTAAACAAGCTATTCTTCGTTAATTTTGTTATTAGCATAGTTCTACTAGGTCTTTATCCAGCAATAGAATTTGTGATTGGTTTGCTAGTTGCCTTTTCTGTCTTGTTGCTAATTGAACTTCTTTCAAATAAAGGAAAAATAAAGCAACTAACCACAAAATTTTCTAAAGATTTTGACCTATACAGTGATAATCAGATTAAGTTATTTTCTATTCCAAGGCGAAACAAAAGTCTTGTAAAAATACGTATCTTCCGTAGTTTTTATTGCTCTCTCTCTTCTATGGTTATTGTCAAATCGCACCCTCTTTGTTTTTCCTCTGCTTGAAGCAGGACTGCCGGAACTTCAAAAACTCGTATCTGTGCAGCACATTATCTTTGGAAATGGCCTGTTCTCAGAAGCCGGTGGAACAACAGTAACCGAATTAGTTAGATCTTACGGATTATTAAGTTTTGTTGTGTTCTTTTCTTTGCTTCTAGTAATTCTTAGAGATCAATTTAAAGTTCTTAAAACAAGCAAGAATGATTACGAGAAAGCACTTTCAAAATCTGTTCTAACATTTGTTCCCGCAAGTATCGTTGTGTTTGCATTAAGCTGGACAACAGAGCTTCACCTGATAATTTTCTGGATTTGGATTGGTATTGCCGGTGTTTTGAAATCGAGAGTTCTCGATAACGAGTTTCTAAAATTTGAACACAAATACATTAATTTGTCCTCAATTAAGAATAAAAATACAAGAAGAATTGTTGAAATTGCCAGATTTGTAG
>JYPD01000012.1 GCA_001567305.1 candidate division WS6 bacterium OLB21 | reverse complement strand
CGCACACATATGTTCTGCTCATTGAGAATAAAACCTAGCTCGCTTGGCTCTAAACCGGCAACATTGAATGAGACTATCCCGTACCCGTCGGCGCATCTCCAGTATGCCGGAACCTTTGTAAATTCAACTTTCTTGAAATTTCTTAATCCTTGCACAATAAGCTGGGTGAGGTACGCAAGGTGTTTATGAATATTGTTACTTCCTAATTCTTCGATAAACTCAATTGCGGGTTTGAGGCTTAAGATCCCCGCCCAGTTTTGTGTTCCCGATTCAAGATTTGATCGCAATGTTTCCGAACCTAGGATACGAGCACTCCGACTAAGGACAGCTTTTGCTCTATCGCTCAAAGCAAGAACACCTACTCCTTGACTGGCAAACATTTTGTGACCAGAAAATACTGTTATATCTGCACCAAGATCTTCCACATCTAGAATTCCGTGCGATACGCTCTGCGTTGCATCTAGACATACTAATGCATCTTGTGTGTGACCTTTAAGCTGTGCAACATCGGTTATTTCGCCATAAATATTATGAAGCTGAGTGGTGGCAATTATTCTTGTTTTATTGCTAACAAAATTTCTGATTTCTGGTAAATTTGCTTCACCTGATTCTTTGTAAGAATAGGGGATTAGTTTGATTACTTGTCCAAAGTTCCTTGCAACTTGTTGAGTCCGATGCCAAGGTTGTATCAAGGATTTATGGTCGAAAGGTGAAAAGATGATTTCGTCTCCGTCATTGAATAAAGGGAGTAATAGATTTGAGATCTGTTCTATTCCAGATGTCGCACCTGAGGTGAAGATTATGTTATCAATTTTTGCGTTGATAAATTTTGCAACCTTTTCGCGCACATCTTCTACATCATTTTCTAACTTCAAGCTTTGAGAGTATATGCCTCTACCGGCATTAGCGTTATTCTTGCAGTAATAGTCATTTACTATCTTGATAACCGAATTTGGTTTGTGAGTCGTAGCAGCACTATCAAGGTAGGTTATCCCCGGATTGTTGACAAAAAATGGAAACTTGGATTTAAGATTCTCTAGTTTATTCATAAATCTCTTTCTAATGGTAGATTTTTATCCCTCCAAGAAGTTATTCCACCTGCAAGAGAATATGCTTTACTGCCGGCCTGTTCGCAGTACGAAGCAATTTTTCTAGATTTCTCACCAAGCGCGCACACAAACAGCAGTTTGTTGCTAAGACAAAACGGATTGCCGTCATTGAGCATCTTATCTAAATGGTCATAGGCAATGTTTAATGAATTAGCAATGTGAGCACTCTTAAAAGCTAAGGGGCTTCTTGTGTCGACAACAAGCCAACTCGGATCGTGAATCAATTCCGAAGCTTGTGTTGGCTCCAGTTCGGTCGCTTGCTTAGTATCATCTGATCTATCTTTCCAGCTTATTCTTGAATCTTCCCCAAAGATTTCGGGCTGTCTTTCTTTTACATAACTTATATAATTCTCCATTCTGTCGCAAACAATAAAGACGGCATTTATCTCTAATTCTTCACGAATTGGATTATCCCGAAAGTATTGCTTAATTTTCTGGTAAACAGCACCTCCTGTTGGTCCACTATGAACCCCGCATTTTTCTGATGAGTTCAATCATGCCTTCTGTGGCATCTTTTGCGGAGATGTCAACAATCTCATCATAAAAGTCGGGTTGTAAAAGGCCGACTTCATACATCTCATCTTTTGTTCTTATTCCCGGAATATAATCATCTTTTTTAGCCACAACACCAATCATCTTTAAATGCGTATCTCTCTCTCGTATTCTAGAAGCAGGTCCTCTAGAGGACCCTGTTGTTCCTAGTCCTGCAAAGTAATAATCTACTTTGGTTAAATCGGCAAGGATTTCGGCTCCGGTCGTTTCATAATGCTCCTGCAGATTTCTTTCGTTATTGTACTGAGATGTAAAATATTTTTTTGCGATCGATCAGTTAATTCTTTATGAATATAGACAAGCGGATCGTTCGGATCGTTTGGGTCATGGCAGTCGCTGCTACCCGGCAATTCCTCTATTTCAACACCTTGAAGTAGAAGTGTATCCTTTACCTCTTGTACCTTGATTCTATTTGTAATAGTTTTGAAAGGTATGCCATACTGACTGCAGATAGATTGAATAGCCTTGGCTGTATTGCCACTCGACATCTCTAACACCTTGCTGCCATCTTTTTGAATCTTTTCCAAGTCAGGTCTTAAAATACCCCAGACAGCTCTATCTTTAACTGATCCAAACGGATTCATATACTCTAGTTTTGCATAAAGGTTCAGGTTGGGAATGCCATGTACCGTCCTATCAATCTTCAGAAGTGGAGTATTGCCGATTAGTTCAGTAATATTCTTGTACAGCATTTTATTATATTGAGAAGTAATTTTCGTCCCTAGTGAAGAAGAGTTTATCTTCTTTTTTGTATACGGCTATTTTAGGAGCTATTGGTTGTTGAAGCGTATTGCTCTCGGCAAAGTCCATTAAATAGCTTGCGGTATTTGTAAATATTAGTAGATCACCAACTTCTGGTCTGCTTTTAAAGAAGACTCTGCGTTTGCTTATGAAATCACTACCAAGGCAGAGGTTGCCTGCAAGGAAAGCATCGCTTGTTTCAATTTCTTTGCTTTCTAAAGGTTTTACCAATATTGGATCTAGCATGTATTCCTGTTCAAACGAGTCGAGTTGAGAACGGTTTATATTCATCACCAAAATGTTTTCGCCGTTTGCGGATTTCTTTATGTCGATGATTTCTGCAATTGTCATGCCGGCCTGGTCCAACATAGAACGGCCAGGTTCAATGCAAAGCGATAGCATCATTTCAGAGAGGGTGGAGGCAAATGTTCCTCCAAGTTTTGTTGACTTCTGTGAGAGAAGGCTACTTAATTGCTCGTACTGGTCTTCATTTTGATAGAAATTCATAAAGTTTTGGCTTCCGCGTATTTTTCCGTTTTCGTTCCAGTAGCCAAGACCTGTTTTGTTCCACCCCAGGTGTTTTCCTGTTCCCAGAATGCCTGCAATTACGCCAGAAACATAATCCTGCCATTGATTTCGGTTCGCTATGTAATTGATCTTAAAACCACCTCCGATATTGATTGATTCTGGCGTCAAACCTTTTTTGAGTGCCTCGAGAGTCAATAAAATTGTTCTCTCGAGAGCAAGGATTCTTGAACTGGGGGTATAGCTATTTTGATGATAGGAGAAACCCTTGAATCGTATCTCTGCCCTGTATTTATCAAGTTCTGAAAACAGGGAGTCTATTTCGTTGTCGGGTATACCAAAGCGAGAATCCTTCTCAGTATTTAGACCTGATGGTTTGGCAAGTCTCACAAATATTTGTGTTTGATCCTCGAAGCCGATTTTTTTCTTAAGGTTAATTATCTTTTGTAGCTCAGATAAGCTGTCAATATTAATAGTTGCCTTATGTAGAAGAAGCTGTGCAAGAAAAAAGCTGTCTTTTGGTCCTGTTGCTTCTATTCTGCTTCCGTTAAATCCTGCGTTGAGAGCAGACTTTAGTTCGCCATACGATGCAATGTCTATTTTTGCCGACTTCAATAAGGCTAGTTCTCTGGCAATAGAGATAGATTTATTGGGTTTATGTGCATAGTAAATTTCGCTTTTGACGCCCAGCTCTGACAAAGCATTGTCGAATAACCTAAGGTTTTCTACAACTATTTGCGGGAATACGATATTTGTCGCTTGTCCTACAGAACGATAAATCTGCCAAAGAAGATCCCTATCGGCAAGCAGTTGTGCTTGTTGACCAGTTAATTTGGGTTCTAAAAAAAGCGACTGCATTATTTTTAGTAACTTATTCCTTCGTAATTGAAAGATTCGTCAATCTGGTCAAGAAGGTTTCCGTGTCTTGAAACAATATAGTCGGCTTGAACATGCTTTTTGTGTAGTTCAATTAGAAGCTTTAATCTCGTAGTTATTTCTGCTCGATTTTTTTGTGCTAGAGTTGTAATCCTGTCAAAGGCCTGATCCACTGAAACAGGTAGATCAAACACAGACTTGCCGCTTCTGCGTTGAATTTTAATTTCTTTGCTGTATGGAACTTCGCCAATCACTTCTGTTCCGAGTTCTGATTGTAGGTACAAGACATCTTCTTCATCCTCAATCTTGTTTGCTAAGAAAGTTACGAACTGTTTGACATTTGCGGCTTCGGCTAGTGCTTTGTATTGTTTGGCAACCAATGTGCTTTCTTGAGTCGGTTCAACCACCATAACTATTAAATCGAATTGAGCATGCAAGGATCCAGCAAAAGCGTCGGTTCCTGCTGTCATATCTGTTACAAGCAGGTGATTATCGTCAGTTATAGTATGGGAAAGTAGCGATTCAAGTATAGCTAGGCTAGAATGGTAACAACTTTCACCGATATCTTCCTGTTCATAAGTTCCTACATGCATAAAAAAATTATCGGCTCCAAAGTTTTGGCTAAACTGCTTAAGTAGGCTATCGGTTTTTTTAATGAATACTAAATTTGACCCCTTCGCAGGTAGTGTAGTTTTAACAATTTGGGAAGGCTTCTTTATTCTGGGATTGTTGCCGGCAAGATGTGCTTTTATTGTTAAAACATTTTGGATTCTGAGAGATTAAGAGAGTGATCAAGTTCAATTCCAAGAAGATCTGCTAGGTGCATATTAATGTCGGCATCAATGGCCAGTATTTGTTTTTGTTATGTTTTTAGCAGATGTTTTATAAACAGTGCAGTAAGGGTACTTTTTCCGCTTCCGCCCTTACCTACAAAAGCAATTTTCATTGTATGTTTTAGCTAATATCTAGTATAATTAATGCAACTGATTTGCAATAAGCATGTTAACACTAATGCAAACCATTTGCAAATATGAGAAACACAAAACAAAGAAAACTAATACTAAATAATCTTCCGCAAGCTGAGCTTTTTACAGCTAAAGATTTACACAACAAGCTTATCAACGAGGTTGATCTTGCGACAGTTTATAGAAATCTCAGCGTTCTGGTGCGTGAAGGTATACTTCGTGAAGTATTGATTGACAAGGATGAAATTCATTATGAGCTATCTGAAGATGATCATCAGCATGCTGTTTGCTCAAGTTGTGGTAGGGTTTACCACTTTAATATTAATAAACAGAAAATTCTAAAAACCTTATCATTACCAGAGTTTGAGATAGAAGGTCTTGAACTCAAGCTTACTGGTCGTTGTAAGCATAAGGACAAATCCCCAAATAACTAGTATGTTTTGCATTGTGTTATTTTGATTTATCCCTCTCTGGTGATATACTGTATATATAATAAATATGTATATGCTAGAGACTTTAAACACACAAACAGGGGAACAAGTAGGTAGGCCAGATGGGTTAACTGCTTCTGGTGTAGACTCTAATAATGAGAACAGAGCTTGGTACCTTGAAGGTAAGAAGGTTCGTTTTGATACCCAAACTGAACTAACATCATTTCAGAGAGGCCCTAGAGATTACTTACCACAAGAAGATCGTCCCTCGTGTCTTCCGGTCGCAATGATGAATGCGTTGGAAGCCCTAAGGATCAAAGATACTCATCGAAGATTATTCAATCATTACCTAACTCAAAATGAGTTTATTGACGATTTTGGTTCGTATATTCATAGTTTTGATCCCACCGGCATTGCTAGGTTCTACAAAAATCAAGATCCGAATACAATTGATGCCACAACCTACAAAAGAGTTACCATGTCGTTGATCAACGACAACCACTGGGGGACAAGTCTGCTACAGACGAGGGTTGCTTTGGCAAACTTATTCAATGCAACCGAAAGAGAAGAAGATGTCTTGAATTTTGCTGGTATTCTGCTTCCTCTAATTTCTGTGAACTCTGTGGTAGTAGCCAATATAAAGTATGGAGAGTTTATGTATGAATTAAACGAAGTTGATGCCGATGCAAGTCTTCACGCTGTCCTTATTGACTCGTATCGAATGGATCAAAGCGGTCACTACGAGCTTCGTATTATCGATAGTAATTTCCCTTTCAGAAGAGCAGAGATTTGGGTTCCAATCGAATGGCTATTTGATAGGGCAGAGCTCTCAAAGATGATACATATTTCAACGCGGGAGGTTGCTATCTAGTAGAGCTAGAAACTACTTGTTTTATTCTATTGTAAACTGCATCAATGTTTTGAGAGGCAAGACGACTTGGGATATCAAGTCTATTTGGGGTATGGTCTACCATCAAGGCAAAATCGGCAACCCTTTTAAGTTGGTCATAAACTTTGCGGGCTGTATTGTCTGAAAATCCAAGAAGAGAACCTATTGCAGAAACGACTTCACCTCTATTTTTTTTTAGATAGTCAAATAGAAACAGATCTAAAGTACGAGAAAGGTTTGGTGTATCAATAAAAAAGTCTTCTGGGCGAATTCTAAATCGGTAGCTCCCGTTTTTGGATCGGTAAGCGTCAAGTCTTGAGTTTGCTATAACCCAGTCATTTGGAACTGCAATCGTTGTGATGTCTAAGCCATCTCTTTCGGGCATTGTGTAGAAATTTTCAATGCCGTTATCTATTATGTCCCTATTATTCAGATCTTTTATAAACTGCATCACACAAAGATAAGTTAACGCGTGTCTTGTATTAGATTTAAGTCGAATATTCTTTTCTCTCCCATTACCAAATGCCCAGAGTGCAGTTCTTTCAAGGATATCTCCGATCATGGCTCCGTTTGAATTCATAGGACTTGGGTTCTGCGATTGATAAGCATATAAGACCCTTCTCAGAAGTGTTAAATTGCCATTGTTGTAACCTTCGCTAAGCAGACGCCTAAAAGATGAGTCAACATTTCTTGGTGTTTCGTAACGAATACCAAGTCCATCTAACAATGGAAGGATACTGCTGTGTTCTTGTTGACTCCAAAGTAACATTCCTAAAGATGGTGTGTCGGCAATAATATCTGCAAAGTGGTTGTCTGATAGATAATGTTCAGCATCATCCATAATTTTTTTGAATACCTGCGAACTCACGAAGCTTTATTTGGGCTCCAGCGTTTAATGACTCTAGGTCGAATCCTTCTTGATCCCGAAGTAAATGATATATGGCAGAGTGCACCTCATCAATAATTTTATAGATCGAAAAGACAGGGATTTCAAAGGTCTCAGAAAGTTCTGTGGCGGTGCTATTAAATGAAGCCATTCCGATTCTTACTCTGGTATCTGGCTCATGGGTATATCCGCTGATATGATGTGTTTTTAGTTCAAGTAGGCGCTGAACTTGGCAAGCAATTATGTTTAAATCAATCATGCCCGATTCTATACCTGAACGAATAATTGAACTTGCCTCTCTAACGCAATTGTGATTCAATGCAGACGAATGGGAAGGAACTTCTCTCTCGGTAGTTCCTTGTTTAATGATTTGATGTGTCAGTCTTAATATACCCATTACATATTATAACATTCTGTGACGAAAATTTATCATCTCTATGTCCTCTTATGTGTTGATGGATCATTGTATACAGGGATTGCCCAAGATCCGCAAGAAAGACTTAAGCAGCATCTGCAAGGCAAAGGTTCAAGGTATGTTGCTTCAAGACGACCTGCAAAGATAATTTACACAGAAGTTGTGGGATCTTTGTCGGAAGCTTTGAAAAGAGAGGCACAAGTCAAATCCTGGAACAGATCTAACAAAATCAAAAACCTTCGACTTAATCTAGCCTAGACTTTTGATAGTACTCAAAGTACATATTCTCAAAGCTTAATGAGTAGTCTTTCGCAAGTAATTCTCTAAGTTCTTTAAATTTGTGTCTACCTTTTTCTGCGACAATATATTCGACCTGCTTTTGTTCAATTTCGTTGATCGTTTGTTCCCTATATTCTCGAGAATAAAATATTTGAAACGCTACAAATATTCGCGTTGGAGAGAACTTTTCTGCTGCAACATATGCCCAGGCATAGTCCGCATAAATATAGAGATTCCGATTTTCGTCGGATAATGACTGGTTAAGAATTTCAGCCTTTTCGGCTTCGGGTCCAAAGAACGAATTGTATGAAGCAGAATCTTTTTGTCCACCAAGATATGATAGAAAGTTAGTATAGTACTCGATGGCAAACAAATTATCTGGAAGTGAACGGTTTTCTCTTTTATAGTCCCTCCAACTGAGGTTGTTGAAATAATAGAATACAGATATGACTACACCGAAAAGTGCCAGCATCTGCACAAGTTGATGCTGAAGATTTGCTTGCCTAATCCGTAGCATATAGATTGCAAGAAAAATCGAGATGGAAAAAACGGCTTGGAGAAAATAATGATAATAAGCTCTTCCTGAAAGAAAAAACTGCGTATAGTTCAAACACAAGCAGGCTAATTATTAACAGGGTCTGCTTAGAGATTCGGTTCCGCTTAAATTGAATAAATATCAGACCAAGAGCGAAAATTAACATTCCAGTCTTAAAAACCGTACTTTGCAATATTTGTCCAATTAGATTGCCTGATTGAATCTCGCCGGCATACCTAAAGGCGTCAAGATAGGCAGCATCAATAAATGAGACTAGGTCTCCAGATAGAATCAGCAGAATGGCGGTAATTAATATCGGTACAAGAAACCCCAGACATATAGGCATAAGCTTTTGTAGAAGTTGCTTGCGCTTATTGAAGTCGGAAAGAAGGTAATAGAAAAGGACTGCACAAAGGGTTAACAGGGGATGGAATTTGATCATAAAAGCTATGCCAAACATTGTTCCTGCTAAAAATATTATTTTTTGTTGTTACTTAGAGCAAAATAACTGCCCCAGATTGTTAGCGGGAGAAAAAAGTTCTCAGCATTGGCTATATTGCCTTCAATGATAGGAGATCCAAGTAAAACGGCAGAAAATAAGAAGGCAGTTTTTGCAACTCTTGGGCTAAAATACTTTTTGGCGAAAGCAAAAATCCCAATAATACTGATTATTCCGAGCAGAATGTTTACCAATCTTGCCTTAAAAAGAATTTGATCGTCTCCCAGCAGGGCATAGATATAAAACAATAAGGGGGGTTTGTGATCGTAAATTTCTGTGTATAAATTGTACCCATTATTGAGGTGCCGAGAAATTGTTGCATACATACCTTCGTCGACATACCACATAGGCTCAAATAATGAAGGGATCCGAAGAAATATGAGTAGCAGAATCCCAATCAATAGGAATCGATTTTTGGAGAGGTAGGTCGCAATCTTCATTCTCTGATTTTACGCTAAAGCCTGAGTTTTGTAATCAATCGCAGTTATTGTATACTTCGCCAATATTCAAAACCAAGTAATATGGAATTTTTGCCACCAGATCTTAGAGATACAAGTCTTGATCTTATAGCTAAGAGACTCGTAGACGAAAGGTATATCTCATATACAGATATTGCACAACTCTATGCGAGCAGGGCTTATCTACAAACAACGCCAAGAAATATTGACCCTTTCGGCGAGGTTACTTTAGTTTTGCCTTTTGTGAAGGTTACTCCCGGAACAGCTAGCGATGTAATCGGCTTTATTAGAAGTCATCTGGACGAGATATTTACAAAAAGAAAGACTGGAGTTATTGCTACAGAGCCTGAGGGCTTCTTGCTAGCTCCAATTGATGCAAAGCTTAACGAAACGGATTTCAGTAATCCCATAAGATATCTACAGAAGGCAAGAATTGCAGCCACTTTTAAAGGAGAGTTTAGAGATGATTTAAGAGATAGCAATAATTACCGATCTATTGCTCCTTTTCTGGCTTCGCATTGGTATCAAGAAAACGATGATTTAGAATTTCAGCGGTTCAGCGACGGCAATTACTATACTGAGTTCGCTCTATTAGCTGATCCATACTCCAGAAGCGAGATAATGAGATTTGCAATAAGGAGATCAGAAGCGTTTCTGTCTGATTATGAAGTGTTGGAACCCAACGATTATCTGCAAGTTATTTTAAACGAAATTCAAAGAGAAGAGGATCCACAAAGAAAAGCGGCTCTGGTCAGAAGGTATGTTAACTCGGCCTTACCAAAAAGTCCTGATTTGTTCAATATGCCAGATCAAGTCAGGCGAAGAAGCATACTTTTAACGGGGGACTATGAAAGCAAATTTGCAGGCTCGATAGCAGTCTCCGTTATACCCGTCGATGAAACCAGCTCAGCTGTAGCCTTTGATTATTTTGCACCAAGAACGCCTTCTCGATGCCAGATCGGCAAAGAGAAATTGTTGCTTGCCACTAAAGAAGCCCAATTGCCGGTTCAACGGATAACCCTGTTATTGCCTAACGAGATAGTAGATGCACTGGATGCACTTGTTGATAGACCATTCATCGAAACTGATATCTGTGCCATAAACGATCAGATTGATGCTATGAAGTCTGACAAATCTCGCCGAAGAAAGAAAGCTAATGTAAGGATCAGTTCCAACGGACAAGATTCTGATGAGGAAGATTCAAGAAAGAATCGCAACAGATATTTAAGAAAAAAATATGAATCATTGCAGCGTAAGTTGCAGATAGCAAATAGTTTAGACAATCCCTTGTTACGCGAGTACTATGAAAACAGTATTATATATATAGGCAACTTGATAAGAGAGCAGGCAAGACTATTGGGCCTTACTGTAACAGACTATTCAGAAGACTATCTGCAAGGTAGGCCGGCCTTACCAATCGTAACTAGTTGGGAATTAGATGTCGAAACCAAATAAGCAAAGCTGGGGTTTTACATTCAGCCATAAATTCGCTCTGGAACTGGGGCTTGATTCCAACGAAACATTGGCAGTTCTTGCAAATTATGGCTTCTTCTCCGAAGTTAGGCTTTGTGCATATTGGGATACAATCGAAACTTCTCCTCATGAATTCAATTTCGAAGCTCTTGATAAGCTAGTCGCAATTGCTGGTAAAGGAGGACTTAAAATCACTTTGGCGGTAGGACGAAAGGTTCCAAGGTGGCCGGAATACCATGAACCGGATTGGGCAAGAAACAAAAGCAGAGAATATCTTGAGGATCGTGCAATATATTTTATCGAGAGGGTAGTCGATAGGTACAAAGATATTGATCATATTACAAGCTGGCAGATTGAGAACGAGCCGTTACTTAATTTTGGCATTACAGATTATGTTCTTACACCCGAATACCTGCGTCGAGCAGTAGAATCTGTTCGTAATCTTGACCAAAGACCAATAACCATAACGGTATCTGCAGAAAAAGGGCAGATTAAAACAGAAGCAGAGCTAGCTGATATTGTCGGCATAAATATTTATCCTTTCGTCTACGACAATGTTCTGCATAGATACATTGATCAAAGATTGGCTAATCAAGAATACAAATCAAGGTTTGAGAAAATCGGAAAAGATATAATAATTGCAGAGCTTCAGCTTGAACCTTGGGGGCCAGGCTCGATATTAAGCATGTCTAGAGCTGAACAGACAAAGTCGATGAATCTACAGCGAGCAGAGGAACATATTCAGCTAGCTAAGACTACCTCAATAGAGACAGTCTGGATTTGGGGGATCGAGTGGTGGTATCACAACACAATTCACCGAAATGATATGAATATTGAACAACTGCTAAATCTGCTTAACAAAAAATGATTACTTTTTTTGTAAAACTGCAATAATCCATTTGTGACTTCGCTGGTTGCGTTCGATACTAATCACATTCATTCCCGCAAGTTCTGCACGATTTCTAATCTCTTGTTCGCTAAAGAGATGATAGAATTTTTCTATCTTTAAATAGTTTTTGACATCTGTTTCAATGTGCTCGCCTTCGCCTTCACGAACTATCATATAGAGATATCCTCCTTCGACAAGCGCATTTGAAAGTTTAGAAAAGACTTTATCCATATCTCTTTCGGGTATGTGATGTAACGAGTTTCTAGCCCAGATTCCTTTGTATACATTTGTTCCAAGATCGTGGGTTGTGATATCGGCATTGATAAATTCGATTTCTGGGTGTTCAAATCGGGCAATTTGTGCAAATTTTTCTGATATCTCGACACCAGTTACCGAATACTTACTGCTTAGGTAGGCAGTATCATGTCCTGCACCGCTACCAACATCAAGTACTTTTGCCGGTGGGTGAACAAGCTGCATAAAGTGATCTAGTTGATCTTGAGCAACAAGCCTTCCTGCATGCTGTGCATGATATGACGAAGCTTCGGCATTATATGATGAAACAGTGGTTTTTGTTTCTGACCCAAGTACAAAACCAGCTTCGTCGCCGTTAAACTTTCTACCGTTACAATGTGCGATTTTCTGCTCGTGCTTTTGAAGTAGCTCTAGTATTTGCTCGGGTGTATTGGCTTGATAGAGAACTCCAGCCTCAATCTCGTCAATATACATATTCTTTTGAAAGGACTCGATTATCTCATCCCAGAATTCGCCGTACAAAATTACTGGCTTATGACACCCGTAATAGAGTTTGGCCAAAGCCCATACCATGCCAAATTCGGATATTGTTCCAGTTCCTCCTTTGCAAACTACATAGGCATCGCCATATTCAATTAAGCCGAGTGTTCTAATCAGATAGTTGGAGAAAGTTTCGGATTCGTCTGTTACATTTGCCAGGTTTTTCCCTTCGAAGAATGAAGCAAGCTTTGGTTGCCAATATATAGCAACTGTTTTTCCATCAACAGATTCTGCGCCGTCCGTGGCGGCCTTCATAATTCCTGGACCACCCCCATTTACAATTGCGTAGTCGTTTTTAGCTAAAAATTGAGCAGCAGACCAGACTGATTCGTAAATTGGATCTCCTTCTGGAATTGCTGAGTCACCAAAGAAGGTGACGGTTTTAATTAGCCTTTTGTCGTCTTTGACCGGTTCTGAATGTTTTTCGTTTGTAGCCTCTGGTAGTTTATAATTATAGTGCATACAGCAGTTTTAAAATCTATTAATCGATTTAATATAGCATACTAATTAGTTGAGTAATTATTCAATAATGGGGGAAAGCGATTTCGATTTACAATTACCTGACGAAGATAGAAGAGCAAAGATTCTTCAAGAACAAGCAGTGTCCGAAAGGAAAGCATATTACGAATCCTTGCCTGTATACAAGCACTTACCCGATAGTATCCTATCCATGATTGTCAATCCCTTAGTAGCTGATGAAGCAATAGATATTTTAATAGCCGATCATTTGGCAAAAACAGAAGGCATTGGCGCTAATCGTATTCTCACCGATGAGCCAAATCCAGATCTAATTACTGATTAGATATAGGAGAATTGTTACAAATGTCTATCTTGTAGTAAGCATCTTTGCCAAGAAGATTAAGGCAATTATTAATCCAGAGACTACAACAATTGTTGCTCCGATTGGAAGGTTAAAGAAGAAGGCAAATGCAATTCCGACTATAACTGAGCAAACACTTTGTACAATTGAAAATGGAATCATAGTTTTAAAAGACTTAGAAAGCATTCGTGCGGAAGTTGCCGGAATGAGCAACATTGCAGTTACCAAAATAATTCCAACAATTTTGATAGAAATAATTATTGTTATACTGGTTAAAATCGCAAGCAGGTATTCAAGTTTACTGGTTCGTATTCCATGCAGATAAGCAGATTCGGAGTCAAAGGTTAGAAAAAGAAATTGCCTATAGAAGATCGAGAAGATCGAGATTGCTATTACAAATACTATTAGTGACAGTGTAATGTCATCTTTGCCGACAGATAATAGCGAGCCGAACAGATAAGTTGTCAGTTCAGGTTTGTATCCGGGAACGGCGCTTATAATAATTATACCTAGGGCAAACAAGAAGGAGTAAACAATTCCAATTAGTGCATCGCTCGATACGGTAGTCCTTTTCTTTAGAAAAACTATTCCTGTAGACATGATTATTCCGGTGATTAAGGCAAATACAGTTGGTTGACCGGCAACTAAGAAAGCTAAAGCTACTCCTGCTAAAGATGCATGAGATACGGCATCTGCAAGGAATGATTCTTTCCGAAGTGTAACAAATACACCAACAATTGCGCAGAGAATAGAGACGATGATTCCGCCTATAATTGCTCTTTGCATAAAAGGTAGCTGTATTACTTCAAGTAGTTCATTCATGTTTATGATTTGTTTTTTCGACTATAGATCCGTTTAACGGTTTAACCGAGCCTTCACATATACTGAGAATGTAGTCTTCGCCTTCGATCAAGTGATGGTCATGCGATATGATGATTATTGTTTTATTTTGCTTTTGTGAAAGCTCTTTCAGTTTATGTAGCAAGTTCTTTTGACTTTGCTGATCTAGATTATTGACGGGTTCATCAAGTATAACAATGTCTGGATTGTTTACTAAGGCTCTGGCTATCAGCACTTTTTGAAATTCTCCTCCGGAGAGGTTTCTGATTGGCCTGTCTGCCAAGTGTCCGGCATTAAAGAATTCTAGGTGGCCCTTAGCATCAGTTGGACAGCCCGAACCCTTGGTGCAGGTTAGATCAATCATTTCTGTTACGGATATCGGAAAGTTTCTATCTATGCCGGAGTATTGAGGTACATAACCTATATGAGCTGCAACATTATCTTGAGTATTTAGTTTTCCGAAGATTCTAATGTCACCGGATTCGATTTCTGTAAGTCCTAATAAAGCGTGAATAAGCGTGCTTTTCCCAGAGCCGTTTGTACCAATAATGTATACAAAATGTCCTGTATCAATTTGAAAATTAACACCGGAAAGAATTCTTTGCTGGTTCCTGCTGATATTAACCTTATGGAATTCGATTGCTGGTTTCATGTTCAGATTATACATTTAATCTAGGGTGTAACAAAGTAGCATGTTTCTGTTATCATTGCTTTATGGCAGAAGAAAAGGAGATAAAACAGGAAGAAAGCATTATTACGCTCGAGTCTGTGCTTATCTCAAAACTAAAACACCCAATGGCCGTGATAGCAATCCTGTTTGTTGCTGTTTTCAGTTTCTTGGCTTTCTCTCAGGCAGATATTGCCCGTCGTGAAAAAGAATCGGGAATGCGAACAGAGATTGCCGATTCAACCGGTAGTAAATTTGAAACCGCAGTCGTAACAGAAATTACGAACGAAGGGAGTATAGAGGTTGGAGGAACAAGGTATCCATTTCAAGAAATTAAGGTTAAGGTCAACAGCGGAGACAGAAAGGGAGACACCATTGAGATCCGCAATGATATTCAATTTGGTTCAGAACAGGCACAAACTGTTTTTGTAGGTGAAGAACTTGTCATTACCTCAACAGGCGAAGGAGAGGAACAACTTTATTTCATCTCTGATAAATATCGATTCCCCTCGATAATGCTCCTTTTTGTAGTCTTCTTTGGACTGACTGTAGTTTTTGCAGGTTGGAAAGGGATAACTTCTATTATCGGTCTTGGATTCACAATATATGTGCTTATTACCTATGTTGTGCCTTCTATTGTGCTTGGAGATGATCCAATGACCATTAGCCTGATAGGTGCGCTTATGATAGCCTCAGTTTCTATGTATCTTGCTCATGGAGTAAATAAAAGGATCACTGTTGCTCTTGCGGGAACATTAATCTCTATAGGTATCGCTGCTTTCTTGGCAGTATTATTTGTTGATGTGGCAAGACTTTTTGGTACAGGATCCGAAGAGGCTATTCTTCTAACCATTAGTAGTTCAAATGGGATAAATCTAAAAGGCCTGTTGCTTGGGGGAATAATCTTTGGCGCGCTTGGAGTTCTTGATGATGTAACCACAGCTCAGTCTGCTGCAATCGAAGAACTCAAGCGCGCCAATCCCAAAATGAACTTCAAGAAACTTTACGAAAGCGGAATATCTATCGGTAGAGAACATATTGTGTCTCTAGTCAATACTCTGGTTCTTGCCTATATTGGCTCATCTTTCCCGATACTACTGCTTTTCTCCCTAAATAACGGCGTTCCGCTTTGGTTAACCTTTAATAGTGAGTTCATTATCGAAGAAGTGATTAGAACCTTAGTTGGAAGTAGCGCCTTGGTGCTTGCAGTACCAATTACAACAGTGCTTGCCGCATGGATCTTTTCCAAGTCGGGTGTAGGTAAAGACGCTGGGCACGCACATGCACATTTACATTAGTTAATACTTTCATGCGTCTAACGACAAAGAGCGAGTATGCGCTTCTGTCCCTAATTAAAATTGCCAGAGAACAGAAAGACGGACCCGTAAGGTCGCAAGAAATTTCTGATCAATATGACCTATCGAAAAAGTATCTGGAACAAATCTTGGTTGCCTTAAGTAGAGCTGGATACTTAAGATCGAAAAGGGGTTACAGCGGAGGCCATGAACTTGCTAAGCCCGCAGAAAAAATCACTCTGGCAGAAATTATTCGACTTATGGATGGTGCCCTTGCACCTATTGAATCAGTATCACAGTTCTTCTTCTCAAATAGCCCAATCGAAAAAGAAAAGAAACTAACTTCTGTTTTTAAAGAGATTCGTGACTATATTTCGGATAAAATGGAAGCTACAACTATTGCCGATTTTATCGAACAATAGTCCGTAAAATTTATTTTTTAATACCTACCTATGGAGTTCACGCTAGAAGTTAACTGGTTATTAATTCTAGGCTCGGCAATAATTGCGCAGGTACTAGGTTTTATTTGGTACTCAGAAGGACTTTTCGGAAAAGCTTGGATGAAAGAACTTAAGTTCTCAAGCTCAGAACTTGAGCTAAAGCCTTCAACATTGGCCTTAGTTTTTATCGGCTCTATTCTTAGTGCGCTTGTTTTGGCAAACTTTGTAATCTTTTTACAAGCTAAAGATTTTGGACAGGGATTATTTATTGGCTTCCTGCTTTCCATTCCTGTCTTTTTTGCAATGATGACCCAATTTTTATTCTCTAAAAAATCCTGGAAGCTTCTATTTATTGATGCGCTCTATCCGGCTTTTTGGTTGATAATATCCGGAGGTCTATTTGCTTCAATGATCAAATAAACTAGATGCATAGAATATATGTTTCGCCAGACGAACTAAACGACAACTCAGGAATAATATCTGATCCTCAAACTGTTTATTACTTAGGCTCTGTATTAAGAATTAGGGTTGGTGAAAATATCGAACTCTTTGATGGATTAGGCAATCTCTTTAACGCACAAGTCACCAAAGCTACAAAGAGAGAAGTGGAGTTTTCAATCTCTGCATCAACATTTTTTGACAGACCCAATTCACCAACATTAATACTTGCGCAAGCAAGACCAAAAGCTGGCAAGATCGACGATATTTTGCGCATGAATACAGAAGTTGGAGTTTCGGCATTTATTGTTTTTGAGGCAGAACGAAGCCAAGGAAAACCAGATAATCACCCCGATAAAATAGTCAGAAAAAATAAAATTCTGCAAGAAGCCTCAAGGCAAAGTGAAAGGCTTTATGTTCCCGAACTAGCAATTGCTGACGACATAGTAAAGGTACTAAATACCAAAGCAGATCATAAAGCAGTGCTTGTTTCAAGAGAGCACGAAGGATCTGTGGACATTGCAAAGTTCAAAGAATCAATACAGAATCAAGATAGGGTAATTGCCATGGTTGGACCAGAAGGAGGGTTTAGTCAAACCGAAATCGGCAAGGCTGTTGCTACAGGATATGTGCCAATCCATTTAGATCTTCCAATCATGCGTACAGAAACTGCAGGGGTTGTCGTCTCCGGAATTTTAATGTACTAATAAATATGGCTACCGGTACTTTTGCTGAAAAGCACAACAAAATCACCGCGAAAATAACTCAACCCAACGATAACCGTTATTGGGTTAACACAATACTTTTTTCGTTTGTGCTCGTTTTTCTCCTTGCAGCATACCAAACTGTAAAAGGGATAAGGCTCGATGTTTATCAACTCAACATAGTGTTTTCTTTTACCGGCATGTATTTAATTGGTTTGTCTTTTGCACTTTCCGGACTCACTTACTTTTGGAATTTTGTAGATACAAAAGTTGTCTACCGAAAATACCTAGGTCTTGTAGGTTTTTACTATGTTTTCAGTCATTCACTGTTCTCATTAGTTAACTATTTATTGATTCCATCAGCTCCTCAGCCAAGTTTTGATTTAGAATACAATTGGCGAGTGGGGGAAATGCTAATCTCGAATTCTTGGGCCTTCCTTTCTGCCTTGGCCTCGCTTGGAATTTTTGCCTATATGACAATCATTTCAAATAAATACTCAATGCTTGAACTTGGGGGACTAATGTGGCGAAAACAGCTTAGATATCTTGGCTATTTTGCTTATGCATTAATCGTTATTCATTTCGGACTAAAGAGATTTAATGTTTGGACGAACTGGCTTTCCGAACCAAATGGACTTCCACCGCATAGTTTAATTCTAATGGTGTTTGTCATTTTGGTGTTCGTTCTCAGAATTGCTCTATACTTTCATCAAAAACGAAAGAAGTCTATCTAGAAGAGAATAAATCTCTTGCCTCCGTTGCTATCTGCCATTCTTCATTTGTTGCTATTACCCAAACAGGAACAGAAGCAGGCAGACTTATTTTGAGGTCTTCGGATACATTTATCTTTCCGGTGTTAATAGTTTCGTCTAAAATAATTCCGAAATTTTCGAGGTTGGCGCAGACTCTTGTCCTGATAACATCAGAACCTTGTCCTATCCCGGCCGTGAATGCGAGAACATCAATGCCACCGAGCAGGGCAATGTAACTTCCGATATATCTGCGCACATCGTATATATATGTTTCTATAGCTTGATGTGCCCGTTCGTTGCCGGCTGCTTCCTCTTGCAGAAGAACACGCATATCAGAAGTCATTCCGCTAATACCAAGTAATCCACTTTTCTTATTGAGAATCTCGTTGATTTCTTCTATAGGAATCTTTAACTCCCTTGCCATATACATTACAACTCCGGCATCAATGTCTCCACTTCTGGTGGCCATTGTTAAGCCTTCTAGTGGTGTAAAGCCCATTGATGTATCCATGACTATTCCATTATCTATAGCGGTTATACTTGCACCTCCGCCAAGGTGGCAGCTAACTATCTTAGAGCTTCTTGTCTCTAATGATTTGATTCTGTTGTGCACATATTTATGAGAGGTTCCATGAAAACCGTACTTTCTGATCTTATGCTTGCTATAGAATTCAAAGGGGATCGAATACAGATATGATTCAGGTGGCATTGTTGCATGATAAGCAGTGTCAAAAACAGCGTACATCGGCAGATTAATACTGGAAGTGAAGTCTCTAATTACCCGTATTGCAGGTGGATTGTGAAGCGGAGCCAGATTGTTTAGTTTCTCCAGCTTTTCTAGCACTTCAGTACTAATAAGTTGAGGTTCTCTAAAATCTTCTCCACCATGCACTACACGAAATGCAATAAAATCGAGTTGATGTTCTTTCACCTCGTTTAATATCGTGCTTGCAGGGCTTTGAAATACTTCTTGATTAACAACCCATTCGTACTTACTTCCGTCTTTTTTCAGGGTGGATTCTACATCGTTATCAGTTTTATCTAATACTCCAGATAAAATCTCTGTAAGATCTTTACTAAACAGCTTGTATTTGATTGTTGTACTGCCAGCGTTAACAACAAGTATTGCCATTGTTAGAGCTTAAATTCTGTAACTTCGGGTATATCTTCTCCGTGCTCTTTTATAAAGTGCCTATGTTTTTCAAGTATATCTTCAAGTTGTTTTTGTAGCGTTCCTTTCTTTATGAGGATCTCGTTGTTAACAGCCGATGCGTATTCAATCGCTTCGATCGCCAAGGAGTAACGATCTGTTCCATTTTGCACGACCATATCAAATGGGGTTGTTGTTGTGCCTTTCTCAACATAGCCTTTGATGTGGAATCTATGAGCATCGGGATGATTGTAAATTAGATGCTTGATGTCTTCTGGATAACCATGGTAGTTATAGATTATTTCACGATCTGCTGTAAACAATTCTCGAAATTCTCTAAGGCTAATTCTGCATAAATTGCGATTATCTCCAATTCCAAAGCAGGTAAGTTCGCTAATATTTATAAAGCGAGTTCGCATTTCGGGCGCAATCTCTTTAAGGATCTTTATGGCAGCAAGAGTTTCTTGTGTCATGTAGTCTCCTGTTGCAACAAACACGACATCTGGGTCAGAATCATGATTCCCCGCCCAAACCCATCGATTTATTCCTGATTTGATTTGCAGTCTGGCTTCTTGAATAGACATATACTGCGGAAGTTCTCGCTTGCCGGTGATTATCACATTCACCATGTTTTTAGTCCTCAAACAGTCTTCCATAGTTGCCAGTAACATATTCGCATCGGCAGGGAAGTGAACATTCACTTTGTTGCACTGGTCATTTAAAACTGAACTGATAAATCCCGGGTTTTGATGCGAAAAGCCATTATGATCTTGTCTCCATGCATTGCTGGTTAACACAATATTCATTGATGGAACAGGGGATCTCCAGCTTATAAGATCTGATTGCTTAAGGAATTTGCTGTATTGATCTACCATACTGGCGACAATCATCATAAATGCCTCGTAGGAAATAAATACACCATGGCGACCGGTGAGTGTATATCCCTGAAGCCAACCTTGCAGAGTGTGTTCGCTTAATATTTCCATGACTCTGCCTTCGGGACCGATATTCTCTGATCCAAAAGGAACAGGCCACATATATCCTCTGTCTGTAACTTCAAAAAGTGAATGAAGTTTGTTGGATTCGGTTTCGTCGGGTGACATGATTCTGAAGTTGCGAGGGTTGAGCTTGATTACATCGCGCAGATATTCACCAAGTCGACCCATACTACTGGCATATTCTTTTGCCGGCTCAAACGAACTGTATTCGTATATTTGTAGGTCTGGTAGAATAAGTTCTTTAGCTATTGCTCCGCCATTGCCGTGTTTAGTCATACCCATGCGCAGGTCTTTTTCCGGCAGAATGTCGAGAATTTCTGGAATGGGTTTAAATTCAGCATCTAGCAGTTCTGATAGTTCGTAGCTTTCGAGCCAGTTTTTTAAAACAGAGAACTCTGTTTCGTCTTTTTTAACTTTTTCTAAAGGTATTCCGTGTGATCGAAACGAATCCTCGATCGGAAGTCCCTTTAATTCTTTTGGCCCATTCCATCCTTTTTTGATCTTAGAAGAATGACTGGCCATTTCGGTTTTAGCGGATAGCTTCCAGAAATTGCCTGGCTTTGAATGTCTTTAATATCAGTAATCGCAGAATCGAGGGCAGAAAGCATAGGTTCGTATAGAATGTCTCCAGAAACGATGTATGGCTTGTATCCGTATCCTTTAAACAAGTTTTCAAGTTCTTCGTCATCCATTGTGCCAAATATTGTTGGACCAGAAATCTTGAATTTGTTGATGTGCAGAATCGGAAGGACCGCTCCATCAGTAAGAGGATTTAAGAATTTTGTGCTGTGCCAGGCTGCTGCTGTTGGACCCGTTTCTGCTTCTCCATCTCCAACAACACAGGCAACAACGAGGTTTGGGTTATCAAAAGCCGCTCCAAATGCAGTTGAAAGTGCGTAGCCAAGCTCGCCTCCTTCGTGGATTGCACCAGGCGTTTCTGGGTTTGAATGGCTAGGGAAACCTCCGGGCCAGCTAAATTCTCTGATAAGTCTTTTTAAGCTTTCTTTGCCGACTCGATAGTCCGGATAAAAGTTTGCCAGCGATTCTTCGAGATATAGATTTGCCAGTAATGACGGATACCCATGACCGGGACCAGCAATAAACATTGTTTCTTGTTTTCTATGCTTTATGACTAAGTTCAAACAAGCATAGATGAAGTTTAGCCCGGGAACTGTTCCCCAGTGGCCAAGTATTCTTTCTTTAATATGTTCTGGCTTAAGTTCTTCTTCTAGCAGCTGGTTGTCTTTGAGGTATAGCTGTGCTGCACCTATATAATCTGCAAGACGCAGGTATTTATTTAAGGCGACAAGGTCTTCGTTGTTTAAGTACTTGGGCAGGGCAGTCATTTAATTGAATCTATAAGTAAAATTGTGCCAGTTAAACATCTACTTTGCAATGTGTTATCCTTGATATTATGAACGAAATAAACAATCCACAATTGCCAGCTCAGCAGATCCAAATCAAAAAAGGGCTTTCGCCAAAACTTCTACTACTCGTAACCATATTATTTGGATGTCTGTGTGGCAGCGTTGGCTTTGTGAGCGGATTCGTTCTTCGGGGTGACGGATCAGCAAATGGAGTAGTTTCGCCTACTCCTGCGCTAGTCACAAATACACCTGTCGCAACCATAACTGTAACCGTTACTCCAACTGAAACTGCACAAGATCCAGATACATACGAGGGATGGATCAGTTATATTCTGTCGGATTGTCAGATTAGGCTAAAAGCACCTGCTGAATGGCAACCCGGTAAAAGAGGCGAATTCGATACATGTGGTAGCTTTAAAGCAGGAACGGATTCATTCACTGATTTCACTACCTACGAGGGACTTGCGATCTTTTTCATGCCCTTTCTAAGCAGTAAAACCAGTGAGTCGCTCTTTGCTTTCGACAGAGAAAATAGTAAAGACTATATTAGTAACCTAGATTTTAGAGGTACATTTAGTTTCGGCAATGATTTCCTTCTTGATGATGTGCAGACTAGAAAAATTGAACGGGAAGGACATAACGCAGGCAAGAATTGAAAGAAAAAATAGCGGAATAGCAGACTATATATTTTATTCCGTTGCTGGAAGAGATTATGTAATTGCAATTGGCGGCACTGATTCGCTTAAGCAAAAGGCCTTAATTGATGATATGCTGGCAAGCATTGAATTCATCGAACCATTAAATACCAGAACAAATGAATAAGATTTATCTCCCAATAATTCTTGGAACAACCAGAGAAGGTAGAATGTCAGAGCTTGCAGCCAAGGCTGTAGAAAAGATTGTTGTACAAATCTCAGAAGATATTACAACCGAAATTATCGACCCGCGTAATCTTAATCTACCCGAAGATGGAACCGCTTCTCTTAATCCGGACTTTCAAGAGAAGATAAAACAAGCAGATGGTTTTATTTTTGTAACTCCAGAATACAACCACAGTTTTCCTCCATCATTGAAACGAATCCTTGATGCAGAGAAGGATCTGTCTCCTTATCGAATTAAGCCGGCAATAATCGCAGGTGTGTCTAGCGGTATGTGGGGTGGAGTTCGGGTAATTGAAGCATTGTTGCCGGTACTTCGGGCTCTTGATATTTATGTCGGCTCCAGAGATATCCATTTTTACAAAGTACAAGAACAATTTGATGAGTCTGGAGAGCTACTTAACCCTCAAATTGCAACTGAAGTCGAGAAAGCAGTCCTAGATCTTGTAAAGAAAGCAAAGATTCTTAAATCCGGACGCGAAAGTTTAGTTGCCTAAAGATTTGAATGTTATAATCTAACAGATTATTGATTTAAATTGAGCAAAGTTTACGGATACGATCCAGCAGCCCCAGGAATGTATGAAATCAACAAGATTCTTTCAGATAGTGATCTTGACGGAATCGTTTGTGCGGCAATCCTTCTTAATGTCTATCAACAGGCAGAAGTTTATCTAACCGAATCAGCGCAAATACGAGCTGGTGAACTTGTTACTGGGATTGACAGCAAAACAGTAATTTCTGACCTAATGTATATTGAAGGCTGCGGACTGTATTTTGACCATCATGACAGCAATAAGCCCGAAACCGAATCTTTCCCGGGGAGATGGCAATTTGCAGACAGTGCCTCACGGATAGTATATGAGTATTTTAAGCATGTTTCTGATCTGTCGTTGTTTGCAGACTATATTCAAGAAGTCGATAAAATCGACGGAGGTAAAATCAGTTTGGCAGATATTGAGCAGAGATCACCCTTATTAGATATTGCCCTGTCAATTGATCGAAATAACCATGCAATTAACCAGTTGCTTGTTCAATTATTCAGCAAATATTCACCCCAAACCGTTTGGAATAACCAAGCGATTAAGACTTATCTGCAAGAAACAAGATCCAAACAAGAGCAGGCACAAAGTTATGCCAGTAAGCACGAAACATTGCTGGGAGACCTATTGTTTATTGACTTTAGCTCTTACGCTGAAGATTTAAAGCTACATAGCTATTTGTTTGTCTCAAAACACAAAGATATATCAGCAATTGCCATAGCAAAGCCCGCAAAAGATAATCGTGTAAAGATTGGTTTGTATAGAAATACCATTAACCCAGAAGCAAAAGAATACGACCTACTAAATATGGCAAAGAGTATTAGTCCTAGTAGTGCAGGAGGACACAAGGGCGCCTGTGGATTTGCTTTGCCGGCTAATTCAGATTTAGCTAAAATTGCTCAAGAGATGCGTAATTATTTAGACCAGCAAATAATAGATTAATAATGGATCCAAAACTTCAACAATTAATCAATGATTTTAATAATCTTAAACGACAGTGGGACACAGTTTTTCCAGAATTGCGTGAACTAAAAAGAACCGTTGAGGATTTAAAACGAGAATTGGGTATTTCGCAAGGAAAACTCTTGCACGAGCAAGTCACCGATGTTTTGAATCAATCTGTAAAAAGAGAAGAATTAATTAATAGAATTCTGCGAGAAGTTGAGCACACAAAAAAAACTTGTAGAGTATAATGATGTTAATGTTAAAGAAATCATGAAGGCACTAGCTCTAATCTACAAGAATGTTGACGAAATTGAAGATGTCATGGTTCCTAATAGACAAACACAATAAACTATGGATAATCAAAACAACGAACAACAAAAAGCCGATCAACTTAGAGAAAGAGTTCAGCAATCTATTCTAGAAATTATCTCTAAGCAGGTAGAAGGAGGAGAAATGACCGAGCAAAGGGCAACAGATATTGCAAAGCTGGTTTTAGAAAAGCTACCAAAAGGCATTGACTATCAAAGGTTAATCGAAGTAATTCCCACACTCGACGATCATTTCGAAGAACTAAGCAGGGCGGTTGTCCCCATTATGATTGAATATGAACAAAAGTTAAAACAAGCCGTTGAAGATAAAGTGAAAAAACTAAATAGAAAACGGGCAAATCGACGAGGCTCTCGATCTTACAAACAAAGCGATCGAATATCAAAAAAAAACTTGCGTAGATGTGTATAATAAGCAAATCTGTTAGAATCTATCGTTTAATCCCAATAAATGGATATATTTCACAACTTTTTTTATGTTCCGATATTTAATCTGCTGATGCTGATCTATCAGCTATTAGTAGAGAATCTAGGCATCGCGATTCTGCTTGTCGCTTTAATTGCTAAGCTGATCACATTTCCGCTGACAAGAAAGCAAATGAAGTCAGCAGAGAAAAGCAAAGAATTTCAGAAGAAAACAAAAGAAGTAAAAGATAAATATAAGAACGATCAAGAAGCATTAGCAAAAGAGATGGCAAAGCTTCAGGCAGAATTTCTTCCGGGGCAACTTGGCGGATGTCTAAACCTGATAATTGTCATCATTCTACTTGTCCAAGTTAGAAATGTGATTATTAATCTTGTTAATCAAGGTGTTCATGCTTATAACGAGGTCGCCTATGTCGAAGCTCTTAAACTCCCAGAAGACTCAGTTACAATAAAGTTGCCCGAAGAATTTACAGAAGATCTTCAAACTATTGATTTTAAGGTTGCCGCCTCTGATGGCGCAGTTCTTGAGCAATCGTTCACATTTGCAAGGACAAACGACACTGACAGGACTAAAGATTTACAAGACAGCATTAACGACAAAACTAATAATTTGAACGAGGAGCAAATAGCAGAGAAAGACAAAAAACTTGCCGAGCAAAGGTTGGCAAACATTGCCATCTTTGTAAAAAACTTCCAAAATGGCCAAGTTTTATCCTCAGATGTTAAAGAGCTTAATGTTTTTCTAAGGCCACCATCAATGCAAACCATTGAATACGAAAAGCTGGTCATTTCCATAAATGGAATAGAACTAGAGAACGATGAATACTCCTACACTCAGGGAACCGCTCTCAATCTCGAATTCATTGGGGCAGATTTGTCTAGAGTGGCAACAGATTATGGTTTTTCTAATCTTGCTGTCGTCATGCCGTATATTGTTATATCGGTTGCTGTAGGTGTGACTCAATACATCTCTTCAAGAATTCAGATGGGCTTTTCTACCTTTGCCAAGCCAGAAGAAGAGAAGAGTGATAAACCAGACAAAAAAAAAATAAAAAAGAAAGAAGACGGCAAGGTAGAGGAACCTGATTTTGCAGAGTTGATGCAGTCTTCAACAAAACAGATGATGTTCATCTTTCCTGTCATAACAATACTTATGTCCTTGGGCTTTCTGGGTGGGGCGAGTATATTTCCTACTGGTGTAAGCCTCTTCTGGACTGGACAGAGCGCATTTGCTATAATCGAGCAGCTTATCACTAATCGTGATAAAGTTTTTGCGCATTTTAGTTCTAAATCTAAATCACCTGAACATGAAGGATGAGCAGATATTAAGCACAGCTAAGAGTCTGGCAGAAGATTTTCTTACTCAGTTGGGTCTCGATGCAGAAGTTAAAGTTTCTTTCGGAGATGACGATAACGGACGCAATGTTACTTATGTGAACATTCAGTTTCTAGGAGACAATCTTAACGAGCTGATTGGTCATCACGGAAAAAACCTTGAATCAATACAGGTAATTCTCGGCTTGATGTTATCAAAAGAATTACAGGTAGAAGACGATATTAGAATTCTGCTCGAGGTAAACGATTATAAAGAAAGCAGGGAACGATATTTAAAAAGCTATGCTCTCAGAGCGGCAGATCAGGTTAAGGAGTCAGGTCAAGAAATGGAACTTCCTCCTATGAAACCTTCTGAACGCAGAGTGGTGCATATGTGTTTAAAACAAGAAGAAGGGATAGTTACAGAAAGTGTCGGAGAAGGTGAAGACAGAAGAATTATTATTAAAAAGGCTGCCTAGTTTTTATCATTATTGTTAAGAAGAATTCATGAAGCTAAATGTTTCAAGCCGTAAGGTGAGCGGCAAAAAGGTAAAGCACCTAAGAAAAGAAGGAAAAAATTCCTGGGTCTGTTTATGGACCAAAAACAGAGCCGATTTCTTTTGAAATCGATGCCAAGGTGTTCAATAAGCTATTCGACAAAGTTGGATACAGCAACCTAATCGATCTTAGCGTAGACGATAAGAAGTCGGGTCGAGCACTCGTTAAAGAGGTGCAAACAGATCCTCTTTCTCAAGAGGTGATCAGCGTATCTCTCTATCAGGTAGATATGACCAAGCCAATTATGGCCGATATTCCTGTTGTGATTACCGGTGAATCACCTGCAGTAAAAAATAACCTAGGATTGCTTGTTAATCAGGTAGACGAACTTACAGTTTACTGTCTTCCAGACGACCTTCCTTCTGAATTTGTTGTTGATATCTCAAAATTAGAGCAGGTTGGTGATTCAATTCATGCTAAGGATATCGAACTACCAAAGGGAGTGGAACTTGACGCTGCAGACCTTGAATCTTCGGTCATAGCATATATTGCAGCACCTCAAAAGACTCTTGAAGAAGAGGCTACAGAGACAGAAGGTGAAGTTGCTGAAGGAGAAGGTGTAGAAGCAGCTCCTGCAGAAGAAACTGCAAAAGCTGAGAGCTAATAATTGAGACTTGTTGCTAAAAGCCATATACTGTTGTATATGGCTTTTTTATATGCAGCAACCAGTAGCGCCAGTCGCACCAATAGTACAACCCACCCAAAACAACCAGGCGATAAGTGATATCGAAGAAATAAATCTCCTCATGAAAAGGATTTCCGAGACTCCGATGCCTCGAGAATTGTTCGAGAAGGGTATGGGAATGTTGCAAAGATTGCACAAGATGGTTAAGTATGGATCTTTTTCCAAAGAGTACGAAACAGTAGAAAAATATATAGGCTGGATTACAAATGTGCCTTGGGGCAAATACACAACCGATGATCTAGATTTGCAGAGAGTTAAGGCACAGTTAGACAAGACGCATTACGGTGTAGAAAATATTAAAGAAAGGATGCTTGAATATGTTGCCATGCTTAATTTAAGGCTTCGAAAAGAGCAGGCCATGGCTGCCAGTCAAAGTGGACACCCTGAAGAAATGGCCAGACTGCAAGGTAGTTCTTCACATGCACCGATTCTTTGTTTAGTTGGTATTCAAGGTATCGGTAAAACCTCTATCGCAAAGTCTATTTCGGTGGCTTTGGGCAGAAAGTTTGTCAGAATATCTTTAGGAGGTTTGTCTGGGGTAACCGAACTTAGGGGTCGATCTAGAGGTGAACCAGACGCAGAGCCAGGTCAGGTAATAAAGGCATTAACTAGAACCGGCGTCATGAATCCAATGATTCTTATGGATGAGGTTGATAAAGTTAGTGAAAATTCAAGAGCAGATGTAATGGCCGCACTACTAGAGATCCTTGATCCAGAGCAGAACTCAACATTCAGAGATAATTATCTTGATTATCCGATTGATTTATCAAATGTTATTTTTGTGGCTACCGCAAATAACCTTGGCGGAATTAGTGCAGCTCTACTTGATCGTCTTGAAGTAGTTAGAATGATTAGTTACAGTGACGACGAAAAAATGCATATTGCCAGAGACTACCTGCTTCCAAAGGTTTTAGAGAATTCAGGGTTAGAGGCAGACAGGATTGTGTTTGCAGAAGATGTCTGGCCACTTTTAATTAGGCCTTTGGGGTTCGATGCTGGTATTCGTGAGCTTGAAAGAACTCTTACCACTTTGGTGCGCAAAGTTGCTAAAAGAATAGTAATGGGAGAAGGTGAAAGATTTGAAATAACTGTTGCCAATTTCAGGGAATACATTCCAGAAGAGATAGGTATTGTATCCTAAGAACGAAAAGGGCGGGGCCAAAGGCCCCGCCCTTAATCACATAACTTAAATTCCGTATTCCTTCTTCAAATAGTCCTTGTACTCTTTGTCTTTTTCCATAGTGTCTTCAACGGCTCTGCGCACGACTTGTGCCTTATGCATTCTGCGGTTATCTGATACCCATTCTAGATATCTCTCAATCTCTGGAGAGATGATGAGGATGAATTTGGTATCAAGCATTGATTTTACTGAGTATACAAAATCAACTGTTGCTTTTTCTATTGTTGTATTGTCTTTATACTCAGCAAAAGTTAATAGTTTTGAAGATGCACTTGCTTTAATAATATTTGAAGGATTAGGGTTTTTATCAATGTTATGCAAAGCCAGTACTGGTTTTTTCTGGCTAAGGGCATTAGCAATTAGGTATCCGATTCCGCTGCTGTATTCGGTTGCCTCTGCAATTAAGAAGTCAGCATTTTTTTATTAACTTTTGGTTTCTTTTGTGTGTTTCTTCGAGATTAATTGCATCGTGATCGGTATTGGTTTCGTAATAAGAGAAGTCAACAGATACGCCCTTTTTCTTGTAGTGCCTTTTTTATTATTTGAGCCTCTATATTTGACTTATTGTTAAGTTTTGCTCCAATTATTGCTGCCTTCATAATGAAGAGTTAATATATATTGAGTATTATTATATAACAATGTATATAGTAAGTAAATAGCAGTATTTGTTAACTATTTCTTGATAGCGATACTTATTCCGCTTCCAATTTCAAAACTATAGCCAGTGACTACATATTGTCTATCCGCCAATATTGGATCAATACCTGTTCCGTCAAAGCCACCATTGGTATAATGCAAATCCATATACTCCCGAAGAGTGCCAGTAAAAGCTGAATCACCTAGCATTGATTCGTCATAGCGTCCAATATAATCCGTTGCTGCCTGGTTTAATCTTATTAAGTTTGACGGATTTTCGTTTCCCAGCTCAAAGAACCACCTTTCTATGGTGTCCCAGGTTCTGACCCAACTGTACTGCGACATACTAATCATCTCTTGATTAAATCCTGCCTGAGTAAGTAATCTTTTTAATTCACCTTTTGTATGGAACTCTCTTCTTATTGCCATTGACCCTCTACCTGCAATTCGATCTTTTTCCGCAATAAAGCGTGTATATTCAATGGCAGGTGTGCCATTAGTCCTCTCTGGAACAAAGACATCCCAAGAAACCAATCTGCCTCCCGGTTTTAAAACACGATAAACATCTTTTAATAATTCCCTCTTGTTTGCCATCGGCATTTCATGCAAACCCATTTTAATGCTGACTATATCAACACTCGCTTCCCGCAGTTTTGCTAATCTCTCAATTCCGCCTTGTGTTGTAATATCTCCATCGTGAGCTAGCATAGAAAAGAGATCTCGCCTACTTGGATCTACTCCAAGAAAGGATTCTATTCTTGCTCTTGCTACTGCATTCATAGCATGATTAATCTCGATTGTATGCATGGTTACCGGTATACCTGTATCTATGGCATGTTGAGCAATTTGTTCGGCAACAAAACCTGTTCCTGCTGCAAGATCAAGCATTATTACTGGGTCAACGCCATTGTAATAATTAGCAAGAGGAATTGCTTCTTTAAAATTTCTTATCTGCTCAGGGGTAATACCATGTAACTGTCCCAGAATATTAACCCTTGAAGCTTGATCTTCATCGGGTCGTTGAGAAGCAATTGTCTCTTGTGGTGCTTCTAATTTTCCAATTATTATTCCTGGTGTAATATCTGGTGATCCCATGAATGTATATATCTATATCAATTATATACAATAATGTTCGAAATTCCAAATTCTGCCTAGATTATATCATTAAGGACGATTTCTATATAACAGTTACGGCAATATAGTCTTGATTGAATTAGCTTATAATGGAGGGGATTAATATCTAGAGAATACAGATAAGAGTATTCTTTTAGATTCATGAAGGGCCTATATTATTTCACTTCGAGAGGATCTTATCTGGTCAAGACACATTTGCTCTAATCCTGTATTATAATAACTGTACATAATACAGTTGTTATGTTGCCTTTTTTTCGCAAAAGCCCAAAAACTCAACAAGAAGACATATATCTAGCTCTAGATATCGGAACCGAATTTGTTAAGGCTGCTTTGTTTTCGGTGGATTTCACTAGCCTTAAGATTGCCATCAAAGGATATTCAAAAGTCAGACAGCATAGCAGTGCCATGCAGGGTGCCATGATTGTTAATCTCGAGAATGTAATCAGCGCCTGTGATCGTGCTATTGGCGAAGCTCTTCTTGATGCGGATGCCATTGCCAATAAAACTTACCAGAGGGCGAAGAGCCCTACCGAACGCTATCCCAACTAGAACAGTTATGGGTATTGCCGGAGAACTTGTGCAGGGAATCACAATTATGGCTGACTATACCAGAGAAGATCCCGACAGCAAGATTGACGAAACAGAGATGGCAGAAGTTATTGCCCATGTTAAGCAACAAGCCTTTGCCGATGCCGCAACAGATATTGCAGAAGATATTGGGATTCCAGTTGCTGCCTTGCAGGAGCTGAACAGCAAAATTAATGCTACATATATTGACGGAGTAAAAGTTGACAATCCACTTGGCTTTACCGGTTCAGAAGTTACCTATCGTGTTTTTTCGACTTTTGCACCTTCGCTGCATGTTAATTCTCTCAAAGAGATTGCAGCCAGTCTTGGACTAGAAGTTCTAAGCATCGAGGTTCAACCATACGCAATTGCCAGAGCAATAAAAGGAGCACGCAGTAAAGAATTTAGCGCAGTCATAATCGATGTCGGAGGAGGAACAACAGATGTGGCGGTTGTTGACCAAGGTGGAATAGTCGGAACAAAAATGTTTGCTTTCGGGGGCAGAGTATTTTCACGAAGAATTCAAAAAGACCTAGATCTTGAGCTTCATGACGCAGAGCAAATGAAGATTGAATATGCAGACGGAAAACTTACCAAAGACAAAGAAATTCAAATTAGAAAAGCACTTAAGAAAGATATAAACATTTGGGCCGAAGGAGTAGAGCTTTCTTTAGAAGAACTTGATGATCTCGACAAGTACCCGACTCAGTTTTACTTATGTGGTGGAGGCTCTGCTTTACCAGAGGTTAGACAAGTGCTACTCGAGCATCCTTGGTTACAGGTTTTACCTTTCAGAAAATATCCAAAAACATCAATGTTGTTTCCAAATCAATTGGTAGATATCGAAGATCAGACAGGTAGAATAATTGATCCTTCAGATGTCACACCTTTGGCTTTAGCTAGAATGATTCTTGAATTAGTATAAGTATGGCAAACGCAAACAAAATATTTATTGATACAGAAGAAGAAATTGTCTTTACTATTGAAAAGGTCCTTCTTTCACAGAGCAATAGGGCAATACTTGTTATTCCTAAACATGCTGCCTTGGTTAGCAGCGCTGTAAGTTTAAAGCTCCTAACTAAACAAATGCTTCAAACCGATAAGCTACTTGTCCTTGTTACAGAAGATGAGATCGGAAGAAAACTAGCAGACAAAGCTTCGTTAGTGGCAGTCGACAAAATAAGCAATGTCACTAAAGAAATATGGATTAGAGCCAAAGAACTTAAAGAAGTTTTGTTAAACGAAAAGCTTAGACTCAAAAACGAACTGGTCGGGGATCGCAAAGATGAAAAGATTGTCGCCGAAGACGAGCTCGAGGTTGATCAATCTACAACTGTCAAGGCAGTAATTGAAGAAGAACCAGAAGAAGAAGTCGCAAACGAGCCCAAAAGACTCGAGGCCAAAGCGGTCGAACTTGGCAATATTATGGTTTATGCCGGCGGTGATATTACAGACGATCTCTCACTCATGGATGAAGAAAGGAAAAGACTCGAAACAGAACCAGACATATCTGGAGTTGCTCTTGCAGATAATCAGGTCGATCAAGCTGTCTTTAAGCATCAAGATAAGAATCTAAACTATCTAAAACAGCAAGCTGAAAACGCAAAGAGCAACAGTTCAGTTTCGCATAATGCGCCAGAACCAAGAAACAAAGCGGGTCTTTTTAGGAAAGGATTTAACTTCGATGTTGCAACAAAAACAAACAAGTCAGGTTAAAAGAACTAGCAGAAGGCAGGTTAACGACAATGCCTTTTTTGGCAAAGTAAAAAGATTTGTTGCCCAGTTTTATGCTGCCGGAGGCAACAAGAAACTGTTGCAGTCTTTTAGTGTCGGAATAATAATCTTCTTTTTAATATCGTATCTGTTCTTTCCCTTTGTCAGCATCACACTCATATTTGCCGAAAACAAAGTGAAAGTTAACGAAAAGGTTACAGCATCAACTAAGGTTGACGAAATCGATACCGAACAACTAATAATTCCTGCCAATCTGCTAAGTAAGACAAGTTCAATCACTAAAGAAGGACAGGCAACAGGCAAAGGTGAATCCGGAGACAAGGCAAAAGGATTAATTGATATTAGTAATCTGACGGATTCTCCAATCCAGCTTAAAAAGGGTACATCGGTAACAAATATCAATACCGATCTTCAATATGTCATCACCAGAGATGTAACGGTTCCACCATTAATCAATAACGGTGCAGTTCGTGATGTTCCTGTCGAAGCCTCATCGTTTGGATCAAACTACAATATCGTAAATGTTAATTCTACTTATGTTATATCAGGCTATACAACCAGCCAGATGACTGCAAACAGTTACTACGATATTACTGGAGGAACAACAAAAGAGATCATTATTGTGACCCAACAAGATATCGATTCCATCAAGGGATCAGCCGAAGATGAATTGAAGCAGCAATTGGTAGATAGCCTTAAAGGTCTAATTTCTCAAGAAGATATTTTGCTCGATGGAAGTCAAAAGTTTAAGCAAGATGAACTCAAGACTTCGGTTGAAGTGGACAAAGAAGCAGATACTTTTACAGTAGACTTGAAACTTACCATAAGTGCCATTACTGTATTAAAATCTGATCTGACAACTGTTGCAGAAGAGGTTGTAAAAAATAACGAAACTCAGGCTGGTGGCTCAATAAATCTGTCTGATCCCGTTATTCGGGATATTTCTGTTAATGACGACAACTCCGAGGTTACTTTCTCTCTTAGTTCAAATGCAGGTGTAACAGCAGACATTTCAGAAGATGATCTGATCGAAAAGATCGCAGGAGTCAGTCTTTCTGAGGCTCATGAGTATATATCTTCACTTGAAGGAATCAGCGAGTATCGAATTAAATACACACCAATCTATATTCCTTTCTTTCTGCAAAGAGTGCCTACTGACTCGGCAAAGATTGAAGTAGAAAAGATTTTTGAAAACGCTAATCAATAAGACGTTATCGGGATTTCGCTTGACAATATGTGTCAGCATAGAATATTATTTAGCAGTGTAAGCACTCAGCTGCCAATAATCATCTTAGACTATTCTTATTGATCCTTTAGTTAGGATTTTAATAATTCTAATTTATAATTTTATTTCTTAAATAAATTGCAAATATGGCAAAAGCAAAATTAACCCCAATCGGAGGGAACATCTTGGTTAAGCCTGTTAGTGAAGAGAATCTAACTGCTTCTGGTATAGTCTTACCAGACACTGTAGACAAAGAAAAGTCACAAAAAGGCGAAATAGTTGCCTTAGGCTCAGGAAAATTAAACGCAGATGGCAAACTCATTCCATTTAATGTCAAAGTCGGCGACAAAGTTCTGTTTAAGAAGTATTCCCCAGAGGAGATAGAGGTTGATGGGGAAGACTTTCTAATAATGGGCGAAGACGCAATCTTAGCGATTATTAAATAATTTTTAATTATTATCAGATTTCACTATGGCAAAAAGAATAGTATTTGACGAAGAAGCACGCAAGCAATTAAAAAGAGGTGTAGATAAACTTGCAAACGCAGTTAAAGTAACACTTGGACCAAAAGGTCGAAATGTACTTCTCGAAAAGTCATATGGTTCTCCGGTTATTACCAAAGACGGAGTCAGTATTGCAAAAGAGATTGAATTAGAGGACAACATAGAAAATATTGGTGCACAAATAGTAAAGGAAGCAGCAACAAACACAGTAGATAGAGCAGGTGACGGAACAACTACAGCTGTTGTGCTTGCACAGGCAATTATCGCTTCGGGATTCAAAAATATTGCTGCTGGTGCTAATCCAATGGAAATTCGAACAGGCATCGAGCAAGGTGTTCAGGCAGTTATTGCCGAACTTAAAAAGATGTCTAAAGAAGTAAAAGGTAAAGACGAAATTAAGAAAGTTGCAGTAGTATCAGCTAATGGAGACGAAGAAATTGGCGAGCATATCGCCGAAGTAATGGATCAAGTTGGCAAAGAAGGAGTAATCACCGTCGAAGAAGGTCAAACCTTTGGTATTAAAACCGAATATAAAGAGGGTATGCGCTTTGATAAAGGTTACATTTCTCCATATTTTGTTACCAACGGAGATGATCTCTCTGCAGAAATTAAAGATCCATATATTCTAATCACAGATAAAAAAATCTCTGCTGTAAAAGATATGTTGCCTGCAATCGAAAAGATTGCCCAAACTGGCAAAAAAGACATCGTAATAATCGCAGAAGATGTCGAAGGAGAAGCTCTGGCAACTCTAATTGTCAATAAACTGAAAGGTATTCTCAATGTGGTCGCTGTAAAAGCTCCAGCCTTCGGAGATCGCAGAAAAGAAATGCTTAAAGATATTGCAGTTCTTACCGGCGGAAATGTTATTTCTGAAGAAGTTGGAAGAACACTAGATTCAGCAGAACTTGACGACCTTGGTCGTGCAGACAAAGTCATTGTCAGTAAAGAAGAAACAACAATCATTGGCGGAAAAGGCAGTGAGTCCGAGGTAGCTGAAAGAATCGAACTGATCAAAAAAGAGGTTAAGAATACAGATTCTGATTACGACAAAGAAAAGCTTCAAGAAAGGCTTGCCAAATTGTCTGGAAAAGTTGCCGTTATCGAAGTCGGCGCTGCCACAGAAGTTGAAATGAAAGAAAGAAAAGATAGACTAGATGACGCACTTCAGGCTACTCGAGCTGCAGTCGAAGAAGGAGTAGTTCCCGGTGGAGGAATCGCGCTCATTGATGCCAGAAAGGCTTTAAGCAAGGTCAATGTAAAGGGCGATGCCAAAATTGGTATTGATATTCTTTTCAGAGCATTAGAAGAACCAACTCGATTAATTGCTGATAATGCTGGCAAAGAAGGAGCGGTGGTTGTTAGTTTGGTAGGTAATGGAAAAGGCTACAATGCTAGAACCGATGAGTATGTCGATATGGTAGCTGCCGGAATCTTAGACCCAGTTAAGGTTACAAGACTGGCATTCGAAAACGCAGCTTCAGTCGCAATGCTTCTACTTACCACTGAATCAGTTGTGGCAGATCTTCCAAAAAAGGATGATGCTCCATCAGTCGGTCCAGGAATGGATCCAGGCATGGGCGGTATGGGTATGATGTAGTTATTTAGTAAAAGGGCCCCGCCGGCGAAACCCGGCGGGGCCTTTTTCGTATTATCTGGCAGTAGGATTCAACGCATTAGCGTTATGATATAGGCTATATATTTGATATAATAACCTATCCTGTTTTAATTTTATTAACCAGAACATGACCAAGTATTTTGTTTCAATAATTCTTTCACTGTCCATATTGTTAAGTCCTTCGCTTGCATTTGCCCAATATGATACAAATCAAGTAACACCAATTTATAGAGATAATGGTGAAGTTTATGGAATCGATATTGCTGCCTCAGATAGAATTTCTTTTTATCCTACAGGTTGTGAATCAATCGATAAGGTTACAATAGAGGCAAAGACCAATATAAAAGGTGAAATTATCTTAAGAAAACTTTCAGATAACCCAAAAAAGGACTCTGCACAGATAGACAATGCCTTTGAGTATTGCGAATTTGAGTTTAATGGAATAAACGAAAACGATATTAAAAAAACAAGCCTTGATCTTAAAGTTCGAAAGAGTTGGTTAAACGAAAAATCTCTGAATCAGAACGATATTTCTTTGTTCACCCACAATAATTCAGACAATGCATGGGTAAGAGAAAACACTGCACAAAAAACAGAAAGCTCAATTTATTACTTCTATTCAGCAGAAGCAAATAATTTCCCTTATTTAGCAGTTGGACAACAAAGCACAAGCATTCTAGGTTCCCTTAATGCCGGGGTACTGTTATTGTGTTGCTTATTATTATTGCTCTTGGTTCTGTTAATAGCATTCGCATTCTCATCACGAAGAAAATCCCAGAGCTAGTAAATTGTAGTCGCGCTGGAGCAATGTCAAACAAACTTATACAAGGAACGCTGATATTTACATTTGCGGCAGTGCTGACTGCGGGCTTGAATTTCTTGTTCTATACCTTAGGCAGGTTCATTGGCCCAGAAGACTTTGGTGTTCTTGTATCGCTTCTGTCGCTTTCGTTTGTTATCAGTATTGCTCAGACAGTTGTTTTTAATGTTGTCACAAAAGTAGTGGCAACACATAAACTTTCAAGCAAGCAGGTAGAACAGCATCTTCTTAAGATATTATTAATTGCTCAGATACTACTAGCAATTAGCTTTATTCTACTTGGCACGATATTTCTCAGAAGTTATTTGAATATTTCAGATATCACACCTTTCGCTATGTTGGCCTTGCTAGCTTTAAGTTCTCTGTTTCTGGCAATGTATCGAGGCATTCTGCGTGGATCAATGTCATTTGCTGATACAGCTATTACACAGATAATTGAATCAGTATTAAAGTTGATATTTGCTGTAACTGCTATTGCCTTAGGACTTGGTATTAACGGGATATTATTTGGACTGGCTGTAGGTTCCTTAATAACATTAATTGTCGCCAAATTATTATCTACTCGCTTAACAGTTAGTGAAAAGGAAGTGGATGTTCTAGAAGTCTTTAGTATTAAATCTGTAACTGCAGTTTCAATAGGATTTATTGTGATCAATCTTATGTTCATCGTCGATGGGGTAATGGCAAGATCATCACTTGCGGCATATGACGCAGGAATTTATGGTGCTGTTATTACCTTCGGTAAGTTGGTATTTTTCTTGGCAGGATCTATCTCCATAGCTCTCTTCCCTATAAGCGCTTCCGGCAACGGTTCGTTAAAGGATCTTAAGCAAAGTCTTATAATCAGTTCAGGAATAGGACTTTTTGCAACGATCGCCTTTGCTTTTCTTGGAACCTTTCTTGTTCAAAGTGTTTTTTGGTTTAGAATTCATCGAAGCAGCATCATATTTAGCCATGCAGACGGTTATCATGACAATATTTGTTCTTGCCAATAATATCGTGCTTTATCTAATCTCAAGGGATTATAATAAAATTAATCCTTTTTTGTTCCTATCTTTGTTAATGCAGATCGGATTAATACATTATTTTGGAAATTCAATTGCCGCTGTGCTTAATATCCAGATGGTAGTAATGTCTTTTCTATTTCTTATTTCTGTATATTTCTTACTTACTTTTAGGCGTGAACAAAAAGCAGACCAATATACAAAATAGGCCATTATTTTCGATTGTTATCCCTGCTTACAAGGCAGATTCTTTTATTCTGGACACGATTAACAGCAGAGTAGCTGAATTAAACAGCCTGAACATAAGTTACGAAATAATTGTTGTAGTAGATGGATATGCCCCGGCAACTGTTAAAGCTTTATCTTCTTTTCCAGAAGACATAGTGCGAATTTATCATTATGAACAAAATAGAGGAAAAGGATTTGCGGTGCGTTTCGGTATGATGAGGGCTAAAGGAGACTACATAGGCTATGTTGATGCTGGAGCAGATATTCTGCCCGGTAATCTGACGACAATTATAAATACGATTAGAAGTGGTCAGTTCGATTTAGTTGTGCCTTCTAAATGGCACAAGCAATCAGAGGTTTCGTATTCGCCTTCTAGAAAATTATTTAGCAGATTTTACAATAAATATGCAGGACTCCTTACAGGAGTCAAAGTGTCTGATACTCAAGTGGGGATCAAATTCTATACGAAAGAAGTGGTTGCTGCGGTATTACCCAGACTTCTCGTGAAGAGATTTGCCTTTGAAATTGAATTTCTTGCAGTTGCGAGCAAACTTGGATTTACTTCTATTGCAGAAGTTCCAATTTTGCTTCAAGAGGACAAAAAGAACAGCACCATTACTTTTTTTGAAGGACTCCGTTCATTCTGGGATACGACTGCAGTCTTTTATAGGCTCAGGATTCTTGACTATTACGGAAAATCACAGATTTACTTCAAAGATTCTATTAAACGCGAGGTTGCTTCCCTTAGGTTGATAAACTAATGCACATACTTATTCTCAACAGATACGATCCATATAATGTGAGGGCCGGTGGCGCAGAGAGGTTTAGCGGTGAAATCATGAGTCGTTTTGTGAAGGCAGGTCATGTTGTAACCTGGATTTCGTCGAAACCAAAGGAGTTTCGAGAAGCAAGTATAGAAGACGGGATCAACTATATTAGAAAGGGCAATAGATTGTCGGTTATCTGGCATGCACTGCGTTACTATTTGAAAAACAAATCAAGCATAGATATTGTAGTGGATGAGATACATGCTCTTCAGTTTTTTACGCCACTTTATGTTGACAAAGCAAAGAGGGTGACGCTTATTCATGAAGTCGCAGGCAAGATTTGGCTTTACATGTTGCCATTTCCGCTATCGATAATTGGATTAGTTATGGAGCAATTGGTACTTAGATTCATATACAGAAACGAACGAATCTTGACAGTGAGTAAATCTACTGCTGAAGAGTTAATTAAGCTAGGAATTTCTGAAAAAAATATCGCAATTGTTCCCGAAGGAACAGATCAGCCGATAATCCCTTCTAATTTGCAAAAAACAAAATATCCCAGCATTGTTTACTTTGGAGGATTAAGACCACTGAAACGGGTAGAAGATCAGCTTAGGGCAATATCAATTCTAAGAAAGAAATATCCATTTATTAAATATCGAGTACTTGGAAAGACAGAAGGGAAATACTTCCATAGAATCCAGAAATTCGTGAATAAAAATCATCTTAAAGACAATGTTCAATTTCTCGGTTACTTAAGTGAGCAAGAGAAACACATTATTGTTGCAGAGAGTTGGGTTACACTAAGTACCTCAATAAAAGAGGGTTGGGGATTAGCCGTATTAGAATCTGCAGCACTTGGTGTTCCGGCCGTTGTCTATCCGGTCGCAGGTAGTGTTGATGCTGTTATTCACTACCAAACAGGTTTACATACAATAGATGAAAGTCCAGAAAAGCTAGCTCTAGCAATAAGCAGGATATTTGAAGATCTTAAATTAAGAGATAACATGAGCAGTTCCGCAAAAATTATTTGCAAATAAGCTGACCTGGGATAATAGCTATAAATTCGTTAATAAGCAGTTGCAGAAATGGATAAGAAGTTAACAGTAAGCATCGTTATTCCAACTTTGAATTCCGAAAGATATCTTGCCGATACTTTGCAGTCTATCTCTAAACAGACTCAGAAAGTAGATGAGATCATAATAGTTGATGGTGGCTCAACTGACGGCACCCAATCTATTGTAAAAAGTTTTGAGGCGAAGTTTTTAAAAATGTGATAGGGGCAGATCTAAACAAAAAAAATTATGGAGCCAAACACAGTTTTGGTGATTGCCTTTATTTTGTAGACGATGACTTTGTTCTCGATGAACGCATTGTTGAAGAAGCGATTGAACAGATTAAGCAGGGCTTTGACATGGTCGCAGTACATAATACTTCAGATGGTAGCGTAAGTTTTTGGGCCAAGGTGCGCAAATTTGAGCGAGACATGCTCAAATTTGCGCATTCAGGCATTTCCCCTAGATTTCTAACAAGAAAGGCATTCATGAGCGTTAACGGCTTTAACGAGAATATGGTCGCAGGAGAAGATTATGATATCTTCAATAGGCTGCAAGAAGCTGGTTTTAAAATGTCGTTTATTAACAGCGAAGAAACGCATTTAGGAGAGCCAAAAAGACTTGCCGATATTGCCAAGAAACACTTCTTTTACGGGTCTACTTTGGCAAATAAAAGTAGTGCTGGCACACCAAGAAAGCTAACCTTTTGGCAAAAAGTCCCAATAAAACCGGCATATGTTCGTAACTTACCTCGTTTCATCAAGCATCCGATTTTATCGATCGGGTTTATTATCTACCAAATAGTTCGTTACACAAGTGCTGCATTTGGTTATGTCTTCGGTAAAATCGCTTCAGAAAACTCAGATCAGACTTTTCGCTAATGTCTATCTTTTCCCAACTCTCTTAACAACCCTCATCAATACAATTGATGGTAATATCAATACCATTGAGCTAAGCGATACAAGTAAATACAAATCTGCTTGAGTTTGTGGTCGATATTCAATCAGAATGTAATCTGAATCAATCTCTTCAAGCAACCAAGCATTTGCAAAGCCATCAACTTTGAAATTTTGCACATCATAAGTTACGACATTTCCCAGCAGTCTGCCCAGTCGAGAAAAGAATCCCGTTTCAAGACTAGCATCGTTGGTTTTATAAACTATCCAGCCTTGGTTCTTTTGTTGCGAAAACTTTAGAAGCAAATCCTGACCTTTGTATTCCTTAACATCTAATAAATAGCTTGCATGCCCTAGACGCTGATAATTAATAGGGGAGTTTTCAATATTGCCTGCAATTTCTGCAGACAAATAGAGCTTATGGTTATAATCCACTGGTATTGAATAGACTCTAAGATTGTCAATTTTTGCCAAGTAGTAATGATCGTCACCTTGTTCTGCAAATGTAGAAATATAAAGCTCATAATTTGCCTCTGAGCGGGCACGAAATATAAAGCTGTATTCTGTCCATTTTGATGATGGCTTGAGAACTTCTTGCAAGTCGCACTGCCCGGTATTTGTATTAAGAAGACAATACTTCACATAGCTATTGTTATTACTTTTGTAGCTAAAAGTGAAATGATTCTGCACAACCTTGTTTAAGAGTCCTATTGGCACAGAATAGCAGGCGCTATGCCTATTACCCTCTAGAGCTAAGCTATAGCGACCGTCTACAGATTCATTATCTAGCCAGGCATTTATTCCATTAGCTTCCAGTTCACTTTTGTCTTTGTTATTACAGTCCTTAACAAACAGACGATGATCTATGGGCATATCAAAAGATGAATTATAAATCGGAATTCTTTGCACCAGTTCAGAGTTATACTTAATTGTCTGTTCGCGACCGGCCACAAAAATACTATCTGCTGGTTGGTTGGCAGGAATCTTATCTAATGAAAGCCGATCTATACTTCTAAATCCCTTTACGGACAGATTATCGTATAGGTTTCTGCTTGGAGATTCCAGAGCATTTGTATACAGATAAACACTGTATCTTGTAGTTTCTTTATCTAGAAGAAATGGTAGTTCCAGTCGTTTCCATTCAACCGCAGAAGCTTGAGCCAGCTCTGTTCTATACACACAGCTATCTTTTTCATGATCGAAAATGCAGATTTCGGGCAACGAACCGCTTATCTGTTTGTAATTTAAACTGAGTAGAGCAATTTGATCTTCAGGACTTGGAAAGAAAGACTTATTAAAACAAGCTATGTGGTTATTCGCTGATAACAGAAACGACTTTGAACCATCTGGACTGTCGTTTGATAATCTATACAGTATTTGATTGTCTTCAAGACTTGTGTTGTCATAGTTGTTACAGTCACCAATTTCCAAAACAGAGTCCTCCCTAAAACTTTCTGCAACATATTGTTGAGAATTTTCTGCAAAAACCTCTAGCACAGGCTGATTAGTATTAATCTTAACAAAGCCTTTAGTTGTGCCTGCTACGATTTCTTCTGGCATAAACGAAATACCTCCAGCTTCACCACGAACAAAATATTCTAGATTTGGATCAATATATGTGCGAGTAGTACTTTTAAATTGAACATTATTTAGATCGATCTCCTGATCTCCGATAAGAATATTCTCTTTGTTTCCGACTGCATGAATTATATAACTACCATCGGATTGTCTTTGAAAATTAACTTTGACATAAGGAGAAGCGGTATTGTTTATATTGAATATGTCGTTTTCTTCAAGTTTGACAAGTGTAGAGATACTACCTTCGTCAACGCTTACGATACTGTTATTAACAGTAAGGTAAAGTCTTTTATCTGTTTTACCATAGATGTCGCCTGTTAAGTCTGTGCCTTCAGGGAAAATATAACTTCTACCGACATTAAATGTATTTTCGGGCAGATTAAGATCGGCAATTTCAGAATTTGTGATTAACGGTCTATTAAGCCTTGTAAAAAGACTGTCGAATCTTTTGTTTTCTAAAATAGTATAAGTTTCGTCCTGAACTACAGTGTAATCCCCGCTGTTGATAAGATAATTCTCAGCTTCTTTAACACCTGATGAATACCAGCGGTTTACTTCGGGATCGTTGGCAAAAACAATATACTTAACAGACATAGAGCTTAGAATATATTGAAACTGGTTGCTGGTTACATATTCATAAATAGATGCAGAGTTATAATTATCTGATCCCACAAGTTCGCTAATAGCCACATTAAAATCTAATCTGGGATTACTATCGCTGCGGAAAGCGGAGCTTGTTACTTGAGGAATCCAGAGTACACGGTAAAAATCTTTATTATTCGCAATTATTTCTTCAATTCTGTGTGAATACTCAGGCAGCTCTCGGGCTTTTAGGTTCCCTTCGATCTTTCCGGAAAACACCGGCAAGAGAATCATAAAGTATATCAGTAGGAACAGTGAATACGAGATCAGTTTTAATTGTTTTTGCTTGCGTAGATTAAGCTCAGAAAGAAAAGAGGCAAAGCGGACAACACCGTAACCTAATAGTAATGAGTATGGCAGGGCAGAAAGGACATAAAATTTTTGCGGCTCCCTAAACATCGTAAAACCCGGGATGTTTTCAAACATCCAAATATAGACGCTTCCAAAAGGCTCATTTGCTCCTTTCACAAAAAATGATCCGATAAGCAGAATACCAAGTAAGACAAAGACAGTTTTTTTATCTTTTTTAACTGCCTTGATAACACCAAAGATTATAAAAAACAGACAAAATAATTGCAAAAGGACTAACGGGATTTGCAGAAAAGTAAGAGATTCCCTCTTGACTGAAAAATGGGTGACTTAGTGTAAGTGCATGAGATAATTCTTGATAGCTTAATCTCTCTACCCAGACGCTATCGGCTTGACCACTAGCAAGTATTTGCTCCTGCGGAGTTGTAATTATTGGTATCAGCCAGAATAGGTTAATTATAATAAATAAAAAGCCGCCAAAAAAAAGAGACAATAGTAACTTTGTGCTTAATGATTTCCTTATAAAGAAGAATTTACTGAACAAGAGGATAACTAGCGGGATCAGTCCAATAAAACCGATGCGGATATCAAATATAAATACGACACTTTGCAGCAATGTGAACAAAAATGCATTCCAGAAATTTGGCTTACCGATTAGTGAAATAAAACTATTGATCGCAAGAGGTACAAAGCCGTAAGCCACGAGAATATTAATATGTCCCGCTTCGGCAAACAAGACAATACTGTATGTATTTAATGTATAAACAAATCCGGCAATAAGTGCGGCTTTGTTGTTCTTAAAAAGCTTCTTTGAGAGTAAAAAGATTCCAAGAAAGGAAGACATCACAAAAGGCAGAAACCAGATAATAACTTCTGTTTGTGCAAAGTCTGCTCCAGTAGCATCGGCTATTCGAGCTTGGATAAGATCGAGTAATCCTAAAGCAATTCTACCTGCTTGGCTTGAACCTAGATTCTCTGAATGTTCCCAGAGTTGAGGAAATCGGTTTTCTTCTTGTATATGTTCTTGGAATACATAGTGCCAGTCTCCGCCAAATTGTGGCAAAGAATTAATCCATTCCTTAACAAATACAAAAGAAAGGACGCCCAAAAAGATTACTGCTAAAACGGCAGTTGAGCTAAAAACTGAAGATTTTATTGATCTAATCAGATTCGATTGCATTATAGGACCCCTCTACCGCAGAGCGATAGAGGGGATAATATCCTATAATTATAACATGTTCACTTCGATTTTATCGATTAACATGCTGTTAGAAAGACCTCCGCGGTAGAACACTTTAAAGTAGATTCTTCCGTTAGAGACTTTTGTGAAAGGAACTGTGAATACACCATATTCGGTGTCTAATTCTGATTCCTTTAGAGGGTAATAGTTAAGGTGTCCGAACTCGTTCCATACCTCAAGATAGGCAATATCTTGTGATGATCCTCCGGAGAGAGTTCCGCGAACATGGAATTTGGCTTCATAGTTTCCCGAAGGGAATACTTCTTGGGAATCACTAAACAAGACAACTTGATTGTTATTAATTCCGCTTAGAGCTTGCACCGCATAGCCACTTGTGTGACCGATGCTGTTTGAAGCCTTGCTGTCTTCAACGATTGAGCCGTTATTATTCCATCTTCTAAGCTGTTCAGCCTGACTTACTCTTGGATTTGGATTGCCTGGCAGTTCTGTTACGACCACATTATCGGCAATCACATTTGTTGTCCTCAAAAAGTAGACCTCATAAGATAGTCTGCCCTCGATTGGAGAGTTGAAGACCAGCTTGAATGATCTGTAATCTTCAACCAGCGTGTTGGCATGTACTATCTGACTTGTAAGAATTTGTCCTGTATCAATGTTTCTGATAAACAGTAATGCGGCGGGTAGGCTGTTTCCACTTGCAGGTGAGTCTGTTCTTAATCTGAAACTTGCTTCATAGTATTTGCTGGTTTCTGTTTGGTCAAAAGCATGAGGACCTCTGATTAAGAATCCTTCAGCGTTGATTGCTGTATCTGCCTTTACCTCCTGTGTTCCAGAAGCCCCTGCATTGATTAGTGTTGCAACAGGAGCTATTGGATACTCGAAATCACTCTCTGCCTCATAACTGATGCTGGCAGAACTTGTTGAGGTTACTGTTACTTTGTCAAAGTAGATGTCAGCTGCCCCAAGGTTAATAACTCGAAATTCGATTGAACCTTGACCGGTTGCCGGGAATGAAATCTCGAAGTCTTTATAACTTCCAGATAAGTCTGCCACTCTTAAGAATCTCTCTCGATAGATTCCTGTTGCTTTGTTATGAACATCAATGCGGACTGCCAAATCGGATGCTGATCCTGTAATATTGGCAAAGCGCATTCTATATGTTGCTAGGAATTGTCCTGAACCGATTCCTGTAATGTGACTTGCGGTAAATGGACCGAAGCTCATGAAGGAGTCTGCATTAGCTTCAGATTTAGGTCCAAAAGCAACTGCTGTACCAGCATCGTCGGCTCTATAGCCTGTTTTGAAGTGCATATTTTCGGCCTCGTATACTCGGGGTAGAGAATTGTTGGGAGAAAATGGAGCAACTTCGATATAGTCGACAATTACTGTTGTACCTGCTGATGGTATAAAGCTAAGCTCAAAGACTGAATTTGTTGTTGACGGGCCTTTTCGGAATTCGATCTCAAAGTTTTGGTATACGCCATTAGATACGATATCTCTACCGCGGATAGCATAGCCAATTGTATGGTATCCACCTGTGCCGTTATCGTAGTTGATGTTAAACTCTGCAAAATGATCAGAACTATTAAGATCGGCATTTTCTGCTTTCAGTCTAAGTATTGCTTTGTAGTATCCTGCTGCATTCTGGGCAGATGAAGATACATTCATTATATTTCCAGCTAGATCAAATGCCGGTTCAAGCTTTTTGGCTATGCCTCTACTGGCGCCAGCATCAATGACATCGATACCTCTTTCGTTGCCAGCTTGGGAGTCAATATAGATTTCTGCCTCATAGCGTGCTTGGCTTCTTTGTTCATTAGCTCTACCTGGAGTTCCGTGATTCCTACTGAAATCTGAGTTACTGTTTGTGTCTGTGCTGCTTTCGTTCCTTCCTATGGTTTCATCTAAAAGACCTGTGTTTGAACCACTAACGGTCATATCATCGACTGTGATTCCGTTGTATTTAATGCTGATTATTGCATCGTTTGAGATTTCTAGATAAGGATTAGCAAGAAGAAGATAGGCACCATTAACTGTATTTGTTACAGATCCTGATCCGAAATATTCATAGCTTGATCCAATGGTTAATAGGTTTCTTGTGTCAGTACTGCCTCCGTTGTTGGTAATTGTCATTTCCCAGCGTGAATCGCTAAGGTCAAGACCGTTCTGTCGTATAAAGACTTCAATCCATTGATCATCAGCGTTTACTGCAGTTCGATTCTTTAAAGCATATGAAGATCCTGCACTGTAATCGGCTCTTGGTGCATGGTTAATTTCGTTCACCAATAATATTCCTTCGTTTACAGGTGGATCTTGTGCTTCGACATACACAGAAGCTGTATCTGAAATTGATCCTCCGTCCCAGGTTATTGTTGCGTTGTTAGTTAAAGTGTAATTGCCTTCAGGCAAGTCGTCGACTCTTACCAGAAAATTAAGTTGTATTGATCCGGAATTGGCAACTGTTCCAAAATTTATTCCAGTTCCGTTAAAAAGATCCTGATCATTATATGTCCCTGTATAACCAGCAACGACAACGGTTGTGGGTATATAAGTTAGACCAGAAGGAAGAACATCATGAACCCTGACATTGTGGATTGGACTTCCTGATGTATTCCAGATTCCAATTCTGAAGATGTTTTGTTCTAGTTCAACGCCGTTTGCAATTTCGGGGTGATAAGTAGAGGTTTGGAAATCATATACATCTTTGTATGCGCATACAGTCCCAATTACGCATTCTCCGACTGTGGCTTCTGTTTTTTGAATCGGAAACAAAGAGAGAAGCAAACAGCTTATAACTATTGCTGTTACTGTCTTTTTTATTTTCATACGAATTTAAATAAAAAATTAATTATTCGGTACACTTGTTAAAGTCGGCTGAGGTGGCATGTCAGTCGGTGGCACAACATCCGTTGGTGGAATAGGCAGATCAGTTGGTGGTGGAGGTTCGTCAGTTGGTGGCACAATTGCTGTAGCCTCTCTTGTTGGTTGTGTTTCGGTTGGTCTTGTTTCGTTCCAGCTATCTGTAGATGTCGGCGCTGGCATTGTTGCTGTTCCCGTCGCCAGCATAAAAGGTGTACTGGTTGCTTCGCTGGATGTGTACAAATTCACAATGGAGTCTGCACCAAGGCTAATGCGGTAAGAATTTCCACCAACAGTCATTCTAACAACAAATACATGACCGTTGTAGTTTTCTGCAGAAAGACTCGTAGGTCTGTTACTGTTAGTAAAGAATCTTCTGAAGGGTGCCGAGAGTCGTCTTATTATCCCGTCAGCTCCTCCAATTTGCATTTGGCGACTGTTTTGGTTTCTTGCAATTTGGTTAATAGCCGACATCGCTTCTGCCGGATTCTGTGGTTCTTGCCTACCTGTCTGAAATATTTGATATTCAGATAAATCAAGCATGTCGCCGTTATATGAAGTCACAAGTTCTTGAACAGGCACATAAAAGACTGTTGCATTGTTTCCGGATTGGGGAAGCGATCCAGTTGAAGCCATTGCGGCAAAAACTTCGTGCAGGTAGTTCATAGTTGCAGCTAATTGATCTTCGTCGATTCTGCTTTCTCCCACTCTGGAAGAATATCCAACCTGCTCAGCTACTAATTCGCGAATCTTGTTATGCTGATCTGCCAAGAAATCCGCTGGGATATTACTAATATCTGTCTCTGCCAGAGACCAGATGTCTATCGCACTTTGGCTTATATTCTCTCCTGCAAAGAGTCTAGAGAAATATTCGAGGATTATTGCCCCATCTTCTCTGATAGTAGTTGTACCATCAGGGTTAAGAAATCCATATTGGTTACCTTCAAGGTTTGATAATGCTGGTATAAATCCAGCCGGCTGCCAATTTAGTGTTTTTCCATCTGCATCAAACAGAACTGCATCGCTATCCAAAGTAGGTTGTGCTGTTGCAGTTTCGGTTTCAGTAGGCCTTGTTGTTGGAGTTAATGTCTGAGCCTCTGTTGGATTTGGTGTTGCTGTGATACGAATTACTCCATCGGGGCCTGCTGTTGGTAGAGGGTCATTATTGTCATCTTCTGGGTCGTCTTCTGGTGGGTCACCTGCTCCCACTGTTTCAGTTGGTGGTAAAGTTGCGGTTGGCGGCAGAGTTGCAGTCGCTAATACCTCCATTGTTGGAGTGGGGGTAGGTGTAAAAGTTCTAACAACTGGGTTACTAGGTGTTATCTCGAGTGGTTGACCCGCGTTTTGAAAGCATCCGCTTGCAGACACAACTAAAGTACCAGCCAGTAACAAGAATACTAATCTCCTGTTTCCTGTTCCTTTCGGGTCCTGCTCCTGCCTATTAGCAGTATCTATTCTGGGTTCATATATCATGGTTATTATAATTTTGGTGTTATCGCTACCTGGGCAGAGGTGCTTGATTATAACTTACTAGAGTACTAAACAACAAATATCAGCGCTTATCACGCATATGCTTTGCCAAATAATACGCAGCCGCTATTCGAAAGTTGCAGTCTATGCCTTCGATACTTATAGAATATTTTTCTAGAGGTAGATTTCTTTCTTTGGAACCCACAAGAATTGCGGCTGCGTCATAGTGTAGGGGATTTATTCTATGGATCTCGCCGTTAAGTCGGTCTGCTGATTCATCTTCAGCGATTATCTCTGCTGCAAGTAACTGACCTATATAATATGTGGCTAGTGATTCCAGTTAATTTTCGCAATAATACTATTCTATTCTAAAGCACCTCGTATATTTCTGTATAGTCGTCTGTAAATAATATCTGAAAGTGTTCTTTGTCGTTGTAAAAATCATTTACTTCAAAGCCTTTTATTTTATTGATGACAACATAGTCAATTCCATTGCTTTTAATCTGGTTAATCCAGTCAGCGTTTGCACTATTGCTGTTTAAGCAGAGACTAATAATCTCGCCTCTATAATATTCTTTAAATTCGATCTCGCAGTTTGTAGGTTGCTTTAGAAGGGCAGGAATCCTTTCTGCGATAACATAGGCACTAAAGAATTTTGATCCAGGGTTGGCAATTTGTTTATCACTGAACCCGAACTTGGCATAGGCTAACCATGGAAGCATCAGAATCTTAGAGGGTCTCTGTTCACTAATAACTTTATCCTCAAGTTGATACCAACTGTCTGGATAATCAGATATTTTCATCTGACCAGCAGCCGCAAATCCCATAAAAGGATTGACCAGAATTATTAACAAAACCAATAAAATGCTCAATCCTCTTATCTTCGACTCTTTACTCAATTTATATATCTTAACTGAATCAGCGATGGCGCCTATACTGAAAGGAAGAAGAATACTCAATGCTAAGACATATAAACTAAGAAACTTTTGTGAGTCTCTAAACATTTGCAACAAGGGAATCTTTACAAAGAAGAAGTCCCAAAAAGGTTGCATTATTCCATATGATCCGTGAGCAAGAACAAATCCAATAAAACCAGTTCCTGCCAGAGCAACGATGAATAAATACTGATTTTTTTTACAGCATTGTTTTGCCAGCAGTAAAGAAGCAGCCGAGATAATCACTAAAGATATGGAAATAACTGGCCAGATCGACAGATAGGGTTTTATTGTTTCGCCAATTGTATTCTCTGCCCAAAACCCATACATTCCAAGTAAGTTTGTAGAGAGTCCATATTTTAGGTCAGGAGTAGAGGCAAAGAATTGCAGATTATTATTATCGATTCTAGAAACTTCTCCAGAAAGGATTGTGGGTAAGAACCAACTAAAAGAGAAAAGAGTCACAAATGCACAGATTGAAACCAGTCTTGCAATTTTGCCTTCCCAGTTTTTGGTTTGCAGCATGTGGGCAAAGGTAATGGCAACAGATGGAATGAAATATATGAATAGATGATGAATACTTATTAGGCTGGCAGCAAACCAAAGGAGCGCAGCAGAAATAAGATAAGTATTCGAGAATCTTTTCCTACTTAAGTATTTGTTGAAAAAAATTAGGAATATTGGTAGCAGAGCGTATCCAAATATAAAGGCCCAGTGACCGGCAAGTAATCGACTATAAATAAACGGATTCCATAAATAAAGAGTTGCACCAACAAGGGCTACATCTATATTCACTTTCAAATGTTTAAGAAGTCGAAACATGAAGTAGCCGGTCATGAATAACAGGGTGAACAACAATAGCTTTTCGAGTAACTGCGAACCAATTATTTGCGATGCAATGTTAAGTACTGCGTCTCGAGCAGCCTCGTTATATAAACCGAAAGGACTTCGAAAACTGTAGTTCATTTTAGGGGTGAATGTCATATCCAGTAGCAATATGTATCCCTCTCTTAAAAGGGGGAGCATAATGACTAATGCCACAAACAAGAAATAGATCTCTGCGGCGTACCTTGATAACCTTTTAAGCGCATTTTTCATGCGAAGTTATGGCCTAAAATACTTCAGCCGAATTATATCATCTATAGAGCCGTTAACCCATGACGGCAATCTTTTGCTGTGTTAAACTTTTCTAAGATTTATCACTTCTGTGGTGCTGATAAAAAATATCTGCTTAATTTTTGGATTTGGTGGTATTTTGTTCAGTCTAGGCAAGTCTTGCAGGAACTATCTGCAATTTGGAGTTTTGCCCTTGGCTACCTAAATATTTTACCGATGGCAACCAATATATTGGTACCCCTGTATCAAGACTACTCAATGATCGGGGTATTTATTAGCATTCCTATACGACTCATTTGGGTTGTAACTGGTTCCATTATTCTTACTATCTTCACTTTGCCGTTGTTGGCCATCTTTGTTTTTTATCTTATTTTACCTTTAGTGCCATTTATCCAGCTCATCCGCTATTTAAACTATGCAGTTGCGTAAAGGTAAAGAAAATATCGGACTGTTTAAAGGCATCCCTCTATTCCTTGATTGGGACTACTTATTAAAGGAATATGGGCTACGAAGAGAGTTCGAATTATTTGATAGGTCGTTAGGACTTTTTTCTGACTGTCATTTCGGCGATCACCTTACTTATTCTTTTCTTCACAGATTTGCAAGAAGGAAAGATTCTGCTATTTGAAATCCTTAATCCCGACAGAATTAAAGATGTACTGGCAGTCTTTTCTGTTCTGCCTTTTTTATATGCTTTATTTTTACGCAGAAATAGGACAAGATTTATCGACTCGTTGCGTATCAAACAGCTAAGCGATTTGCGTGCATCTTTGAACAAGGGTGACCTTCCCAAGCAGATAGAATTGAGCTCATTTATTGATCATGATTTGCTCAATGTTATAGATGACTTGTTGCGCATGGATGACCACAACTTTTTACCACTATTAATGCACGAGCTATATTCTTTTCCAAAGGTTATGGCCGCAGCAAAAAGGCTCGGTTTGAATCAGGAAATGTTACAAAAAATTAGCAGCACGCATTCCAAAATGAATAATACCCATGTCGATGAATGGTTGGTGAAAGTTCTAAAAGAGTCTTTTGAACTTGCTTACGAACTGCATACAAATAGTGTCGACGAACTTGCCTTTTTCCTCTTCCTACTTAAAGAACCTTTGAAGCAGGAATTGAAAAGTGTAAATGTTCTTCCAGAAGAAGTGGCTTCTTTAGGTCTGTGGATCCAGAACAAAAGCGATATTGCACGCTACAAAAAATTATTTAAACAAAAGAGAGCATTAAAACCTGTTTCTACTGTAAATAGAGCTTTTACCTCAAGGTTTTCACCGATCCTTGTTCAATTCCAAAGAGACTATACTGCCGAAGTTGCACAAGGAGATTTTAGTTATTCTCTTGCCCGAGAAGAAGAACTGGAGCAAATGATTTCGTATCTGGTTGAAGGCGAAGATAGCGCAGTAATTTTGACCGGAAACCCCGGTGTTGGAAGAACGACCCTAGTCAAGAGTCTTGCAGTCCGTATGGTGGTTGAAGATGTCCCCAAATCTTTAAAAGATATGCGCCTTGTCGGTTTCGATTTTAGTAGAGCCTTTGCCCTGTCGCAGAATATTGAAAAGTTCAAAGAAAGAGTGCAAAGCGTTTTTGAGGAATCAGCAGCAGCCAAGAACATAATATTAGTGTTAGACGACTTTGAGCAGATACTTAGCGGCAGAAGAGATGTTACCGAAGAGGTGGTTGGTTTAATTATCAATGCTCTTGATCGTTACAAAATAAGAACAATTGCTGTTGCAACAACTTCAGGATACGAACGCCGAGTAAAGCCGGAACGGTCATTGTCTGCAAAGTTCAAACAGGTCGAGCTTAAAGTACCATCCGAATCTGTTAGTCAACAAATCTTAATGGATGTTCTGCCGAAGCTTGAAGATAAATTTAAAGTTAAAGTCAGTTTTGATGCGCTTGTAAGACTTATCAAATTATCTGGTTCGTTCTCTTTTGAAAAAGTTATGCCCGACAAAGGAATAGACTTGCTCGAAGAAGTAATGGTCGAAGCACAAAGCCGAGGTATTAATTTTGCAGATGAACAGTTGATCGAAGAAGTCGTGTCGGCGAAAGTAGGCGTAAAAGTAGGTGCAATTAGTACAGAGGAGTCCAAGTTACTTGTAAACCTTGAAGAAGAAATCAACAAAAGGATAGTTGGACAAGAAGAAGCTGTTATTGCTGTTGCAGACGCTTTACGCAGGTCAAGAGCGGGGCTTATGAGTGGCAAAAGGCCAATTGCCTCGTTTCTGTTCTTCGGGCCTACTGGAGTTGGTAAAACAGAACTTGCTAAAGCATTAACAAAAGTCTATTACGGCGATGAAAAACTAATGCTGAGGCTAGACATGTCTGAGTATCAGGAGGCAGAAAATTTAGATAGACTCCTTGGCAAAGAAGTGAAAGGAACATTTCAGGGTGGCTATTTAACAGAAGCCGTTAGGACAAAGCCTTATTCGTTACTTCTTCTTGATGAAATCGAGAAAGCTAATGCAAAAGTTCTTGATCTGTTCTTACAGGTTCTTGACGAAGGATCACTAACAGATGGCGCGGGCAGAAAGGTCGATTTTTCGAATACAATTATTATTGCTACATCAAATCTTGGATCAAAAGAGATTGCAGATTACACTGCAAAAGGTTACGACTACCAAAAGCTTCGAACAGAAATAATGCCTAGGCTGAGAAACTATCTACGCATCGAATTTATTAATCGTTTCGATAAAGTTGTTCTGTTCAAACCACTTGTTCCCATCGAGGTACAACAAATTGCAGCACTCATGCTCAAAGAGCTTGAAGAGAAGCTGGAAGAAAAAGGTATCACCTTTTCTTATGCTCCAACCCTGTTGGCCGAGCTTGCCAAAAAAGGTTACAATCCTTTATATGGTGCCAGAGAATTAAGAAGAGTTATTCAAGATGATATAGAAAACCATATTGCCAAGCAGATCGTAGGCGGAACACTATCTGCAGGCGGTGAGATTCATATTTCTAGTTTAGCTAATGTGCCAAAGTGATTCACATTGTCCGTTTATTCATAATCATTGCTTCTTTCGTAACCTTTGCTTCTTTAGTATCCGAAAATGTCTCTGCTGTGGGAAGCGCCGTCTGTGTTCCAACACCAGTCTGTCCAGATGGTTTAACCGAAAGGAACATGACCAATGGAAGGCAGCAACCTACAATAGAAAAAGTTTGTTTAACAGAGCCTGCTGAAGGTATTTTTGGAAATCCGGTACAAGGCAGAAGATCTGGCGATAGGGTAGAGGTTTGTTTGGCCGAAGAGAGAATCGCACGAGTTAAAGGAACCGACGGAAATTTGGTGATTGGAACGAATTCTATTGTTGTCCCGTAAATATGGATCCAATCTGGAAGCAGGTGGGCTTTACCAAGTATATAGTCTGTTGCCCGCAGGGATATCAGAATGACTTTGAAGGAAACTATAATCGAGTCGTAAATGTTGTGAATAATCTATACACACCGGCACAAGTACCTGGTAATCCAGGACCGATCTCTTGCAAGAATGCTAACGACCAGGGACGGTCTCCCGGAGAAGGTCTATATAATCTATTGTTGTTGACAGATCCTCATGGTCGGGCGCCTGAACAAAGCTATTCATGCCAGCCCAACAACTGTGTGGCAGTAGATGAAGATCCAGATAAGTCCTCACTAGTTCCAACAACAAGGTCTGGCTGTGAACAAAATTGCTATCCGCCAGGATACACACTAAAAGAAAAACGATGTTACAGTGGTAGTTGGATTACAGAAGAAGAGTATGAAAGGCGACAAGGTGCTCCGGGAGCAACCGGTTGCGAAACAATAGTAGGAAACGATGCTGAAAAAAACCTTTGTATTGAATGCACAAGCAGTCCAAATACAATTTGGACTGCAATCGGTTGCGTTGATTATTCAAGAGATGGAATCATTACCAGGCTGTTTCAAATAGGAATAGGAATAATCGGTGGTGTCATGATAATCAGATTTCTGCAGGCTGCAATAATGATGCAGACAGATAATCCCGAACAAATAAGAGAGGCAAAGGAACTGATTACTTCTGCGCTAATTGCTTTGGTGGTTTTGGTTGGCGCAGTCGTGATACTAAGATTCTTGGGAATAAATGTACTTGGCATCCTTCCTGAAAACTTCCTGGGAGGATAAGAGTAATTTGAATCAATTTATTTGCTCTGCTATTCTAAGAATATGAAAAAGCAATTAAGCACATTCGTACTTTCAATAGTTATCTTTTTCGTGGCAGCGACAAAAGTTTTAGCGCAGAATCCAATTCAAAACCCTGTCAATCCTGCTTTCGGAAACATTAGTAGCATTGTTTCTTCGCTAAGTGCGTTTATCCTTCCTGCTGCAACTTTGGCTTTGCTGGCTATGATCATTCTGGGGGGTTTTACCAAGCTCACGGCTGCCGGTAACGCAGACCAAGAGGCAAAGGCAAACAAAATATTGACATATGCTGTTATTGGTTTTGTTATTATCATTGTTGCACCTGTAGTAGTTGGTTTAATTGGGGCAATTTTCGGAATCCAGTTAATTGGTAATTAACAAATGAAGAAATTACTCAATCTATTTATATTTGCAGTTGCTTTAACTGTACTTTCTGGTTGCGCCATTATTGACCAAGATGATCCGGATTCCGGGCCCGTTAGTGAACCAAATCGTACTGACCTAGTTGTTGATCCGGCTTGTTCTGTGCTTAAATTCACCGATCCTGCAGCTGATTGCAATGATGTTTGTCAGTATTGGATTATTGCAGAGGGTCGTAGCTGCAAAAAAGGAGATCCTTCAGAACCGAAAGAAAGAGAGGATCAAGCCACAGACGAAGTTGTTAACAGTGTCAATTTCTCTGGAATAGATTTCGGTCCTCCTCAGATGGCTATCCCGCGAATAACTCGGTTATTACTTTCTGCAGTAATGGGTGTTATTGCTGTTGTTACTGTACTTATGGCAGTGTACGGAATGATTGTTCGAACAACGGCCGCAGACAATGCAGACAAAGTCGAACTCTCTGTTAAAATTTTTAAGAACGCTCTTATCGGAGTAGTTATATCTGTATTTGGCATAATCATTATTCAGTTGTTGGCTATGTTGCTTGGTCTTGCCGAAAACCTCTTTGATTTTGATTTGGTCCCTCCAGAAAGGCTAATTGGTACGGTAACAAACCAAGCATGTTCACCTATAGGGAAGAAAGCATATCGGGCTCTAACTAATGGAGAAATTGAAAATTATATTTGTAATCGTGAGACACCAACTTCCATTTCTGGAGTATGGCAGTTAATTCCGTAAAATTATAATTAGCATGTTCAATCTACAAACAACAATCGGCGGCATTCAATTACTAATTCCCAATGTTGGAGGAATCGCTACGGGAGGAGTTCTATCGGTAATCGCTTTTGGAATTAGTATGGTCTTCACTGTTATGGTGGTGGTCTGGGTTGCATTGTCGATTTATGCAGGCATCCGAATTATTACCAGTGCGGCAGAACCGGATGGGATCGAAGCAGGCAAAAAGACAATTACCAATATCTGGATTGGAATTGCTATGTTCCTCGGTTTTCTAGTCGTTTTTATCTGTGGTTGGAGCTTTCACAGGAATAGGGGATATTTATTCTTGGCATACAAATCTTGCACAGTGTGGTGGAACAAGCGGACAATTCATGTTTCAATATCTTGAAACAGACGAAACATTAAAAGGCTATAGCGAAGATGATTTCAGACAGAATGTAGCCATAGGCTGTTGCAAGGTACGCGATGGTCAAGAATGGCAGAGTCTTGTAGTCAACGATATTACTCTTAATGAGTACAGAAGATGGGAACAATCTTGTGAAAATATCAGTTCGCGCTGGTTTTAATTGTTAATACTTAACATTTATAACCAGATAGGCTAAACTAATTGTAAATAGAGAGTATTAGTCATTAATTATTATTTAATATTTATGTCCAAACGATTCTTTCCAGTTGCTTTTGCATTAATGGCATTCTTTGTTGTAGTAGGTCTTGTCAATGTTGTTGCTGCACAAAGTTTATTGCCTGCGCAAATAGCTGATATATTCAATCTTACTGGTCCAGACGGTAGCGGTTCTGCACAGTTTGTTACCAGTCGAGTGCAACTTGCTTTAGTTATTGCTCTTGGTATTGTTGTTCTAATTGCAGTTGTATATGCAATTATGGCAGCTATCAAGTATATTCAGTCTCAAGGTGATTCCGGTAAAATCGAAGAAGCGCAAAAATCAATAACTGCCATCTTCATGGGTATTGCAGCAATGCTTTTGGCAATAGTCGGTATAGTATTAGTCTTTGTCTTTTTTGGCGCTTCAAGACCAGATCCAAACTTATTCCAGACCTGTTTATCGGCACCAAACAGCGTAGGCTGTAAAGCTTGTTTAGCAGATCCAGCTGATTCAGTTTGTACTGGTTGTGAGGCAGAGTACGAAGCATTTGCAAAAGGGCAAGGCCAAATTAGTGTGAATTGTAAGTAATTATTACTAAAATGTGCTTAAAGATCCGCCTAGTGCGGATCTTTTTTTTTCTGGAACTTTGTTTACAGCTGACCTATACTATAAACATGAAAAGAATCGATTCGTTAATCTTGTTTTTAAAAAGACTTGGTGTATTGCTGGTCGTTTTTGACTATGCTCTTGTTACCTTTGTTAGTAGGTTCTTTTGATTCTGTCAATGCCCAAGGATTAACACTGCCATGTGATCTTAACGATCCAAATTGCGAACCTCCTCAACTCAGAGAGCTTCAATATGTTGTTATCAGGTTTATTTATGCTGCTTGGGCATTTGGAGGAATAGTGTTTATGCTTCTGCTTGTTGTTATAGGGTTTATCTACCTTACAAGTGCTGGTGATGAACAAAAAGCAGAGCAGGCAAAAAAAAGAGGAGGCCAATGGGTGATAGGTGTGCTTTTGTATTTTCTTTCGCAGCCCGTGGTGGCAACTATCATGCGAGGGCTTATATCCAATGAGGCAGAATGTTATGCCAACCTCAGAGATCCTGGGTTTACATTTTTTTTCAGTACGGTGTGTTCAGAAACCGGATCACAGAATCAGGGTGATGATTCAGTAGCACCTACGGGTGCAACAGCAACTCCAACATCCTCGCTGATATCATCTGTAAGTGATGGGGTAGGCGGTTGTTGTGATATAGGTTCTGCGGCTGGTTCTTCAAACGGTTGTTATGGAACCGATGGTGGACTGCCTCCGGAAACTTGCACTGTCAGTAATGTAGCATGTCAGAGTGGCTTGAGTTGTGCACCGTCTGAAGTAAATGTTTTTCCCGAAGATTATGGAATCCCTAATAGTCCATGTGTTGAGGAAGGAAGAGAATATAAGTTCAACCTACCTAACGGAACAACGAGAAGGTATAAATGCACTGCTCATCCTGTTAATACAGGGGACTTCTGGTGGACACTGATTTGAGCGGTTTGTATTAGAATACAATGCCAGCAAGTGCAACATTGCTATAATTTCTCAGTTATCATCTACGAATGTTCAGATTAGGTAGAAAGCTAAGAGAATATAGAATGAAGAGAAGGTTGAGTCAGCTTGAGGTTGAGCTTGCAATTGGCGCGTCAACAGGTAGCCTGTCTAGGATTGAAAGTGGACAGGTGAATCCAACAAAAGAAACAGTGTTGAGCTTGGCCGATGTTTATAAGCTCACTTCAGCTGAAACAGCTGACTTATTCGGTATTGAATTGGAGGAGTTTATTCTTCAGGGCGATAAGTTAAACAGCATAAAAAGTTTCCTGTCTGATCAAATAATTAAATTTGGAGTAGGCCAAAAATTAGCATATCTAGAAAAGATGTTTGGCTATAATGGGTCATCTCTCTCTATGTATAACCCGAGAAACGAGTCGCTGTATTTAAAATACTATTCTAGAGGTTCGGCTATCCGATTTGCAGAAAGGTTTATCTTTAATAGGAATTCCTACCTTGCACAACCAATAAGAACACAAACAACTTTGACGAAGTTGTCGGTAATTCAAAATCGGATAATAGTATCAAGATCTGTCAAAAGGATGGTATCTCCTCCGATGAAGGCTTATGAAGCTGATTTAATCCAAAGAGTAATGAAGATTCGATGCGCTGTCTCGGTTCCAATACACAACAGAAGAGGCGAAGTAGCTGGGGTAGTGAATCTCTCGACATCACGAGAAAAAGAAGAAATAAACGAGATTGAAATTAATGCATTAAGGAAAATGTGTTCTCAAATTGGAATTATGTGTTCCGATCTTCTTTCGATCTTTTCAAGCGAAGAAATCTTTCCTAACTAACAATCGAACCCTCAATTCTCTTATTTTTCTGTTTGTTATAGAGAGGTTGAGAGAAACTAAATACAGAACCTTTTCCAGGTACGCTAGTAATTTTCTTTGAACCGTTAAGTAGTTTAATTAGGTTGAAGGAGACAAATAGACCCAAACCAGTCCCACTTGGCTGAACAGCTCCAGGGTTATCAGACAATAAAGCTTTTGCTCTAAAGAATTTATGTCCCAATTTCTCAATGTCTTCTTTGTTTATCCCAATTCCCGTATCTTTAACTCTGATCCAAACCTCCCTACCAGTTACCTTTGTGGTGATCTCAATTTCCCCCGATGAAGTATATTTGATCGCATTGCTTAATATATTGTCAATGATTTCTTGTATTCTCACTCTGTCGGTATAGATGAAGATATTTGGGTCTGGTTGATGAAATTGTACCTTTAATCGAGGTTTGTCCTTAATGGCTCCCTTATTTGCTTCTAATGAATCATTTATCACATCTGTGAGATCAACTTTAGTTAGATCTAATTGAACCCTGTTTCCATCAACTTTAGTTGCAGATAGAAGTGTCTCAATCAGCCGGATCTCTCGTTTCGTAGACTCTATAGCCATATCCAGATACCTACCCAATTTCTCTTGGTCCTCAATTTTTCCGTCTTTGCTATAATCTTTAATCATACTCATTAGGGCGTTTCTTACAATAGTAATCGGCGTTCTTAGCTCATGTCCCATGACATCGACCATGTCTCTTTCTCTCTGCCTAGCTTCCCTTAAATAGTTCGATATTTCCTGCGATTTAGTAAAAAGGAGTGCGTTCTCAAGAGCTATACTTAATTGAGATGAGTAGGTTAGATATAACTGTTGTTTCTCTCCGTTTATTTTCTCGTCTTGATTGAGTTTAAGAAAGAAAACAATAGCTCCAAGAGGCTCTCCCCTAGCAAGTAATGGGTACATTGCAATATGGTTAATTCGTAAAATTCTGTTTAAACCATCAATTTGTGATTTCGGAACAATAGGTGATAACAAATCAGAAATACTGCTAGCTTCTTTAGGGGTTCCTTCTCTAATTGTTTGAAAAAGGATGTTAGATCTATGTGTTGGGTTTGATAGGTCAAGTTCATAGTTTGAAAATTCTCCAACTATTTCTTCTGCCTTTCTTGCTAGTTCGCTTTGAGTTGTGGCTTTAATTGAAAGCTTCTTTGTTTCAGTTTCATAAAGCAACACAGCTACCCCAAGCAGCTCATTATCCAAAGGTATAGCATTTACTGCTGCTTGAAGTACCTTCTCTGGGTTGAGGGTTTGTGATACGGTACTAGTAAGGTTATAAAGTGATTCAAGTCGTAGGTTCTTACTCGCTAACTCCTGGAGCTGTTTCTGAACCTTATCATATAGATTGGCATTGTATATTGCGATGGCTATCTGGTCTGCAAAGGAGTTCAGAGTTAATTCGTCTGCTTTCGACAGGCTGTTCTCCTTCCATATCGCACTGAGTATACCAAGCACCTTATCTTCCACAATTATTGGAATCGAAATTGCCAATTTCATACCAGATATGGACTGGAGGGCTTTCGCAATTCTATTGTTGAAGTAAGGATAAGTATGAGTATATAGATCGTCGTTAAAATAGGGCTTTCCTGAATCGATAACTTTGAAATATACACTTTTTCCTTGCCTAGGATCTTTTCTGTCAAAGCCTATACTAGTCAATGGTTTTCCAATAGCTCGTTCAGCAAGAACTTGTATTCTCTTTGGGATAGAATGGCTTTCAAGTTTAATCATATCCTCCTTTTCATCGTATATCCAGATTGATGGGAAGTTCATTTTTACCTTTTTAGCAAGTCTCTTCGTTATTAGGTCGAAAACTCTCTGTTTATTAATAATCCCAACCAGTTCTTTATTTACCTCAGTTAGTATCTCTAGCCGTAGATTAATTTCTTCCAGATCTTTCTGTACCGAATCGTAATTATCTCTCTTCGAACCAAATAATCGAAACATATTAAGACTATATTAAAAAGATGCAACTAAAGAGTGTCAAATTGTAGAGTGCTAAAAGGATCATATAAGTTATATGGTCATAAAGATAGGATTTGAATGTAGAGAGTCTCGCAACTACAACCAGATAGATCAATATTAATGCAGAAAAATAAAATATTGAGGTTGTTGTAATCACAATGTATCTGTATGAGAAGGCAAGGAATAGGGCTAGAGAAACGATACAGATAATTTGTGACATTCTTCTAGCTTGTAGGTCTCCTAGGTGAATTGGAAGCGTCTTTCTTTCTTGCGTAATGTCACCTTTAACATCTCTAAAGTCCTGAATAACTCCCATGTTTCCGAATATTAGAGAAACCAAGATAGCCCATTGCAAAACAGTTTCGTTCATTACATTAACAATCTCGTAACCAGCTCCAATCATGGAAAGAATTCCCAGGGTCATTCCAATAGAATTCTTTGTTAGCCAATGTTTATGTCCTAGGTGTCTTAGAAAGAGGCTCACTAATACCCATAGAAGCGCCCAATGGAGAATATTCAGAACAAAACCGATAAGTAAGAGCAAGCTTGAAAACAATAAAATTCTATGGTTGATATTTAATTCAAGATTATTTAGGGTGACTAATGGCCTGTATGGTTTATTTATCCTGTCTTCTTCTACAGAGTCTATCTGGTTGTGAAGTGTGAATGTATATACATAGAGAGAGAAATAGGTAAATGATCCAACTATAATTATCAAGGCATTCTCGAATGGTATTGCCTCCCTAATAATAGCTGACACCGTAATTGTTAATCCGGGAATGACTGTCGCAAGTGTATCGTTCGAAATAAAGCTCCAGAACAGTTTTAGTTCAAATATTGACCTTCTTTTAATTTTGACAATTGTACTCTTCAATGTTAGACCTAACCCAGTTTCTGCTATATAATCGTGGAAAATATATCCATCATCACTTTACATCAATATGGACGCAAAACAAACACTAGAGCAGTTTAGAAATAAACTTGAACCACTTCTAGATGAATATTTTGACCAAGTTGTCCCGCAAGCTAAGAATATATCTCCGGTGGCACATTCTGCGGTGACTTATCTAAAAGAATATACTCTCAGAAAAGCCAAGCGTTTGCGTGCAGCCTTAATGTATTATACCTATCTTATGCTTCGTGGCAAGAATTCAGAAGAGGCTCTGCGAGTATCTGCCTTTATCGAAATCATCCAGTCGTACCTATTGATTCACGATGATGTTATGGATCAGGACGCTTTACGCAGAGGAGGAGCGACAATTCATACAATATACGCAGATGTCCATAGGCAACAGTATGGAATGCAAGATCCGGTCCATTTTGGAGAAAGTATGGCGATTAATCTTGGAGATATTGCCTGTCATCTTGCTTGTGATATTTTAACCGATTCAGACTTTGATGCTCCGCTAAAGGTTAAAGCACTAAGCAAACTTCATAAGCAGATTGTAACCGTAGGTTATGGACAAATGCTAGATGTAGTAGGCTCTGTAAGAAAAAGTGTTAGCGAGGAAGATGTCTTTTTGGTTCATGAGTTTAAGACCGCAACATATACCTACGAAACTCCGATCTCGGTTGGTGCAATTCTTGCAGGTGCGACTGACGATGATGTGAAAGTCTTAACAGACTATGCTATTCCTGCTGGGATAGCTTTTCAAATCCAAGACGATATCCTTGGCATGTTTGGAGACGAAGAAAAGCTAGGCAAAGCAAATACTTCTGACTTGCGAGAGGGAAAACACACACTTTTAATAATCAAGGCTTTAGAAAACGGAACTCCAAAACAGGTGAAAACAATAACTCAGGCACTTGGTAATCATAATATAACTCAGAAAGATGCCGACAAGGTCAGACAGATTATCCGCGATACAGGTTCTTTGGAATACTCACAAGAACAAACAAGAAAGTTTGTAGCCCAGGCAAAAGCTGCACTAGAAACTAGACTCGAGTGGCAAGGGGAGGGCAGAGAATTCTTAGATGGTGTTGCTGATTATATGATTAACAGAGAATACTAGATTTCTTCTCTGTTCATAAACCTGTTTAAGGCTCTATTGATTGGCTTACCTGCATAGTTGTCTACTGTTTCACTGGCAAGGCTTGGATCGGTCATAAATGTCTGATCGATCTGTTTTTCTTCTTGTCCATCAAATATTGGCAGAGCAAATCCGAAGGTAGAACCTTTTCCGAGCTCGCTTGTAATAATTCTCTTTCCGTTCATTATATCGATCAGTTCAAAGGTTACATAAAGACCAAGTCCTGTTCCGCTTGGTCTGGCGCCATCTGTTGCGCTGTAGTGCGGTTGAGCCCTAAAGAACTTTTTGCCGAGTTTTTCCAGATCCTGTCTGGAAATTCCTACGCCCGTATCTTTAACAGTTGCCGTTACCCATTTCTTATCTGCCTTAACATCGATTGTTATACTCCCTCTGGGTGTGTATTTAATGGCATTACTTACAAAATTATCCATAATTTCTTGGGTGCGGACTCTGTCTGCATAAGCGTAAATCGGTTCTTTGCTTGGTTTGTGAATAATGTTTAATCCTTTGGTCTTGGCGTCTCTACCAAGAGCTTCAAGCGAGTCATTAACCACATCGTTTAGGTCAATCTTTTGTAGTCGAAGCTGGATTCTATTACCTTCAACTTTTGTTGCAGATAGAAAAGTTTCAATAAGAATCAGTTCGCGTTTGACTGATTCAATCGCCATTTCCAGATATTTTCCAAGCATCTCTTTAGGGATTTCTCCTGCATTCTTTTTAAACTTGCCATCAAGAACCATTAGGGCATTTCTGACAATCGAGATAGGAGTGCGTAGTTCGTGACCCATAACATCTATCATGTCTCTTTCTTGTCTGCGGATTTCTTCTATCTTGGCAAGTGCTACTTCGAGATTACTGTTTTTCTCTTTAAGTTCTGATGTTGCCTGTTCAACTTTTCTTTGCAGGTCTTTGTTGAATTGCTGAATCTCTCTGTATAAAAGCGATCGATTAATAGCCAAACCTAGGTTTCCTGATATTCCCTCTAGTAGGCGAATATCTTGCATGTTGTATGGACTGTTTCCATCTTTTGCGCCCAGAGCGAGAAGTCCAATTATGTTTTCGTTGTCTTTAATAGGTACTATTGCATGTATGTTGTCTCGATGCATAATTTTCAGGATCGCCTGATTAGTCAGATTAGGGGAATTGGTGATGTCGATATCTAACAGATCAAGCAAAATCGGTTTGAACTCGTCTACCTTAAAAAGCGATGCAATGAAACTATAATCCTTTGAGTTAAGATCCAGTTCCGTTTTATGCGAAAAGGTTTTCCAGGCAGATCCTTTTGTGTCGATAACCAAACCTGCAATTGATGGACGAATAGTTTTGGCAATTGTGGCCAAAGATATTTCAGCAATGTCCTGAAGATCAAGCATCTGATTAGTTGCTCTAGTCAGCTGGTCTATTGTTTCTAAAGGATTGTATCCCGGATTGATCAGTTGTGTATCAGTGTAGTTTTTTACGATCGAGTCAAAGGCAGAGAAGGCAAGTACAAATGCATAAGCAATCGGTACGCCAACTATAAGAGTCGGAATTGAGGTTGTTGAACCGAAAGTAAGTTCGTAAAAATTAACAAAGAAGTAAAAGGCAATATATACGAGTGCTGCAAGTAGGGTGTAGTAAATCACGCGACCTAGCAAGAAACGGATGTCTAACAGTTGGTACTTTAGAATCGCTACGGCTACAAGCGACAGGAATACCAAAGAGAATGACGGGCCAAATGCAACCAACGAGTATACATTCAATGAAGGCAGTATCAGGTTGGTAGTATTTCCGATAAGAACAACTACTAGGATTCCATAGAACACCAGTTTAAGCTGCATTTTTCTGCGAGCAGTTGCTAAAATCATTCCTCTATATAGAGTGATTAGTGTAAAGAACATTAGAGCAATATATGTCGCAAACAATAACGGCAGGGCAGGGCCTCCGATAATTGCTTTCCCCTCAAAATTGACACCTTTTAGAACGAAATCGGGAATGTAAACAACTATGAAAGATATTAATCCTGTTAGAGCCAGAGCAATTGCAGTCTTCTTGCCTAGGTGCCTGCGATCATAAGTTTGGAAAAAAGTGCCAGAAAGAAGAGCATCACCGTTGCCGCAGAGTAAGATGCTGCGGCCCAGCCAAACATTTCCTGCTCGGTTAATGCTTCCTGAAACAGGGCATTTGTGAGCGACCATAAAGCTCCACCCACGAGGAACAGTGAAAATGTAATATTTACAGGATTTTTCTTGTCTTTGAAGATAACAAAAGCAGCAAGTACAAAGTGAAGAATTGTAACTGTATAAAGAACAGTAATCATAACTTAGATATTATTGATTACTATAATAGTCTCAACCTTGCAACTAAGCAAACTAGGGCTCTCTTACTAGGTTAAGTGCATATTTGGCAAATCCGCTTAGAGTATCCATGTTTGTTAGTATGAGGTCTCTTGCTTTCTTGAGATCAAGAATGTAGGTATTAGTTTCATCTTGTATTACCTTTCCATGTTTGTACTTCATTTCGCTATGATTGTGAATCAAATGAAGTGCACCTCTAAAGTTTTCTTCATAAATTCCGCTATTTAGTCTGTCGGCTTGTATTATCGCCATATCCATGCCTTTCTCGAGTAGCCAAGCAGAAGTAAGCAGTGTCAATACACCCATTATTGCAAGCGTTCCGTTTCGATAATTGATATTGCTATTTTCTCCATATATATCTTCGTAATTTGCGCCAATCAGCCTTTCAAATGTCACAAGTCTTCCCTCTATGATGGCAGTTTCTAGTCCTTCAATGTGTTGACATGCCTCAATTGTCTTGTTAATAACTTCTCCCCTGTCACTAATCGCATTAAATACCAGAAAGGACGATGAGTCTAAGATATCTTCAAGGGTTTTACTTGGCTGTGGTTTTTCGCACCAGACTATTCTCATAGATCCAAGAATATCTTCGTGCTTGTTAATGACTTTGACATGATACGAAGCAAGGTCATTTGGATCAACATCAACGCTGTGCTGATTCTCCCCATGTAATGATGGAATATTCCAACCCTTCGCTAAAGCAAATACTCTGTATCTTTCGCTACCTATTGCAGCGAGGTCATTGAGTGCTTCACTTGGATGCTGAATGGAAAAAGTAAGCGTTGAATCAGGATGTTCAAAGAAGGGGGCGAGGAAGACAGGCATAGCCTTGTCAAAGGCCTCTATTCCGGTCATTAATATGGGTCTAATACTTGGATTTCTTAGAGCATCGCCAATAATAATATTTACTGAGCCTTGATTACCTAAAACACCCGATATTCTTTCTTGGATTTGTGCGATGCGATCTGATGAAAGGCCATGAGTAGCTAGTCTTTCCTCGAGGTACAGATAAGTTAGAATATTATCGATTGATGGATATGCAGGCACGATTTGTCTGGTTTCCCTATCTTGAAGTGGGGTAGGATCGGAATGTGAATCCCCGTTTGCGCTCGTAGTTAGTGGGTTTAACGGCCCAGTAACTTTTCTATTTGGAAGACCAAGAGCTGTTTGTGTTGTTTCTTGCATAGCTGTTATATCTACTCTGCAATTATATAACGAATCACACAGAAAGTAAACCTATAGTAAATATATCTTAAGTATATATATCATCTATTAAGAAATATTTAATAATATCGTAATTGGGCATTTGTGTGGATAACTATCGTATATTCTTAATAAATAACTACGAAGGTGTTGACTGTTTGTTGCGAAAATTATGCGCGCTTTATAATTCGTGCTTGAAATTAGCCTAAGAGTGTAGGTGTCTTAGTTGATTATAAGCCTATAACTATTATGGCTGGTAGCCACCAATTAAGTCGGGAAATTCTGCAGCGGCAAGTGGGTTTCCTTGTTGAAGTTCTGCAATTGCTGCAAGAAATCTGATTCCAGTAATTATTGGAGGGAAAATGGTTATCGCAATAAGGCTACCTGCATAAGCTATGCCAATTAATCTTAGAGTTGATTTCAAGATAAATCTATCATTATCCTTTATTGTGGGAGTCGTTTCTGGATTCATTCTGTTATTAAGATAGACATAATAAATTTATAATAGATTATAGCATGGTGAAAGTGCGTTTACCTAGTTACACTTTTATTTAACACTGTATTCAAGTAAACTTGTTTTATGGCAATCACAATACTACATACAAGCGATATTCATTTAGGTTCCAAGTTCGGCTTTCTTGCTGGTAAGGCTGGCGAGCAACGAGATCTTCTTCGCAGACTTTTGCCAAAATTCCAGAAGTTGCACAAGCCCAAGAAGCCGATCTACTGGTTCTTGCCGGCGATCTCTTCGATTCTCCCTATCCATCTAGTGCCGATGTCACACAAGTTCAGGTAGTTTTTTCACAGTTGCTTGGCGCAGGTGTAAAAGTTGCACTTATTCCGGGTAATCACGATCGTCTCGAAACGGGTTCAATATTTGCTACAGACGCTTTTGCAAAACTCGAAGAGCAGGGGCTCCATATTTTTCGCGAGCACAAACCGACATTAAAAACTTTTCCGGAGCTAGGCATTAATGTTTATGGAACAGCAACCAAAGACAGAGTTACAAAAGTTTCTCCGCTTGCAGAACTAAGCGTAGATAAATCTCTACCTGCTATTGGAGTATTTCACGGTTCCGTAGATCTAATGGCAAAGCCAGAAAACTCACCAATCTACAAGCAAAACATCGAAGATTCAGGCTTAGCATATGTGGCTTTAGGCGATTGGCATAGTAGCCTAAATGTCGGTACTGTCAAAACCAAGGCTTGGTACTGTGGCTCGCCAGAGGTTTTGCAAGCAGATCAAACAGGTGCAGGTAGCATTCTTAAGGTCGAACTTGGCGAAACTGTTTCGGTAGAACCAATCAGAATTGGTCACAGGTCAGTCCATACAGAAAAGTACTCAATCAATTCAGAGTTAAACACAGCCGAACTTATAACTCATATTAATACAAAAGTTAATAAGCATGACTTCTTAGATCTTACTCTCGAAGGCAATGTCGGCTTAGATAATGCACCCGATATCGATGCTATAAAAACCCTGCTTGCAGACATTTGTTTCTACGCAAAAATATCTGATAAAACAGAATTTCAGCTCAGCGATTCCGAGTTGGCTTCGTTTCCGGCCGATACTATTATTGGCAGATACATTCGTCTAGTTCAAGAGTACAAACAAACTAGTTCCGATCCAGACCTTGCCGACGATGCGCTCAGACTTGGTGTATCTATGCTTAGACCAATTACCGATGATCATTAAAAGCCTATACCTAAAAAACTATAAGCGGTTCGCAGATAAAACATTTAATTTTTTCATCAGGCTTAAATGTTATTACCGGGCAAAACGAACAAGGAAAATCTACAATTGCCGACGCGATTCTAGATGCTCTCTTTACCGATCCTGCAACCAAGTCCAAGAATACAGCGCAAAGAATTCAGTCTTGGCAGGGTCAGAATAAAGCGTTTCTTGCTCTAGAATTTGAAACCGAAAGCAAGTTGTACAGGCTCGAAAAGGACTTTGCCCAAGGAAGTGTTGTTCTTATTAATCTTGATAAAAACACATCTATAGAAGGTTTTCTACAGGTCAGTAACGAACTTCAAAGGCTTCTTGGCATTCCTGCTCAAGATATATACTTATCAACCTCGTTTATTCGTCATAAGGATTTACTGAATTTTAAAAGCTACAAAGAATTTTCTGCAGCACTTCAAAATGCTGTCAGTTCATCAAACGAAGGTGGTGCTCAGGCGGTAATTGCTGAACTAGAGAATAGAATAAAAGATCTTAGAAAAGGTTTAGATCGCTTGGCAAAGAATCCCGGAGAAATTAAACAGACAGAAGAACTGGTCGCATCATTAGAAGCTCAGTTACAAGAAAAGAAATCAGAATTTGCTTTACTGCTCGAAGCTAAAAAAAAGCGGAAAAGAAAGCACTGGAAAGCTTGAAGATGTCGAAAACAAAATCACTGCCTTAAGAGAGCTAATAGAAAATCATAAAAAAAGAGAAGAGGCAGAAGCAAAAATTGCAGAACTTAAAGAAAGACTTAACGAAACTGAATCTCAGCTTAAAACTGTCGAAGAATCAAACATTAAAATTAAGCAGTTCGATATTCAGCTTCAGCAGTTTTCAGCATTTGTAAAAGTTTCAGATCTAGATGCCGTTGCCCGCGAGATTACCGAGGTTGCAACATATATAAAAAACACAGAAATCGAACTTCAAGAAATGCCACTAATTCCAAAACCGCAACAGGTTAAAAAGCAAGCATCAATAAATAGCAAACAAATACTTTCGTCTGCAGTTATTATTTTTGTTTCGTTGGCTCTGGCGTTAAGTCTAAATTCGCCAGTTCTTTTACTGGTCGGGCTTGCTTTAGCGCTGGTTTTATTCTTTGCACTAAAAACAAAAGAACCTGATCAACAAACAGACGAATCCGCAAGAATCAGAATTGAAAACCAGATCGCTCATAAAAACGAAATGCTCGAAAAGTCGCAACTTCATCTGCAAAATCTACTTTCAAAATTTTCCGTAGACAGTGAGCAAGATTTCTACACTCGCAAAGCAGATTACAAAGCGTTGCATGAGCAAAAAAAGGAGTTAGAAAATCGCATTAGTGGCCTGCTTGGAAACAAAAAAATCGATGACATTAATAAAGAACAGATAGAAATCCTAACCGAGATAAAATCCATCGAACACAATGTCTTAGACGAAAAAGTCAGGGCAGCTAAATTAGATTCGCAAGCATTCTTGGCTAAACGAAGAGAGTTAGATCTGCTTCTTCTTGAACAAGGCAAACTTAAAGAAGAAAGCACAGCCTCAAAGATTCGAAGCCAAGACGCGCAGGTTGATTCAGAAATGATAGCCGTACTTGAAGAAAAACTTGGAACTGCAAAATCAAGGTTAGATTATTATCTGCGTCAAGAACAAGTTTATAATCTGGCCCTGCAAAAACTTAAAGAGGCTATTGCCCACACTGCAAAATCTGTACAAAGCAAAGTATCAGAATATATCGAAAAGTATCTTCCTGTTATCACAGCAGGTAGATACAAAGACGCTAGGCTCTTAGAAAACTTTTCTCTCGAGGTATTCAGTAGCGAAAAAAATGATTGGCTCGACCCTACATCTGCATTGTCAGCCGGAACAGTTGATCAGATATATTTCGTCACAAGGTTAGCGTTAATTAAAACGCTCCATCCTGCAGATTCTCTACCAATAATCCTTGACGACCCATTTGTCACCTTTGACGCCAAACGCAGAGAGCAGGCGGGTGTTATTTTAAAAGAGCTCATGCAAAATCATCAAATATTGTTTTTTTCGCATTATCTTGAGTACGAAGAATGGGGCGACAACATCCTGCATGTCTAGTTCGTTGTATATACTTGCGATTATGTGTAACAATAGATGTAGATAAACGCTACATCTATTAGATGAAAAGCAAATTTGTGATCTTCAGTTTAATATTCGTTCTGCTGGCAGGAATCTATTCTCCTATAGCCGTTTATGCAAAAACATCCGACGAGATCAACCAAGAAATAATCGCTAAACAAAAAGAACTCGAAGAACTAGCTGCCAAGCTAAAAAAAGCGCAAGACACTCTCAAAGCCAGCGAGGCAAACAAAAATTCTACACTTTCAGAAATTGAACGAGTAAAAGCTGAACTTACTGATGTTGAAACTCAGCTAGAGATAAACGAACTCGAGCGCCAGAACCTTGAACAGACAATTTCCCTTAAAAGTTTACAAAAAGAGGAGATGCAAAAAGTGCAAGATCAAGAAATTACTCAGTCGTATATTATTTGGAAAACAAATTCAACAACCACCCAAATTATCGGATCTGATGATTTTTTGAAAACGGCTGTTTATCAAGAATATATTGCCGAAGAATCAAGGCGACAGATACTTGGGATTTCGGCCGAGCTAAACGATCTTGAACAAACAAGCGAAACTTACGCTGTTCAGATCGGTGAATTAGAGAAAGATAAAACTGCACTGGCCGAAAAAAAAGAAGTCCTTAGAACAAAAGATTGCCAGTCTTAACAACACCATTGCCTCGTCATCTTCTAATGCCGGATCAATTCGCGGACAAATGGGTCAGGTTCAACAAAGAATCGAACAATTAACCGAAGAACAAAAAGCAATTCTAGCCGAAGAAAATAAACTAGTCGGTGGTGGACCGGTCGATGATGTCGTCATCATTAGCGGAGAACTGTTTTTTGAAGGTACCGGCAGAGATTTGTATCAAGGTCACGGAGTCGGTTTGTCTCAATTTGGTGCTTATGGTGCAGCACAAAAAGGCTGGACTGCAGAGCAGATATTAAATTTTTATTACACCCAAACCAGAGTTGAAGAGCGATCTGGAACAATATCTGTGCAAGGCTACGGTGTAATGGATCTTAATGACTATGTCGCAGGTCTTGGAGAAGTTCCAGACAAAGCCTGTGGTAATCAAGAGCAAGTAACGCAAAATCCACAAAAGTATGTAATTGATAATCCAAACACTGTTTGGGATTGTTGGCCTGAAGAGGCTATTAAGGCTCAGGTTATTGCTGCCAGGTCTTATGCCGCAAGTTACAGCGGAACAATCTGCACAACTGCATCTTGTCAGGTATACAAAGGTGGGAATGCCAAAAGGTGGGCAGCCGATGAAACCCTGAACAAAGTGATCATTTCAAGTGGAAGCACACATACAAATCAAATAATTAGGGCACTTTATTCTTCTGACAATAGTCAAGGTTATGGAACCGCAAATAACGATACTGTTTGGTCAAATTTTGAAGGTGTAGGTACTCCTTATTCATACTTAAGACATGTAAATGACAACCACATAGCAGCCAAGTTTTCATATACAAACTGGAAATGGAAAACAAACAGCTACAGCTTGTCGGATCTAAATGGATTTTTGACTTGGGCGGCTAACAACTATACCACAGGAGGTTCGAACAATTTCTTAAAAGGTGTTAAAAACGGAGTGGGAGAACTGCAGAGCATTACCTTCGTTAGAGATGGCTCTAACCGTGTCAAACAAGTCAGATTAACCGGATCAAATGGCACCAAAGTTATGTCAGGTTGGCTTTACAAAGCTGTCTGGAATAGCTGGGTTGCCAATGTTAAGCCAAAAGGCACCACCGATTACATATATAGTTTAACCTGGTTTTTGAAAACAGGTTAGGCATTTTATTCTGCCATTGCTCCTGTTAAAATGAATTATGGCAGGTCCAGAACCTCAATCTATTCGTGAAATCCTTCCCAAGCCTCGCAAGAGTTTGCTTGGCACTCTCGATGTATATCCGAAAGGTGTTGAATTTGCCACACAAGACAGGGGAGAATCTGTTTATATTCTTGTGCGTAGACATGTAATTACTAATCTTGGATGGATGTTAAGAGTTCTAGCCTTCCTAATCACGCCAATAATCGTTATTGCCGCAATTGAATGGGCTATCGCTTCGTTTCCCGAATTTCTACCCAGAGGTTTTAATCTTTGGGATTTTGTGTCAGTTGGCTCTTGGGTTTTGTTAGCACTTATTTATTACTCAACTGTCATTAGTTACGCGTTCGCTAAACTTTTAGATTGGTATTTCGACATTTATTTAATTACCAGCCAAAGATTTATTCATATCGAATTTAGAATCCTTACCGGTAAATTTGTCTCAGAGGCTTCATTAAAAAATATCGAGGACATCAGACAAAAATGTTGTCGGAATCCTTCCTGCTTTATTTGACTATGGTGACATTATTGTTACAACTGCTTCTGATCGCGGAAAATTTCTATTTGAATCTGTTCCTGACCCAACTTGGTTTAGAAATGTATTAACAGACCTAAGTAAATTTATGAATCGCCGTGGTGGCGGAAGAAGGGAAGAACCATGAACGATCTTGCCTCGGCAGAATACACAATAATACTAGCAATCCTCAAGATCGGAGCGATAGTATATACGCTTCTTCACTTATTAACTATGCTCGTAATCTCTAAACAAACACTAGTTGTGGGTAGATTAGTTAAAACAAAGTTGCGAGTTCCAATCATGATATATGCAGCGTTGCATGTTATACTTTTATTTCTGATACTAATTCTTGCAGTAGTTGTTAATCCCGCAAGATGAAAAGCAATATTCAAAAAAAAATACTATATAGGAACACCGGCAAAGGGGAAGTGGGCCAGCGTTTATGCCTACAAACCTATGAACGAAGAATTCATGCGCAAACGCGGAGAAATCTTTGCGGCAATTTCTATGACAGGTCCTGAAACATTCAATGTTAGTACCGCAGGAAATCTACTTCTAGACCATTTGCACGAAACTTATTTCGAGAATCCTACAGATAAACCTTTGCTTGCCTTAGAAAAGGCAATTATATCCACTCAGGCTTACTTGCAAAAGATTCTAGAGAACGATCAAGCAGCCGAAACAGGCATAGATATTGATTTGCTTGCATTAGTCGTGCACAAAAGAGTAGCCAGTTTTGTAAGTATGGGCCAATGCCATGCTCATATCTATAGAGATGGAATACTTACCGATATTGCTCCGGCTCTTAAGGACCCTACCGGAAGAGCACAAATAAAAATTGGCAGTATGCTACTTAAAAGAAACGACATAATTATTCTAAGTTCACCTATTGTCGTTAAAGAGTTAACTAGAGACGACATTGTTGAGGTATGCGTTAATTTCTCAGATGATCTATTTAAGAAAAGAGTTTTTGATAATAACGCCCTTGTCTCAGCAATAATGGTTGGTTACGAAGTAGATCGTCAAAGTGCTAGAGCAGAAAGAGAGCTTGTTGTGAGTTCTGGAAAAAATGAACTAGAAGATGAAGACCTTACATTGGCAGATCTTGTTGAACAAGAGAATGCAGAAGTCGAACCCGAAGCAGATATTGAATCCGAGACGGAATCAGAAATGGAATCAGAAACAGAATCGGAACGCGAAAACCTAGACGAACGCGAAAATGAACAAGATAATAAAAGTGTTTCTCCAATAGGATCTTTAAAGGCAAAGGTTTCTGAACTAAAACTAAAATTATCTTCTGCTTTAGCTAAATCCCGAAGAAGAGTCAGAGGCAAAGCACCATTGGCAGTTACCCCTGCAGAAGTTAGGGCCAAGGCTCAGACAACCGATGTAAATTATGATCAACCGACATATAAAGTAGTCTTTGATAAAATTTTCCTAATATTAAAGAAAGCATTTCTGTCGATTAAAAAATTATTATTAGAAGATATTCTTGGTGTAAAGAAAGATCAGCTTTACTTAAAAGGCAAAGGGCCGGGCAGAAACTGGAGGGTTATATTAATAGCCGTTTTTGCATTGGTCATGCTCTTGTACTTTAGTGTAACTAGTATCCAAGAGCGAAATGCTACCATTGCCAGAGAAAACGAGGCTGAAATGCATCTTAACAAGGCAGTTGAACTAATTGAAGAGGTCGATAAGGTTGCAGAAATTATATCTAGGGCAACTAGCGGGGAAGAAAGAAAGCAGGCTTCTCTAGAAAAACTTTCAACAGCTGAATCTGAACTAAACAAGGCTAAAGAAGTAGAAAAATTTGCTGAACAAGTTGAAGAAAATCTGAAGAAGCTCGAAGGCATCCGCGATCTTTTGAATAAGACAGTAGCAGTTGTTGATCCGAATGTGGTTGTAGATATTGCAGGGTTGTTCCCAGGAGCTAATCCAAGCGACATAGTTATCAGTAAAAACGAGTTGTTTATTTCGGACTCCGAATATGGAAAAATCTACCGATCATCTCTCAGCGGAGCTGATCTTAAAGAATTCGCATCAGGACTAACACGACCAAGAAGCATTACTGCAGACAATAATGGCAACATCGTTCTCTTAGACGAAGATGGAGACAGAAGGCTTGCCACAGTTAACCGAGAAGACGGAACGATAACCCGTCATGCCGGCACAAGTGCTTTTAGGCTAGGCAATGTTGCACAAATTGAATTCGCAGATATCTTTGGTGGAAGAATATATGGAGTTGATCAGAGCATAAAATCAGTAATAATGTTGCAAAGATCAGGGGAGTCATACGGAATTCCAGAAAGACGATTCTCATTCGACGAACTCGCGAGCGGAACAGATATTGCTATTTCTGACTTAAAAATTTACTTATTGGCTAATATTAAACAGGGATTATACAGAGCGCTTAATAATGTCGACGACACTCCGGTTTTGACAGGATTGAATTCAGGCGAGAATCTATTTTCTGCTACAGCCTTATTTGTCGATGAAGTTAATGTATATATTGCCGATCCGTCAAAAAAGAGAATCCTCATATTTCCAAAGGATGTAAACCAAATTAATTTGCGAGCTCAATATGTCTACAGAGGAGAAAGCAATTCGGTCTTTACCAATATCAAAGAAATAATTGCAAACAGACAAAACGGAAAGCTATATGTCTTGACGGAACAAAGGTCTACGAACTCTCACTTGCTCAGCTTGAAAAGTTTTAGAATGAAGATCTTAGCTAAAAATAAAAAGGCACTCTTCAATTTTGAGCCAGTAGCAACATATACTGCGGGTATTGTCTTAGAAGGCTGGGAGGTTAAATCTGTAAAAACAGGAAGAATCAGCCTTAAAGAAAGCTTTATCACCATGAGAAAAGGCGAGGCTTTTTTGACAGGTGCACATATTGCTAAGTGGCCAGGAATGTCTGATGCACAACTAAAATCAGAGACAAGGGATCGAAAATTATTGTTAAATGCTTCAGAATTAAAACAACTTGCCAGAGGAGTAAAAGAGAGAGGAAGCACAATTGTCCCTTTGGATATGCATTTACAAAGGAATAATGTAAAATTAAGCCTGGCTCTAGCAAGGGGAAAAAAACTCCATGACAAGAGAGCCAAGATAAAAGAGACAGAGCAAAAAAGAAGTATTGCTAGAGATATTAAATATTACAACTTGAAATAATTGTCTTCGAACGCAAACGATCAACAATATAGTCCTTATAATGACCAGCAAACTGGAACAGGTCAGCCGTTAGTTGCTGCACAGTCCGCCCCGTATAGAGGAAGTCCAGAGGTCCCTGCATCTTTTGAATCAGCACCGGCAGCTGCAGAAGGATCACCTGAATATGGTGATGAGTTGCTTAATCAGATTGAAGCAGCAACTGAACGAACAGGAGAACAAAAAGAAGTGCAACAGCCACCTGTGGTTCAAAGTCCTCAGCAGCCGGCAAAGGTCGAAGCAAAGCCTAAGCCCCAGCAACCGTCAGGGCCAAGAATTTTTGGCTATACAATTCCTCGACATTTATCCAGTCCCGAAAAATAATGCAGATGAAGGGTAAAGGTAATCCTGCAGAGGCTTCGACATGGATAGCAGTCCTTCTAGATAGGCTCCTTAAACAAAGAACTCATAGCGATTGAGGTCTTTTGATAGTTCAACTGGCATAGTGTATCATTTACTAGCAATAGGCTTATTATGCCGATATCAATTTCAGATACAATAACTGCACCATTGCTGCAATCTGTTTTACGAACTACTCCAACTATTGCAGCTAGAAACGAATTTGGTGTATTTGGCGAGCTTCTTAACCCAGGTCTATGGATTGGGTTTTTTGTGATCCTCTTTACAGTAATAGTGTTTCTCATTTTGTTAAGACTTCTGTTTCAAAGATTCGCAGGAGGAGTTCGTGAAGCTTCTCTAGAGAAAAAATCATTAGGAGCCACAATTTTTGAGGTGCGAGTTCCCAGGAATAACGAGGTCGAAATTCAGGCTGCAGATCAAATGTTTTCAGGGCTTCTAGGCATCAGTGAAAACTACAAGGGATTTAAAAAGCTGACTAAAGCAAGATCGTTTGTCAGTTTTGAGATTGTTGGTCTACCTGAATCTATAAGATTCTATGTGGTAGCTAGTAGAAACCTGGCCAATACTGTTGAAAAAGCGATAAACGGAGCTTATCCAACCGCAGAGATCGTAACTACAGATGAATATAATATTTTCGCAGAAAACAGCAAGGTGAAGTTTGCCGCCTTGAAACTAGATAAAGACAGTTATAAACCGATTCGAACTTATGAAGAACTCACTACCGACTCAATTGCATCGCTACTTACAACAATGAGCAAGCTTAGAATGGGAGAGTCTGCCGCCTTGCAAGTTGTTGTCACAGGAGCCGGAAGTCTTGGCGAAATACCGGAAAGAAGTTCGTCGATAAGGTGAGAACAAATAATTCTGATCCAGAAAAAAAGAAGATGGATGTTCCTGAAGACTTGCTGGCATCAATCGAGAAAAAATGCGAAAAAGGTGGATTTAATGTAGATATAAGATTGGTTGCAACCGGAAGCACTGATCAGCAAGCCGAGATAACGCTCGACAGCATGATTAGTTCGTTCTCCCAATTTACGAAAGAAGGTAGCAATCAATTCGAAAAATTAATCGATGAAAGACAAACAGAAGCATAGATTTATTCACGATTTCGTTTACAGAATTCCCCGCGAGCAGATGATTCTGAATACAGGAGAACTTGCGACTATCATGCATTTTCCAAATCAAACGGTCAATACTCCCCACATCAACTGGTTGATGAGTAAAAAGAGCTCCGGCCTCAGCGACTGTTCCTTCAATTGGTGACTTGTGGTTAGGTACAAACATTTATCGAGATGTTTCGAAGCAGGTATATATAGACAGCGATGATAGAAGAAGACATATGTATGTTATCGGTAAAACTGGTGCTGGAAAATCCTATTTTATCCAGCAGATGGCATATCAAGATATCCTGAACGGCAGAGGGGTAGCTTTCTTGGATCCCCACGGAGATTCTGCAGAATGGCTCTTAGAAAGAATTCCTCCTCATCGAATAGAAGATGTAATCTATTGGGATCCGGGAGACACCGATCGTCCTATTGGATTTAATATCATCGAATTTTATAACGAGCAAGATAAACATAGAACAGTAAACTCGTTTGTTGGATTAATGCAAAAAAATGTTTGACCCACATAATCAGGGTATAACAGGTCCTAGGTTTGAGCGAGCAGTCCGTAATGCTATGCTTACAGTCATGGAAAGACCTGGTAGTACTCTGGTTGAAGTACTTAGGATCCTTAGTGACGAGGATTATGCCAATACAATAATTCCAGAAATCAAAGACGATCTCGTTCGAAGATATTGGACAGATGAAATTGCTAAGACTCAAGATTTTCATAAGTCAGAGGTTCTTGGCTACATTGTCTCCAAGTTTGACCGCTTTGTTACCAATAAACTGACCAGAAACATTTTCGGACAATCGGTATCTGGTTTTAACATGAGAAAAATAATGGATGAACAGAAAATTTTGATAGTTAACCTATCAAAAGGTATTATCGGAGAAGAGAACGCGCAGTTTCTTGGACTGCTTCTAGTGCCAAGAATCTTATCTTCTGCTATGAGTAGAGCCGACATTTCCGAATCACAAAGAAAAGACTTTTATCTGTATGTCGATGAGTTTCAGAACTTTTCTACAGAAGATTTTGCACAAATCTTATCCGAGGCCAGAAAATATCGCCTTAATCTTATTGTTGCCAACCAATATATCGCCCAGATCGACGAAAAAATTCGAGATGCGGTATTCGGAAATGTCGGCACAGTTGTAAGTATGAAGGTTGGAACGACCGACGCACAGTTCTTAGAAACAATTTTCACTCCGATTTTTTGATCAAAACGATTTGACTAATCTCGAAAACACAAAACGCATATGTAAAAATCATTGCTAAAGGTGAATCTCCCGAAGCATTCTCTATCAATACAAATTATAAGCACGCGCCTTTTGCCATTCCTAAAGAGGGAAACATGAAAGTTGCACAAATCGTTAAGAACTTATCAAGGCTTAGATATGGACGCGACAAAGGTCTAGTTGAGGCTGAGATGAACGACAGATCAGATATGAGTGGTAAGAAATCAAAGAAACCTGCACCGGGTGGCTTTATGGGAGCGCCGGGTATGGGCGCCGGGGGATATAATGCACCTCTTAAACCAAAGTCTGGCTAAAAAAACAGTTAAAATGAAGAAACTGTCCAAGTACTTACATCATTTGACTGCTGAGGATTACAAGCACATTAAAAGGTTGCGCCATGCATCTTTTCTACAAATTTTTCTTCACTTTTTCAATTGGATATTCTCTAGACCAAGCAAAGGGATTGAAGTCGTAAAGAACGATGTGTATGTATTTAGTTATCATCCCAAACTTAAAAAGGCAAGATTGTTATTGACCGGTTACTCTTTGTTAGCAATATTAATTGCAATCTTTGTCGTTGTAGCTATGTTGTCCATTAAGTACGAACCTCTTAACCGTCAGCTCTGGGATTTTTCTGATCCTGCTGAATACATTTTTAATCAGAGTGAAATCGGATTTGAAAAAGGTAAGGCTATAACGCTTCCGATAAAACAGACCTTATCCTCGAATCGAGATTTTACAGAGGGCTTATACGAGGACACTCGCTACGACAGTGGACTTTCTGTATTAAAACTAACTGATAAAGGCATGCTTTATGGGTCAGGATTTTACACATCGCAAATTATTGACAGCACCAAGTCGGGTGCTTCATGGCAACAAGTTAATATTCTAACAGATGTTCCGATTGCGAAACCTTTGCCCGATAATGCAGGCTTCGACCAGGATTTTTTTCAGGCGAATATGAACATGCTAGGTAATGTATTACTACTTCATTCGGACACTATTCGTGAAGAGTCCGGCTTAAGCAAAGTCCTTGACGCTTCTGGTTCAAACAACGATGCTCAAAATATTGGTGTCACAATTGCCGACGGCATATTCTCAAATTCGCTTTATTTTGATGGAAACAATGATTACCTGCAAATATATCCTTTTTTGTCTTTTCCAGAAGAAGAGATAACAACAATGTTCTGGATAAAATCCAAGCAAAGAGATCAGGCAATTGTCTCTTATGCCTCAACAGTGAATAGAAACGACTGGGTAATTTTTGATCCAGCGGATATTCTTGTCTATGTTAATGGATTTGGAATAAGAACCGGGGTTTCTGTCAATGATGGAGAATGGCATCATGTTGCGGTTACATGGAAGTCATCTACTGGAACGGTTACGGTTTATAAAGACGGATATTTTGCATCAAGAAAAACATTAGCGCAAGGCGGAAAGTTTGGATCTTTTGGATCACTTGTTATCGGTGAAGAGCAAGACGAGATCGGAGGTGCATTTAATCCGGAGCAAACTTACGAAGGTTATCTAGACGAGATAGCAGTATTTAATAGAGTCCTAAACGCAATCGAAATCAATGATAGTTTCAGAAGAGGTGCATACGGATTAAAACTTCAGATCCGGGCTTGTGAAGAATCTGTTTGCGAAAATCCTTTTACTGGCCCAGATGGAGAAGACAGCTACTATATACCGAGCTATGCTGAAGCGAACAGATACATCGTAACTACCGACAAGCAGGGAAGATATTTTCAATTTCGTCTAGAGCTAAACACGATTGAACCGGGCAGTAGTCCAGGTATTCTCAGTATTGATATCGAACCACAATACTTCAGAAGCGACAGCCCCTCAATCCAGAATAAAGTAGGAATAAAATATAATGTGCTAAATGAGATTGAAGCCCACGGAGATGCTGTAATGCAAATAAGTAATGATAATAAAGTTTGGTACTATTATGATTCCGGCCAATGGAAGCCAGCAAAAGACAAGGGAAATTCAAGTTCGATCTCCGAAGTCTCAGATAATCTTGATTCATTCAACCAGCAAGTAGGCGCTGGAGAATTCTTTTTCAAAATGTTCTTAGCGCCAAATTCAGATAAACCCTCAGAAATTGATTCCTTGCAAATCATCTTCGACAGAGGTGACGATCAGAATGTTATTACTGATACAACCGAATATCTGAATATACGCAATGGTTTTGTTCAAAATTTACTTGTTCTGATGGTGGGATGGATATTTGTCGTATTCATAGCGTTGTTTCATTACTTTCATTTACACTACTCGCAGATGCTTCTACCTGTTAGTAGTATGCAGAAACCAGAAGTAAAAAAGAGTGATTCAGTCGGCTTCTTCTTCGATCCGAGATTCGGGCAAATGATAGAGGCCTGCTCAGTCATAGTTATAATTTTTGTTGTCTTGATAATTCTATTCTGATTATCTATGACAGAAGCAATATCTTTTGGGTTTTTAAGTGGGCCAGGGTGGACTCGAACCACCGACCCCCGCTTTATAAGAACGGTGCTCTGACCTCCTGAGCTACTAGCCCGCCTTTATCAAAGGCGTTTTTGCTCTGGTTAGTTATAACCTAACCGCTCATCATGCCACAAACATGGCATGTGGGCTGGCCCACTATGGAGTCAATTCTATCACTAGCAAGCGTTAATTGGAAATACTAGAGTGGATCAATTTTTGTGTGAGTCTTTGTTGGTCTTTGGGCGACCAAGTCAAGATACTTTTCTGTTGTTGATGGTTTCTGATGGCCGACAAGTTCAGCAAGTCTATCTGTTCTAATCCCTTGTTCAAGTTGATAAACAATGAATGTGTTGCGAATGTCGTTGACAGTTGCATTCTTAATGCCTGCTTTTTTGAATGCTCGATTAATGGCAGTGCGAATGTTCCTGATCAAAACTGGTCTGCCGGTTTTTGTTTTAAATAAGTAATCATCCTTTTGGTTTTTGAATGTGTTGTCTGTATCTGTAAATGTCCGTAAGGCCTCAATTGCCAGACTGTTAAGTTCTACTATCCTTTCCCTGTTACTTGAAAAAGCCTCAATTCTAAGCTCACCTTTTTCTAGGTTTAGATCGGATTTTTTTTAGTCGAGATAATTCTCCGATGCGAATACCGGTCTGAAGCAAGAGTTCTACCATAGTGAATAACCTCAAGTTTGTTCTGGCGCAATCTCTAAGCGCACGATATTCAAGCGGCGAGAGGATTCTCTGTGGCTGACTAGTATATTCGGGATGCGCTATTGGTTCTGCTACATCTACTACTATAAGGTTTTCGCCTAATAAAAACTTGGAAAAGGTTTTGAGACTGTTAATTTTCCGAGAGATAGTTTTCAGGGTATAGCTACCTTCCTTCTTGAGTTCATCTACATATTTGGTTAATACCTCTGTTGTTAACTCTTTACATTCTTTTGGCAGGCCTTGTTTACTCATGAACACAAGCAGTTGATCTATGTCTTTGCTATAAGCTACAATGGTGGATTCAGACCTTTTTTTTGCCCGTAGAGACTCTATAAATTGTTGTTGGCTTTCTTGTAAAGTCATGGCTATTTAGTATGCTATACTAATAATAATTCTGGGGCAACTGGACTGAGCAGGCCACAAATCATAACACGAAGGTGCCCCCAAGTCAATAACTAGAGGATACATGAAGAAGCTGGCTTTTTATTCCAAACAAGTTTCGAAGAGCATTTCCAAGAAACTTGCATCATTAGAAATCACATATAGTGATATTGCCATTCAGTTATTCTTCGTCATAGTTGTAATAGCGTTATTATTTAATATCAATACTGCCTTTACTAAAGGACAAGACAATATCCGCCGTATTCAAGAAGAGGAACAAAGACTGGACGATATCTATGCTGAAAATAAAAAGGCTTCGCGAGTTAGAAAAATATTTCAGCTCAGTTGAGTTTCGAAGAACCTATGCCAGAGATAGTTGGAATCTGGCTGAAGAGGGTGAAACCCTCTACTACATTCAACGACCTCCAGAATTAGAAATTGAATTTCTGCAAAAAAACGAAGACCCAATATTGTTGCGAGATAATCTCTACTGGTGGAAGAGATTGATTTTCGGCAGTTGATAATGTATTATTAAGAACCAACTTCATATAGTCGCGGGGTGGAGCAGTGGCAGCTCGTCAGGCTCATAACCTGAAGGTCAGAGGTTCGAATCCTCTCCCCGCAACCAAATTATTCTCCGGTTGTAATCTTAATGTAAGGATTAAGTCTGTTCTCGCTAGTTCTGGGTATTTGCCAGTCAATTCCTACAGGTCTGGGAAGAGTATAGGAGCCATTGCCTTCGTCGTCGGCTACTACACAGTTTGGACTTCCGCCAACTGCTTGGTTCTCTGGGATGTTTGCACCCATGCCAAGTAGTGCGTGAGAAGCGCTAGCAATAAACTCGAAACTATCTTGCCCTGCATTTGTTGTTATCATGTAGTAATCATCTTGGCCGTTAGTGCAGACGATGACATTATTACCTGTTTTGTAAACTGCTCCAGCTTCAAAAATATAACTGAGCGAGTAACTCCCACCATCTGATGAATTAAAGAAATTGAATGGTGAAACGAACACGAAAGAACCCTCTGTTTGAAGATTAGAATATAATTCTTGCGTAAGCTGTCCGACATAGAACCCATCAGCTTCAGTATAGGCCAAAACAACATAGTCAGGATTATCAATAATGTTTTCA
>JYPD01000011.1 GCA_001567305.1 candidate division WS6 bacterium OLB21 | reverse complement strand
TTCAAAAGAATAGTCGATAACAGACCCCTATGGAGTCGTCCCGGTGATCGTGATAACACAAGAGAACTTCTTGAAGCGTGTATGGATTTTCTTGGTGTGGATAGAAGTAGAGGTCAAGAAATACCCGGTCAAGTTGGCGGAACATATTACGACAATGTTGCCGATCCTGCCCTTAGAGATTACTATAAGAATAATTTCAGTCGCCACAGAATTGGTGATGTGATCTGCGCCACGGCAATAGATCTTGGCGAAGCTGCTAGGTGGCAAAGAAGCAATTATGACGGAGTTCCTTACCCTGATTATATACCTGCCGAACAATGGACGACTAACGATATGATATATGCAGGTCGAGCCTGGTACTATAACCGTGCTAGCTGCAACGGTAAAGCCTATTGCGAAAATGTTGCCAAACTTGGTGAGTGGGCTAGAGACAACTTGACAGATGCTACTGTTATTGAATGTTTAGTTGAAGAAGAACCGGGAACTGACATAGAAACTCCTATTACAGGAAGAGCACCCGGCACAACCTGCCCTATGACATCACCAGCGGGACACTCTTGTTTTCAGGGTCCTTATGGATGGTTTACACATTTCCAAAACAGAGGACTGCCGATAGACTTAAATCCATGGCCAATTAATTCAGATAGTGATCCTAACCCAGATTTATCTGATGCCAAACTTCGAGTTGTTGCACCAGAGGCTGGCCGAATTCTTCGCAGGTACGATGGTGGTTACGGCGATATCATAATTTTGCAGGGAAGGTCTGGAATCAAGTACCACATTCAGCATTTAGCAGTTAACAGAAGATTACCAGAGGCTGCTGAAGGTAAAGAAGTAAATGTCGGGCAATTGATCGGATATGTTACTGTCAATAAATCCGATAAAGATGGTAACTTTAAAGGCGGAGTTTACTCGGTTAATAATGCTCATATTCATATACTAGCCAACTACACACACAATGGTGTTGAGATGGATGTCGATCCTTATTTACTATATGGACAGTTGCTTGGCTGCAATGCAGCTGCACCTCCGTCTACGGCAACGGGATCATCTCATGTTAGTACATTCGCCCATAGCTGGAACGCATCGAGCAATCTAGCTACTGCAGCCGATGGAAAAAGATACTGTTACGGAGCAAGTGGTATTTTGAACGACAACGATTTCTCCAGAAAAGCGAAGAAGCCGACTGTACCTAACGAAGTAATATGTCAATTGTTCGGTTCGTCCTGCGCAGAGATGGGACAATAGTTTATTAATGATTCTTTATGAAAATTAACGCAATTAACTTTAAAAGGATATTTATTATTGGTGTGTTTCTATTGTTTGTTGTTATCGTTGTCTACCTTCTGGCAACCAGAGAAGTTATCGTCATCGAAAAAGAAAGTTACAAAATTACGCTCTCGCAACAGACAAATAGTTATGATGTCAGATTTAACAATACTCCTACTAAAGAGGATCTGGCAGATATTGATGATTACTTTAGAACCCTAACAGGTCGAGAAGACTGGGAAAACGATCCCCGTGTGCAATTTTCCTTCTTTGGAACCATGCTCGATGTAGGCTCTCCTGAGCTGGAAAAAAACATTGAAGATGCAGAAGAACTTAAAAGAGCCGAACAAGAACTATACGACACTAGGGTTAGACAACAAACTGCACCGAGAAATGGGGCTAACCTACCGTCCACACCAAATCAAGCTGATGACAGTGATCCTTCAAGATACGAAGGTGACGGTCAGGAAGAAGATTAAAAATCAAATTCGAGAATCTGATCTAACTTAACCATTTTTGAATCGTTATCTGTTCTTAGTTTTAGCTCAATGCTTTGTTCTGCAAGAGTTTTTTTACTTAAGACAAGTCGAGTCGGAACACCAATTAGATCTGCATCTGCAAACTTTTCACCAGCGCTGGCATCCTCTCTATCATCCCAAAGGATATCTATACCCTTGCTTTTAAGGTTTTGATATAGTTCCTCTGCTTTCAGATAAGATTCTTCTGATTTCTTACCAAGTGAAATTAAATGCACCTGATACGGTGCTACCTGTTTAGGCCAGACAAGACCCTTATCGTCACTCATAATTTCTGCAATAACTCCTACAAGTCTGGTTGTACCTATGCCATAGCTTCCCATATAGACAAATTCTTCTTTACCATTATCTGTGACATATTTAAAATTGAAGGCTTTTGAGAATTTTGTTTCGAGAGGAAAGATATTCCCCACCTCAGCTGCCTTCTTGATTTGGTAAGGTTTACCTGTTTTTGGATTGAGATCTGTATCCTTGGCAACTTTGATATCGAAGAATTGACTTGGTTTTGTGATATCCCTTCCCCAATTGGCGTTAACCGTGTGATAGTTTGTTTTGTTGGCACCAACTTCGAAGTTGACCATGTCAGATAGAGCTTCGTCGCAGATCACTTCTACAGATTCTGGTAAATCAAGAATACCCGCATAGCCCACTTCTGCGCCAGTAATCTGTTTTATTGTTTTGGCATCTGCAAGTTGCAGATCTTTCTTACCTGTCACCTTTTTAAGTTTTCCTTCATCTACCTCGTAATCACCGCGAACTGCTACTGCATAGATTTGATCTTTAGATGTGTAGATCAGGGTTTTAATAGTTGTTTCAATGGGGATTTTTAGAAACTCAACTAACTTTTCTACACTTACGATGTTTTCGCCAAATACATCCTTACGAGGCTTCATTTCTGTATCGTATTTATAAGCTGGTGCTTTTGCAGGTGTGACCTCTCTGTTGTACCAGATGTTTTCTGTCTCATCAAAAAAGATTGTGTCTTCGCCGGCATCACAGAAGGTTTGAAATTCGTGAGAATAGTTTTCAGTGAAATCGCCTCCACTAGCAAGAGCAATAACTGTAGAGTCACCTATTCCTAGTCTTTCAAATACTCTAACATAGGCTTGCTTGGCTATTTCGTAATAGTCCATTAGGTCTTCAAGGTTTGTATGAAAGCTATATAAATCCTTCATGCGGAATTCTCTACCTCTAAGCACCCCTGATTTTGCCCTTGCTTCGTTTCTGAATTTGTTCTGAATTTGATACAAGGCAATTGGGAATTCTTTATAACTCTTGGCAAACCTTTGCACAAGCGGAGTAATATTATCTTCGTGAGTTGGATTAAGAATATATGTACTGTCATTTTGCATTCGCGACGCTTCATTGGCACCTCTGACTTTAAAAAGCACATCAATTTCGGCTCGATTTGTTGTTTCCCATAGTTCACGAGGAGATAAGGCACTGAGAAGCATTTCTTGTGAGATCTTATCCATTTCTTGGCGAACAATTTGTTCAATCTTATTGAGCACCTTTAAGCCTAGCGGGAGATATTTATACACCCCAGACATGGTTTGATCGACGAATCCGCCTTTGATTAGATAAGTGGCGTTCTTTGTATCGTAAGCTTTAGCGTCTTTTTTCGGTTTTCCGAATAGTTGGGAATACTTCATAGCGATTTTACTCGGTAACTAAAATGGCAAATCGTCCGGATCAATAACTGCTTCGGGTTTAGAATCCTTCTTTTTGATAGGTGAAGCTTTTGGACTTTCACCTGATTCATGGGATGAGCTTGAAGACAGGGTTTCTGACTTGCCTCTTTCGTATCGATCTAGCAATATGACATTATCCGTAACAATTTCTGTCCGATAATTTTTTTTTGCCTTCAGCATCTTCCCAGTTTCTGGTTTGCAGGCGTCCGCTGGCAAATATGCGTGTTCCTTTGCGAGCTCTCTGTGCAAGTTGTTCTGCCTGATTACCCCAAACTACTAGGTTATGGAAGGTCGTTTCGTCTTTCCAGGTATCATCGACTCTATAACTACGATTTGTCGCCACGCTAAAGGAACAGACTGCATTGCCGTTACCAGTGTATTTTACCTGTAAATCATTGGTAATGTTTCCAATTATTTCTGCACGATTTAAATCTCCGAACATGAGCGAATATTAAAAAAAAATCTATTACTGGAACAGTAACTCTATTATAGTCATATGGGAAAACTATTGTCTAGTTCTATCTGCCTTGCAGAATTCTTCTGGCCACAGATGCACTGAGTAAAATCAAGGCTGGAATGCTCCAAAGTACAAGAAGCTCCAAGGGGCTACTTGCAAAAAGCCCCTGTGAAACTAGAGCGTGAGAAATAACTAACGGGATCAGACCAATAACGGAGCTAAACATGAATTTCGAGAAGCTCACCCCAGAAAGAGCGGCAATATAGGAGACAATATCAAATGTCAGAAACGAGAAAAAGCGAAGCAAAACAAGTGATTCTACTGATGCGTTTTGTCCATAGTTGTTTAGATAACCTGCTGTCTGTGGAAATCGTCTAAGGATATACTTTTTTCCTAGCTTATGCGCGATCATATAATTGATTGCGGTCGCAATTAACATTGCAACAAAGATTGTGATAGATCCGATATAAGGTCCGTAAAGAATCATAGTCGCAAAAGCTAGAGGTGCGTCGGGCAAAGGAGTCATCGAAGTTAATATCTGTATGAGAAACGCAGCCAGCAAACCCCAATAACCTAATGGCGCAAGAAAGGAATTAATTTGTTCTCGCGAAATTCCATACTCACGGAAGATGAATAACAGAAGCAAATAGACCGCAAGCAATAAGCCTAAAGATATTAAAACTCGTTTATTTTGAAGTATGGATTGCAGAAGTGCCACTCCCTTAGTTTAATTGCTTAAATGTATTATAATAAGTCGACAATTTAACACAATATTCAGTCAACAAACATATATGTCGAAATCAAAAATTAAGATCATACCTTTAGGAGGAGTTGAAGAAATCGGAATAAACTGTACAGCAATTGAGTACAACGACGAGATCACAGTTATTGATATCGGACTTGGCTTCCCCCTGTCTGATCAATACGGAGTAGATTATGTCATTCCAAATATTGACTATCTAAAAAGGAACAAAAAAAGATACAAGGAATTATCATCACACATGCACATCTAGATCATATTGGAGGATTACCATATGTTATTAAAGATCTGGGCTTTCCAGAAATATTTGCATCACGCTTTTCTTTAGAAGTGATAAGGCAAAAACTAGAAGAGCACAAATTGATGGATAAAGTTAAAATCAGAGTAGTAACCAAAGAATCAAAACTCGCCTCTGGAAGCTTTGAAATCTCGTTCTTTGGTGTAACACATTCGATCCCAGAATCTATGGGGGTAGTAATCAAGACACCTGCCGGAACAATAGTCCATTCAGGAGACTTCAAATTCGATAATTCACCTATGAACGAACCTGTTACTGAGTATGACAAAATTGCCAGAACCGGATCAGAAGGTGTACTTGCACTGCTATCAGATTCTACCAATGCTTTTAAATCAGGGCATTCAAAATCAGAAAAGGTGATCTACGATACTCTTAAAGGAATAGTCGAAAACGCAGACGGCAGAGTTATTGTCGCGACATTTTCATCTTTGCTGACCAGAATCTATCAGTTAATTAAGATTGCAAACGACGAAGGCAGAAAAGTGGCGATTGCCGGACGCAGCATGGAAAACATAATTACAATAGCTAGAAAGCTAGGTTATATCAATGTTAAAGACGACTTGTTTATATCACCCAAGAACCTTAAGTCAATTCCCGACGAAAAAGTAATGATCCTCGCTACGGGAGCTCAGGGCGAACACTTTGCAGCCTTAGCTAGAATGGCCAGAGGCGAGCATAAAGATTTTTCGATTAAACAAGGAGATACCGTAATCTTGTCAGCCTCAATTATTCCTGGCAACGACATGACTGTTCAAGGATTGATTGACGATCTTTCGCAGAAAGGCGCGAATGTCCTTCATAAAGCCGAAATAATGGATCTTCATTCAAGCGGACATGGCTATCAAGAGGATCAAAAACTGATGATCAATCTGGTTAAACCTAAGTTCTTTATACCTATTCATGGATATCCATCATTTCTTCATAAACATGCTCTAACAGCCATGAGTGTAGGGATGGAGAAAAAGAATACGATAATCCCAAGGAGAGGATTTATTATCGAACTAGACGAATCAGGCTGGAAGATGACAACACAAGTTAAATCTAACCCTATCTTGATATCTGGCTCAGGGGTTGGTGATATCGGCGATATAATCCTTAGCGACAGAGAACAATTGGCAAATTATGGAGTTGTGGTTATTGCCCTATCTCTAGATGCAGATAAACATAGAGTAAAAGACCTGCAAATTGTATCCAGAGGATTTGTGTTCGTCAAAACTCACGGAGAACTTATCAACAGAGCAAAATCCCTTGTTCAGGGCATCATGGAAAACGAGATAAAGGATTATAAGAATGATCGCGAAATTCGCGAGCGAATTTCGCGCACTGTCAGAAAGCTCCTTTATGATGAAACAGAAAGAGAGCCGATGATACTACCTATAATCAGCTATTCATAAGATTAATAAACTAAGCCTTGTAGCTTCCGTTTTTAGGCTCGTATCCCATCTTCTTCATCTTGCTGAGAACTTCGCTTATCGGCTCAAGATACCTTGGTCCTACTGATTCTGCCAGTGGGACAACAAAGTGTTTATATTCAAACAGCCACCTGGGGAACTTTTCAGTTGTTGGATGGTTCTTGGGGAAGTACTGCCAATCCAACATATTGTCGATTAGATCAAACAGTTTAATCTGCTTTACTTTGAACGGAGCTTGCATATAATATTCAAACTTTCTTTTTTTTGCAGCAAATTTATCGTTGGGATTCTCGTTTGCATCTCTTGGTCTGGTTAGTGCTAAGACATAATCACACGCTTTCTCGCCAAATTCCTCTCTGATTTGCTCGGCACTAATGCTCGTATCTTCTATCACATCATGCAATAGAGCTGCAACCAGCATATTTCTATCATCAACTTGGTAATCACGAAACATAGTGATTATCATTCTTAAGGGATGAACTATGTATTCCCTGCCTTCGTCTCTCAACTGACCAGCGTGAGCCTTTTTAGCAAAATCATAAGCCTTCTTAACAATCTCGTAATCAAGGTAGTTATCAAAAACTTCTGAGAATAATTCTTCTAGCTCGATAAGTGAGAGTTTATGCAAAGGAAGATTGTTCATGCGCTAATTCTGAGTCATCTAAACTAGTTGCTTCTGACTTTAATGTTGTATTTTTATAGACTTTTGTCCCAAGAATACGATCATATTCAGTAAATTCACCGTCAGCACTGCTTGCTCTTCTAAGTACCTTTTGAAAGATGCGCACCTTTGATGATGTATCGTCTGCCTCGCTAACCATTATTGCTTCTATTGTTGCAGGCTTAACCGGACTTCCATACTCTAACTGACCATGATGAGAAAGTATTATGTGTTTGATATTTAACGCTTCTTCTAGACTGAGAACATTATCTGCATATCTTGAGACCATCTCAAAGCCTAGTGGAATATGGCCAAGCAGACTTCCGGCCTTGGTTCTTTGAACAACAGTTCCTTCTACTTTCATTTCCTCGAGTTTTCCGACATCGTGCAAAATTGCACCAGCCTTAGCAATATCGTAATCAGCTTCAGGATAGAACTTTTTAAATGAATCAATTATGGCAAGCATCTCAAGAACATGTTCTAGTAAACCGCCCCGAAATGAATGATGAATCTCTTCTGCAGCAGGAGCTGTTTTAAACCTGACACAAAAGTCTTGGTCACCAAAGAACTTTTCTAAAAACTTTTTGATGTTTGGTTTTTGGATTGAATCAATATGTTCTCGAAGTTGCTTCCAAAGATCATCTAGATCAAAGTCACTAGCCTCGACAAATTCTTCTAAGGCAGTTTCATCTACAGCTGATAATTTTGAGATATTCAATTGCAGAGTGCCTTTATAGTCTTCTACCATGGCATCTATCATAACGACTCTTCCAGAGGAGATCGTTTTTGTGTCTACAGAAGCAAAGCTGTCTGACCATATTTGGGCACCAATTGAACCAGTCTTGTCTTGCAGGGTTAATCTAAAAAACGGTTTACCTGCTTTAGTAGTTTGTCTGGTCGCATCTTTTATAGCAAATGTTTCATTGTTTAACTGCAGACCATGCTTTAAATCGGTCACATAGAATTGCTTCATTATCGATAACTAATTTGTAATTTGTTCTGAAATGCGGAGAAGTTGATTATACTTTGCCACTCTATCTGATCTGGACATGGAGCCAGTTTTTATTTGACCGGTACCCATTCCTACAACGAGATCTGCGATAAAAGTATCTTCCGTTTCTCCGGACCTATGAGACACAACTGCTGTCATGTTATTTTTGTGTGCAAGATTAATGGCCGCTATTGTTTCTGACAAAGTTCCTATTTGATTTAGTTTAATCAGAATAGAATTACAAGCCTTGGTTTCTATAGCCTTGTTGAGTCTTTCAATATTTGTGACCAAGAAATCATCTCCGACTATTTGAATATTCTTTGAGTTATAACTACTCATAAAATCAGCCCAATCAGTCCAGGCATCTTCGTCAAGGATATCTTCTATCGAAAATACAGGATACTTATTTGTAATATCTTGCCAATACTTTTTCATTTCGTTTGGAGTAAGTTTTATTCCCTCTTTCTTTAAGTCATAAACACCCTGTTTTTCGTCCCAGAGTTCTGACATAGCAGGATCCATAGCAATTTTAACCTGCTCACCAGCTTTATAACCTGCAGCATCGACTGCTTCAAGTATTATGGCAATTGCATCTTCATTCTTTTTTAGTGCAGGGGCAAAACCGCCTTCGTCTCCGACCAAGGTTACATATCCTGACTTTTTAAGAAGCTCTTTTAGTTTATGGAATATCTCTGCACCAGCTCTGACCTTTTCAGAAAAATCTTCGATACCTAAAGGCATGACCATGAACTCTTGCATATCAACACCATCAGGAGCATGCTGACCGCCATTTAGAACATTCATCATAGGTGTAGGTAGAGTCAGCTTGTGATTTGTTTCAGAAAAAGTGCTTAAATATTTGTATAGTGGTTCATTGACAGAAAGTGCATGAGCCCTTGCTACAGCTAACGATACAGACAATATTGCGTTCGCTCCAAGTACGGATTTATTTTCGCTACCGTCTAACTTGATCATTAGCTCGTCAATCTCTGCCTGTTTTTCTGAGTCAAATCCTACTATTTCTTTAGCAATTGTCCCATTCACATTGTTAACTGCTTTTGATACGCCCTTGCCAAGATATCTGCTGCCTCCGTCTCTAAGTTCGACAGCTTCGTGTTCACCAGTGGAAGCTCCGCTGGGGACAGCTGCTCTGGCTGTAATGCCATTTGCAAGTTTAACTTCGGCCTCTACAGTTGGATTTCCTCTGGAGTCAAGAATTTCGCGGGCAAATACTGAATCAATCTTCATGTTGAATTTGAATTAACGGGTAATTAATTATGCTACCCCCAAATAGTTTTTAACGAGGGCGATTAGATCATCAGGCTCGGTTTCGGATTTAAGCATATATCCATCTGCACCGAGTTTAAGCGCTTTATCAATAGCTACATCTCCGCCAATGTTACTGAGCATTACAATTTTCATATCACCATATTTGCCGGGATACTTTTTTGCTTCTGCCAAAGTCATTACTCCATCCATATTTGGCATAATTATGTCGAGTAGTACCAAGTCAAACTTATTTTGTTGCATAAGCTCAAGAGCTTCTACTCCATCTGCAGCAACTTTTGTGTCAAAACCTGCTTCTGAAAGTACATCTAGGAATATTTGTCTGGCATCTGGTTCATCTTCAACTACCAAAACTTTCTTTAATTCATCCATACCAATATTTCCATCAAAATTATTAGTTCACTATATTTACGATCAGGTGTATTTGTCAAGTCTTACACCACAAAGACATACTAAAGTACGAAATCTGTTCCGTAAAAGTAGACATACGCAGTCCATAATAGGAGTAAAAAAAACAGGCTGAAAAGGATATTCTTCAAGTTTCTGAATATGCCTATTATGTTGAATGTCATTGCTGATAGTGCCAGTTTAAGAAAACGGAATGCAAACAGAACTAGATAAAAAGCACTTAACACAAAGAGAGCAAACAGAAAAGACTGTCGAAGTTCTGAATACAGTACATATCCTAGAATCGCAAGCACTATAGGTTGCCAGAAAAAGAAGACAAAGCTTTTAATAATTCCAAACCCAAAAGAAAATATTCCTCCAGTTGCTTGTTCGCTTTTCGTTTGTGATTGTGACATCGGATATTAATAAAATATTGAGATTATTAACACTACGCATACTATAGCAAGTAGCGGATTATAAAAACATTATATTATCGTAGTCTAAGATCGATTCTTTACTAATAAATATCGTATATAAGCTTAGAAGAACAGTAAGAACAATACCCACGATAACTGCAGGGATATTTAATAAAGAGAAAATACTAAGAATAGTAAACCCGAGCAGACCTAAGCCAACCACGGTAAAAAAGTATCTTAGAAAGATGCTTGGTTTCAATCCTAAAACCGAAACTGTGTTTTTGAGTTTAGCTTTCTTATCTGATTCGTAATCTCTGATCTCGTTAAACATGTCTCCACCAAGCGATACAAGAAACACACCCAAGAAAGCAAGTAATATTTCTATAGAAAGCTGAGCGAAAGCAAGATATGAGACAAGAAGTGCAGCTCCACCTAAGAAATACCCGTGAGAGATCATATCGATAAATGGCAAACCTTTAAGTCTAATTCTTCTCCAAGAGTAAAGAAAGCCAATAATCAACATAGAAGCCCCCACCAAGAACACAAGCTCCCCAAGTAGTGCAAACAAAATTAAGGAGACTATGAACATAAGCATTGAGATAGTAGTTCCTTCAAAATGACTTAATAAACCGGCAGAGATAGGGTTTCTTTTAGCTTTTTTGGGATCTCTGGCATCATCTTCTGCATCTTCTACATCGTTAATCATGAAAGCGAATGTTGTTGCACCCAAGTTAGCAAGAATAATGATTGGAATTAGCTGATAATTAAGCACTTCTGTATTATGCTGTGCCAATAAAACCCCGAAAAAGGAAAGCACAAACACTGTGCCCAGAACTTCTTTATATCTTGATAAACGAATTGCTCCTTTGAGAATCCTCATAATTATTTTGCTAACTAGTAAAATATAGCATACTAAAATCTAGTGCTGATTTTAGTACTTTTAGATTATAATTTTCGTTTATTGCGTGCATGTTGCAATCTTCGTTTCCTAAAGGAACAAGTACAGGTGTTATTCTTAAGTAGTCTTGTAAATAAGTCACTATCGGAAGACCTCCGCCTGAATACTTATAAACCGGATCTACTCCAAAAGTCTTATTAATGATTTTTGCCGCAAGTCTTATATGATCATTATCCAAATCTAGTTTTACTCCTTCATAAGGATCGTTGATTTGTAAATCGATCTCAGCATAACTTGGTTTAATCTTATCAATAAATTCTCTGAACTGTTTTGTAATTTTTTTGCGCCGATTGTGATTTTACAAGTCGAAAAATTGATCTTTGCACTAGCAACGGCAGGAATGCCGTTTCGATAGCCTTGACCATTATAGCCACTGCTTATACCTGTAATTTGAACGCTAGGAAGAAGCCCTGTTTGTGTATATACATCATATTCTTCATTGAGGATAACCTTGATTCCAGAGATATCCTTGTAATCCTTAGAGTTAAATGGAATTGATTTGTTGTTCTTTAGCTGATCATCAGTGATCGTATCTACATCTTCATAAAAGCCTGGTATGTTTACCTTATATGTTTTTGCATCTATAAGTTTTGTGAGGATAGTGATTAATTCGTGAGCAGCATTCGGTGCAGTGCCCCCATAGATGCCAGAGTGAAGATCAAGATCGGCAGTTTTTACTTGTAATGTTGAATTGAATCCTCCTCGAAAACCCGCCTCAATTACAGGAGTAGAGCCTACAATCTCACCGTCGGAGATCAGGGCTAGATCTGCTTTCAATAGCTTCGACTTATCCTTAATGAATCTTGGCAATGCAGGAGAGCCAGTTTCTTCGTTGCCTTCAAGCAGAAATACCACATTCTTAGATAATTTGTTTTCTCGAAATGCTCTAATAACAGAATATATATGTATTAATGCTTGCCCTTTGTTGTCGACAACACCTCTGGCATAAACGCGTTGGTCGTCTATCCGAAGAGAGAATGGCTCAGAAGTCCAGCCTTCATCAATATTTGCAGGTTGCACATCATAATGTCCGTAAACTAAGCAAGTAGAAAGACTTTTGTCTACTAAGAACTTTGCTATTACAAAAGGATTATCGTAACCAGAAATTATTTCTACCTCGGCTCCTGCCCTACTGAGTAATTCTTTGTACCATTTAACTGCCTTATGAATTTCTGTCTGATACGAAGCATCAGTTGATACACTTCTAATCGCAATTATCTCGCGTAGTAGTTTTAGGTATTCATCCATTTCAGTATTTAGCTTTATGAATTTTGACTTTGCCATCTTCGATTGTTATCCAAGAGGCGAAGCCAAATCTTATACTTCCTGTATTGTATATCTTTTCATCTTCATCTGCATATGGTTGATGAGTGTGGGACAAAATGAAGATATCCGCTTCGGGGTTAGTTTCTATTTCTGCATTTTTCAACTGCTTGTAGTCGATTTTATTCTTCCCCTTATATGGCCAAATTTGATCTAGGATTGAGTCCTTAATCCTATTTACATAAGCGACAGGCTTTAGCAAAGATCTAGGCAACGACCTAAGGGGCGATTCATTTGTAAAGCGATGTCCATGCTCCACATGCACCTTCATATCCTGATGAATAAAATTGTAACTTGTGCCTATTTCGCTGAAGATATTCAGTTTCTTCAATTCATCAATTTCAATGTCTGAATCATGATTTCCAAGAATATAAATGGACTTTTTTTTGCTGAACAATTCCCATAATTTTGACCACTTTCCGGAGAATATATCCTGCCAGTATGCGAGGTCACCTTCGATCAAATCTCCATTTATGATTACTTGCTGAGCGTCAGAGATAAGATTCTTCAAAAAATCAAACAATCTTTGGTCGAAAGCATTGCGGAGATGTAAATCGGCAATAACTAAAGTTTTCATTTACCCTTGTGTTTTCTAAGAATAGAGCCCAAGTACAATAAGAATCCACTTGTTAAGGTAATAAACAAAGTGGTTAAAAGAATTGATGTAGAATCCATACCAATATCAGCTGTAGTAACATCCGGAGGAATTGTTGCCTCAATTATCAATTCTGTCTCGGTGGGATTAACGATATTATTCTCTTCGAGACTAGTTGGTTCAATCTGCTGAACTTGATTAACTCGGATTGGCGAGTTAGTAATTGTTGGTATCTGAGTATCTTCAACAGGAAGTATTTCGAATGTAGGTGTTGCTTCTACTGCTATCTCTACAGGCAAGATCTCAAATACTGTTGTAACACTAGGAACAACAGCCGTAGTATCTTGCGGGGTAGTGTCTGGCGTCTCGATAAGAATCCCAGACAGTAGTACCGCCAAAATAAATGGGGAGACAATTATTATTAGTGAGATTAGAATTTTCATCTTTTATTTCTACACCTGATTATACCTAAAACAGCTTTGTAAGTGGTCATTAATTATTCCCATTGATTGCAAATGAGCATAAATATTTGTTGGACCCACAAATTTAAAGCCATTCTTCCGCATGTCTTTAGCTATTTGCTCTGATAAATCTGACTTTGCAGGCAGTTGTTCTTGATTTAACCACTTATTCTTTAATGGGACTCCGTTTACATAACTCCAGAAGAAGACACTTAGGCGAAATCCCTTTTCTTGCATATCCCTAACAACTCTTGCGTTATGAATGATGGCTTCGATCTTTCTTTTGTTTCTTATGATCGATTCATCAAGCATTAGTCTTTCGACATCGAGTTCGGTCATTGCGGCAATCTTTTGCAAATCATATTGCATAAATGCGTTAGCAAAAGATTGCCGCTTTCTAAGAACTGTTAACCAGCTTAATCCTGATTGCATTATTTCTAAGCACAGATGCTCGAAATGTCTGCGGTCATCGTGGTTCGGTTTACCCCACTCTTGGTCGTGATACCTAACTAAGAGATCATCGCTAGTTGCCCAATTACATCTTTGTACTGACATTTGGTTTACTTTTCAGAGAAACAATGAATAATGCGATCAGTGCAACCGAAAGAATTATTGATCCAACAACCATTAGTATTATAGCTATGGCAGGTTGAAACTCCTCATAGTTATTGTCATTCTCTGTAGTTTCGTTAGTAGCGAGAAATAATTCAGGATAGGCAAACTTAACACCCAATTCTTGCTCAGGGGTTTGCTCTTCTATGCCAACAATTCTTGATGTACTTAATAACTTCAAAGTAGTATCTTTTTCTGTGAGAAGTCGAACAGTAATTACTGCCAATACATCTCCGTCTTGGAATGATTCAGCCTTGGCTAAATCTATTCCTGCAAGACCGTTTTCTATCGTTGTTCCAACAGAGAGGGTATCAGTTTCTCCCTTTATACTTACAACTGTAAGCTGTTCAGGATTATATGACAATTGAAGCGAAACTCCATTGGAGTCAAAGCTCCCAGAGTAGACCACTTTGACCTGGACATCTTGGCCAATATCAACCGTGACATCCTCTGTTTCAAATGTTATCTTTGCCGAATTTTCTTGTGCATTAACATTAGATGCAAACAGACAAACAAAGGCCAGTGGTAACAGTATCAAACTAATTGTTCTGACAAGCATTTTCTTGACCATAAATGTATCCTAATAATCTAAAATCAGAGATATCCAGTTTGCAGTCATTATTAACAATGTCCAGCGAACAATCGATATTCTCTTTTTTGTAATTTTTTGCAAATACTGCAAAATCATTAATATCTATAGTTCCATTGCCATCATAATCCGCCTTACAGGCATTAGCTGTCTTTTCGTCTACGCTATTTTGGTCTAAAGCTTGACAATAATTGACACCTGGAGCTAAAGAACATCTCTGTTCTGCCGAATCCAATGCACAAGCAGGAATAGGTTCACATTCCAAGCTACACCAATTTGTTTCTGGAGAGAGATAACATCTTGCTTCACCAGGCCCAGGATTTGCACAAGCTGGTGGCTGTACACACTCTGTTTGACCTGGACATTGCATAAATTCACAATTGTTTGAAGGATCCCTGCTAACCCATGTCCCGTCATCACATGCTTTTGTATCTGTGGTGCATATTAATGATCCAGAACCACAGACCTCTCCGAAAATTGGACTAACTCCCTGCTTACATCCTTCGGGTAAAGACGATATCAATTTACGAGTTCTGTATCCATTAATACATTCAGACCATTGGGTATACTCATGCGAGGTACATTTTGGAGCCTGAGTCGGAGTCGGGGTAACTGTTGGTGCACAATCAATAGAACAAGATTTGTTAATTTCTTCATCAGTCTCGCAAATATTGTTACCGCAAACTGAACTCACAATTGGACAGGTTCGGAATTCGCAGTTATTAAATGGATCTCTACTAACTGTAAATCCACTAGGACAGACCTTTAGATCAACTGGGCAAGTTGGTCGTGGCGTTGGTGGAACCGGAGTTGGAACACCCGTAACCGAGCCGGGATCAGAAGAACATCCATAAGTGTAATTATCAAACGCTGCATTAATAGCTGGATTCTCATCTTTTGTAAACGAGTAAAGCTGAGCATTAACATTCCCTAGGTAAACATTATTGAAAATTGCAACTTGCTTGGTAGTTCCCCCATATTCTGCACTCATAGATACTGTTGATCCGAACCTAGAGATTATTAGTTTCACAGGTGGTTTTACATTACCCAAATCTAATGTCCTAGAACCCAACCAATTTTCACCAATTCTAATATTCGCTTCGAGATATTGTTTTCCATCGTGTCCTTGATTCAAGCCTAGGTGCGCATGTCCAAGTGGACTTCCTACTCCTAATTCTGCAGTTCCACTATTTTTATAATCTGTGGAAAGTCCAACGATATCAGCAGTTATTTGAAAATTCCCTTGCATGAAAGATCTAGTCTCTACATAGTTATTTTGAAAAGATCCAGAAGGAACAGAGATTAACAGATGTCCATTCGCGGTTCTTACGCCACCTTTTTCGCTTGTTTTCCAGATAAAATTATTAATCCCCTGGGCAGAAAAGCTATCGACAAATCTGTCTGATTGACAGGTCAAAGTTGTTGAACTAGGTACACATTCATAAACTGTACAGCCGACTCCATCAAATGGTGGTATCGTTACTAAATCATAACCTGCTGAACATACTGGCTCTATTGGGCAGGGTGTCGGAGTTGTGGTGCTTGAGCAGCTTACTTTTGCTTCATCTCGGCAATTTACACCTTCTTGTCCGTTTGTAGTTACAACAACTCGATAGTCGCCTGGGACAGATGTCCTGAAGCTATCTCCGTTCTTAAGATTACTTGTCCTGTTTTGAGGATCGATGACATTAATGATTGTATCATTTGCAAACTGACCGTTATTATCATGAAACGACCCGACAGAAAAGCTTTCCTCACAACTTATCTCTAGATTATCAACCCAAGGTTCAGTAACCGAGCGTTGGACTCTTGCTTGAGTTGAAAGATATCGACATAAAGGAACGCTAGATATAGTTGGCGACGGTGTGGCTGTGGGAGTCGAGGATGGAGAATTATCTTCATTAACACATTCTGGTCCAACCAGATAATTTAACTCATCATCAGAGAAGACATTATAGTCAAAATTGGAATCGGAATTTGTCCCAAAAGAGTTAAACAACAGATATGCTTTCACTTTATTATCATTTCTAAGCTTTACTATTTCGTTACGAAGATTCTGCAAGGCTTCTTGATGAGGGACTTTTGTACCTGTCCATCCATTATTTTTATCTGATTCAAATGCTCCTACTTCAGTTAAATATATATCATTTGCAGAAAAGCCTTGGGCACGCATTCTGGTAACGAAATCTGAAAGGGTTTCACCCAGTGAATAGCCTTTAAGATTATATGCATTGCCAGCAATACCATCTAGTTGATTGAATTTAGCTCCTCGCATTTTCATCTCACTAACCAGAAAAGGAAAATTATCGTTAGTAGTATTAAAAACCGGTGAGAGGATTTTAACATTAGGTTTACTTACACCATCGATTACAGCATTCATGTATGGTGTTATTTTTTGTGCCGTAGATATTGGATCACCAACAATATTCCCCAACCAATTCTCAGACAACGGTTCATTCGGCCCTGCTATTATATAGAAAGTTCCATCATTTGCTAGTTCATCTGCTAGATCATTAACAAAGTTGATGTATGTATTAACATTTGAAAATGAACAATAACTTCCATAACATATACGAAGAATTGGCGTTAATCCTCTAGCCATTGCTGCACGAAATGACTGCAATACACCCAGTTTTTGTTCAGAATTGCCTACAATCTCTAGGGTATAACCCATACCAAGGCTTTGAGCCTTCTCGTGCCAATTGTCTCCAACCGGAACAACTGAAGCATAGTTAATGCCAAGCTCTGAGCATTTAGGATCTACTTCAGGAGTATTTATATTATTGGCTAATGGGGTAGGTACTGTTTTGCAGTCCTGTGGGCATATTAGTGTTTCTCCTGATTCACAATTGCTATTACCACAAACAGGGAGACTACCTGAGACAACAACACTAAATTCTTCGTCAGCATTTAATTGCGAAATCATTTTATCCCCTACTTTTGAGTCAGATGAAAAGGAGATTTTTACATTATCAAGTTCCGAGGAGCGAAGAGTGAAAGAAGCCGTTGCTAATAGTTTTAGGTTTAGACTATCCCCAACAAATCCACCCTGACCTTGTTTGACAAAATCAACGATGATGCGACCTCTAGTCGGATCGCTCTCTGGACCAATCATTAATACATCGCTTGCTTCAGAAATCTCTACAAATTCCAATTGAGAAGGATTATATTCTATGACTACCTCAGCAGATTCTGGATTGCCCTGATCAGATTGTGGAGCAAGCATGAGGACTTCTACATCCACCCTATCACCAGTTGTTAATTTAATTTGACTGGATTCAGACTTCTGTTTTGCAATCAAGCCATATTCAAAATTTGCACTACTCTGTTCTGGTGAAAGGTCTTGTGAAAGGTTTGCAATAACTAAAACTGAAACCCCTGCTATTAGCAAGATTCCGATAACTGCAAATATTTTTTTTATGGTTTTCAAGGGAAGTTGTTATAACTATTAACTTGATAATAGTTACCTAAACTTTGCGTGTCAATCAAAACCTACGGTCTGCCAATTGAGAATATTCTCTCCGGAGAAGACTTCTTTTATTGGTTGCACATTTGTTGTAATTGGAGTCCCAGTGAAATCGTATAGTTGACGCCAGTTATCTATAGAAGCACTGCGATATCTACCTGCACCAGGGGCAAACCTTGCATCTCTGGTATAAGAAGGTAGTCCATAACACACACCTTGATATCCATCGGGATTATTTAGTAGTAACCTATCTTGGTAAACTTCTCTAACCTTGTTCACTAGGTCTATTCGTTCTGGTTGTGTTAGTCCGCGATAATAAGTATCTTCTGTGTGCGGGTCGATAACATCACCGTTTGGAGTAATTCCTACAAGACGCAATGTACAATCAGCGAATCGACTATGGTCAAGATCGTCCCAGCCTTGAAACGGAATGGCTAAATTTGATCGTTGGATATAATCACCGCACACTCCAACAGGTAAACCATCAAACCAGGAGCCCAAAGCATCTACGATAACAGGATGCTGCATTTGTTTAGCAATATCCAAAAAGGCAGCGATATTATCTGGGTCAGAATCAATAAATTGTGCCTCCACAAGTGATATAACTGCACCGGGCTCGATAACCCTTGATTTAATATTACTAATTATTGGCAAAAGGCTATCTGCACCAGCAACATTGCCTGTGATTGCTTCCCCATCTCTTCTCCAGACTTGATCATCATTAAGACCACCTCTATTGATCCCTTTAGGCTGGTAAATATGCACAGATCGACTATTTGAACGAAGCCCTGAAACAATATCAGCTAAGGTTCCGGTCTTTCTCCCGCCCATAACTCCATACAGAGTTGTTAGATGCAAAGTACCGTCGAGAATACCTGTCGTTACAAGTTCGGTTGCATAACGAGATCTTTCGCGTATCAACCTCTCAGTTTGTGCTTTATTTAAAGCTTCTGGCTGTAACGGACTATTTGTTAAGTCTGTATCATCTATTAGCATAAAAAAGTGAACTAACCGCCAACAGGATATATTTATGATATTTGCATTGTCAAGAAGTTCATTGCAGTTTACCGGCGACATGACCAGACGACCATGCCCAAGAAAGATTAAAGCCACCGACATCACCATCTACATTGAGTATTTCTCCACAGAAATACAAACCCGAAACAAGCTTTGATTGCAGACTGGTTGACATAACTTCTGAAGTATCTACTCCTCCTGCAGTAAACTCTGCTTCGTTCCAGCCTCGTGTTGCTTGCACTTTTATTTTGTAATTTGTTAGGATTTTGATTAATTTTTCTTTTCTGTTCAGTAGAAATATCTTTTGAAGAAGCAGTCTCTGATATACCCGACTCTTTAACATATGCCAGTGCAACTTTGTTTGGAAACAGTCCGTATAGACTTTTTACTACAGACTGATTCGGTTTCTTATTCCACCTAGCCGTTAATAGATCGTTAACCTGCTTAACTGTTAGCATTGGGAAGGCATTTAAATAAACATAAGCTTCGATTTGTTTATTGCGATTAAGATGAATCGAAATCTCTCTACTAACATTTAGTACCGCTGGTCCGCTTAAACCATAATTAGTAAACATAACCTCGTCTGTGCTGCTCTTTTTGATTTCTCCATTGATTTCGGCAGATACATTTAATTCCATTCTAATGCCTTGAAGATGTTGTGAAAGGTTATTCTTGGCTTCTAACGGTAGAGCTGAAGGTACAGGCTCAATAATATTATGCCCAAGAGATCTTGCCAGATTATATCCACTTCCATCAGCTCCTAGAGCAGGATATGTTCTACCCCCGGCGGCAAGAATGACATAATCGGCTTTGATTTCTAATAGCTTTCCTTCATAGTAAGCAAGCAAGTTAAAAATTGTATTAACTTTAGTTATTTGTTTTACTTCACAGTTTGTTCGTACTTCAACCCGCTGATGTTCAAGTTCATCATAAAGAATCTCAGTAACAGTATCTGCTCGATTTGTGGTGGGGAACAATTTGCCTATCCTTTTTTTTTGTTCGACATATAGATTAATGCCAAGTTCGTGGAAGAAATTTGAAATATCTGCATAAGCGAATTGTTCAAATACCGAATTTATAAAATCAGGACTCGCTCCGTAGTAATGCTTTGCAGGGTCGTGTTCTAAATTGATGTTTGTTATATTGCAACGACCAGCTCCACAAACTAATATCTTTCGCCCCAAAGCAAAGGTCCTATCCAGAATTATTATTTTATCTTGAGGATGATGTTTGCGAACACTAAGCGCTGCCATAATACCTGCAGCTCCGCCTCCAACTATAACTATTGTTTTCTGATTATTCATGAATGCATTATACAACTTTTGTGCTTTGCTTTCGCTTAACATACAATGTAGCTATGAAAATTATCAGCAGCCAGCAACTAAAAGATGCCGAGCAGGCAACAATCGAGTCTGGAGTTCTAAGTAAAGCTCATCTCGTAGCCAACGCAGCTCAGGCGACATTCAAAAGACTAATTAAGAAGCTAAAGAAAGATAGCAGGATATATGTTTTTTGCGGAAACGGAGATAATGGCGCCGACGGGTTAGCAACTGCTTTACTGTTAAGCAAAAAGGGATATGATCCCAGGGTCTATTTAGTAAAGACAGGAAACAGCTCTAGCGAGCTTCGAAATCAACTTACAAGCGACCTAAGAAAACTGCAAACTATTCCGATTTACGAAGTCAGTGACATTAAAACATTCCCAACCCTGAAAAAGGATGATCTGATTGTCGATGCATTAATTGGAAGTGGCTTAAGTAGGGCTATAGATAATAAGTCCCTACTTGGAAAAGTAGTTAACAAAATTAACAAATCTGAGGCATTTGTTCTGGCCATAGATGTTCCAAGTGGACTGCCGGGCGAGATGCTGGTTGAAGATGCCTGTATTAAAGCAGATGAAACTGTAGTTCTCGAAAGACCAAGGGTTAGTTTTCTACTTAAGGAATCTGCGGACTACCTCGGTGACTGGAACATTGATTCAATCGGTCTAGATTACAAATACATAGAATCTCTTGAATCACCTTTTCATTATACAACCGAAGAAATTGCGAATAAGTTATTACGAAAGATCAAACGAGACGATTTTACCTATAAGCATAAACTGGGACATGTACTGATTGCGGCCGGAAGTCGCGGTTATTCAGGGGCAGCTTTGCTGGCAACAAAATCTGCTCTTGTTGCAGGATGCGGACTCGTCACTGCAAACATACCCGAAGGTATTGTCACAGCCCTGCAAGTATATATTCCTGAATCAATGTATATAGCCGATCGTAAACAAGACCACCTTTCTAACATACCTTTTGATAAAAAATTCGATGCCTTTGCAATTGGCCCCGGGATTAGCACCCATGATGATGTGGTTCAGGCCTTAGATTCATTTCTTGGACAGTGCAATCTCAAAACAAATCTTGTACTGGACGCAGATGCACTCAACATTCTTTCCGAAAACGAAAGTATGCTGGATATGCTTCCGCCGAATACTGTCATTACACCGCATCACGGGGAGTTCAAAAGACTCACAGGTGACTGGGAAGATAGTATTGAGATGCTCGAAACATTGCAGGGATTTGTCATCTCACACGGGATTACTGTTGTCCTAAAAGGCAAGTACACTGCTGTCGCCACACCTGACGGCAGCATACATTTCAATTCATCTGGAAACAGCGGCTTGGCTACTGCTGGGACTGGAGATGTTTTAACCGGAATCATTGCCAGTTTAATTGCACAGGGCTTGCCCACCGCTGAGGCAGCTATACTTGGAGTGTATCTTCATGGAAGAGCTGCCGACATTGCTGCTAAAGAAATTGGTGTTCAGGCACTTAGCGCTTCTGTCTTGATCGATTATTTAGGCAAAGCTTATTTATCTTTGCAAACTGATTAGCTATAGATTGCTTTTACGACCGGCAGTTCTTGCCAACTTGTTGTATACCTTCGCGAAAGCATTTCTGATTTTGGATGCCAACTTTTCTTTTTTAATATACCGCAAGACGCATAATGGATTTTGTTTCGTCCTGCCTTCCTGTTGATTTTATCTACTGCCGTCATTAGTCTTGAAAGACGCTGGGAGGTTTTTATGTCTGCGAGCATACTTATTTGTTGCTGAGATGCCGGAGTGATTCCGCCCAAGTTGACAATAGCCTTTTTATATATGAATCCTTCTTTAAAGATACGCTTTAATAATATATGAGCTGTTTTAATTATTTCTGAAGTAACTGCTGTTGGCTGAAGCAGAAGTCCCGAGTCAAATCCGACATATTGTTTTTGATCTTTACGAAAATAATTGGTAACGATGCAGATTTGTATCCAAGATGCAATTGATTTATCAGAACGCAGTCTTTCGGCGGCTCTGGTTGTATAAAGAGCAATCGCTTCAGCCATTTCGGTATAAGTAGATACAGGATGACCAAATGAACGAGAAGCTGTTATGCCTTTACGCGAAGAATGGGCAGTTTGCAGTTCTATGCATTTAATACCTCGTAATTCATATGTGGTACGAATTCCGGGGAGATGCGTGCATTTTCTGATAATTATGTCCTGAGCTTGTTTGAGATCTTTAGCCGTATAGATACCAAAACACTTTAGGCGTTCGCTCAATTTGCGACCGATGCCCCAGATGTCAGAGGTTGGCATATGAGCAAGAAATGAATCAAATTTGTCGCTTTCGGCAGAAAACACGCCCTGAAATTCAGAATTCTTTTTTGCTATCTCGACGGCAATCTTGGCCAATGTTTTTGTTTTTCCGATACCAATACTTACAGGGATGCCTGTACTCTGTAATAACCGACTTCTTAGGTTTTTACAAATAGAGATGATCATTTCGTTTGTCAAAGATGGAAATTCTAAGAAGGCTTCATCTATCGAATATATCTCTACTGTAGGAGCAGCTTGCAGAAGAATCTGCATTACTCGCTTGGATAGATCTCCGTAAAGAGCAAAATTGCCTGAAAATATTTTGATGTCATGCTGCCTGATCAAATCCTTCCATTGATATGCAGGTGCTCCCATTGGGATCCCCAAGGCCTTAACTTCGGGCGAACGGGCAACAATGCATCCGTCATTGTTTGATGCAACCATAACGGGATGCCCTTTAAGCTCTGGGTGAAAAACTAACTCACAGGAGACAAAAAATTGTTGCAATCAACTACGGCAATCATTTTTATAGATTCTCCCTGATAAGCGAAACCACAACTCCCCACACTTCGAGATTATCTTTTTTAGAAAATGAATTAAAATAGCCAAGTACAAAGTCACCCTCGATAATAGCTACTATCAAAGAATTAATCGTAGGTTTTAGGGATCTATCTACGATAAGAATATCGTCTGTGAAGATTCCCTTTACTGCTAATTGATTGCCACTAACACGCACAAAGAAAGTGGCAGCAGGGTGCTTTACCAGCAGTTCGTGTAAATCGAGACTGCGCTCCATTACATCTTCTGCCGGTGAAGCAAACCCAACCGGAGATGTTGTTACGGACATAATTTGATGTATACGCTATTAAACCGGATTACGCAAAACCGAGATTACTTTGCCATAAATGCTCGCTTCGTTATCACTGCTTAGGTATATAGGTCTGTGTAAAGAATTGGTGGATTCTGGATAAAGAACCACCATTCGGCCATCGTGACGGTAAGATTTTATGGTGGCACAACCATCTATAATTGCTAAAACAACATCACCATTGCGAACTTCTTGATTGTTGGCAACAATGGCATAATTGCCGTTGGATAATGGTATACCGTTAAGCTTGCGCCTATTCATAGAGTCACCTTTAATGATTAGCGCAAATACATTTTTTGTTACAGGAAGCAGACTTTTATCTATACGCAGTACGCCAATTTTTTGTTCTTCTGCATAAACTAAAGGTGCACCAGCATTGGCATAACCGAGAATATTCATGCTCATTACTGGACTGCCGGTATCTTCTACTAAAGTTATACCCCTGGGTTTGCTGGATCTGAGAATATGGCCTTTTCGTTCTAGTGCCTCGAGATGTTTAACCACAGCTCTTTTAGTAATACCCCCAAGCGAGATTTGCAGTTCAGACAAAGTTGGCGCATAACCTCTGGCCAGAATATGGTTTTTAATATACTTAAGCACAGTAGACTGCGCCGGTGTCAGGTGTGGAGCCATAATTAGTATGTAATAGTTTTAACTAGTGTATACCCTGTATACCTAATTGTCAATGGTTACTATACCTATTAATTTTGTAAAAGTGACGACACGCCGGTTCGCTTGAAGAGACTTCGCTTGAGAGCTCTTAACCATTCTGCGGCAGCAAAAAATGCTGGGAAAGTTGTAATTACAAGAGCTGTGCTGGACATCAATCCAAATATAATTGTTAAGGATAATGGCTCCCAGAAAGGATCACTGAGTGCAAGTGGAAGAAGTCCTGCCAAAGTAGTAACAGAAGTGGCAAGCAGAGGGCGGAATCTAACAGCCACAGCTTCGGATATTGCTTCTTTCGCTGACGCCCCGCTTTTTAATCATTTGGTTAGCATAATCCAACAGCATGATTGTGTTATTAACAACAATACCTATAAGACCGGTCATGCCAATAACTACAAAGAAACTGAGTGGGTTGTTGGTTGTGTAAAGGCCAAAGAATAGTCCTGCGAAACTGAAAGGAATAGCAAGAAAGACAAGAAACGGCTGCAGGAAAGAATTAAACTGAAGAACTAATAATCCATACATAATTAGGAGGGCGAGTAACATAGCCAGTAAAGCCGATCCGAATGAGGATAGGTTTTCCGATTCCTGCCCAAAATCAAATTCTAATGAATTGGCAGTAAGACCAAGATCGGAAAGATTGTTTTCGTTATATTCTGCAACAACTGCATCTTGTAGTTCTACAAGTGAGGCTGAATTTTCAGAATCAGATAGTCTGGCTTTAACTTCTACAAACCTTCTGCCATCGATTTTTGCAAGCAAAGATAGATTGTCGACTTTTACATCTGTAACAGAATTTGTTTCGAGATCATATTCTTTGATGAAATCTGCCAATTTAGCTGATGCAAGAGTAAGAACTTCTTGATCATCGGAAAAGATTTGCATAGCGAATGGATAGTCACTACTTGGTGGTCCGGCACTAGAAAGCTCTACTTTGAAATCAGCACCGTCAAGCTGAGAGAATAAGTCGTCAAGTCTTTCTGCAATTACTTCTGCGGTGTCTCTAGTTCCAACTGGTGTTAGATCGACAATCATTATTGCTGAAGATGCATTTGACCTAAGGTAAGTTATCTTTTCGATATCTGCAGAAGCAACTTGTTTGATTTGTGCTTCGGCATCTATTGCAATTGTTTCTGCAGCGTCGATAGATGTTTGCTCTGGATAAGAAATAGTTATCAGCATACTATCTGTATCTTTAGGAGTGGGAAAGATAGAGAATTTAAGCATACCTGCATAGTTAATGCCTAAAGCCACGGACAGTAAGGCAATAACCATAACAATTATCGTTAAGACCGGAGTTGCCAAATAGAAGCGAACAAAGCTACCCGTTAATTTACCAAGTTTAAGAATAAGATCACTGAACCCATAAAATATTAGGTGAGCTGTTTTACTGAGTGCACTTTTTGACTTGGTTTTTCCGACCAGCATAATCTGAGAAAGCAAAGGAACAATTGTTAAAGCAATAATTAACGAAAGTGAAAGAGCTAATATAACTGTAATTGGAATTAGCCTAATAAATTCGCCCAGGATTCCAGATATCGCTGCCATTGGCAGAAAAACTAACAATGTAGTTACTGTTCCTGAAACATCCGCTAGACCAACAGAATTTAAAGCGTTGGAGACGGCCTTTACTCCCTTTACACCTTTCTTTTTTTCTGCATCGATCGCCTCTACAATAACAATACCATCATCGACAAAAAGACCTAGTACCAGAATTAAAGCGAAGAGTGATAAGACATTTAAACTGTAACCAATAACATAAAGACCTACGAATGTTGCAGCTAATACTGTGGGAATAAAAATCGCAGTGACAATTGCCGCTCTCCAGTTAATGAAAAGAACAAGAACAACAATAACAGCCAATAGCCCTGTAATAACATTAGATTCAAGTGATCCAATTTGTTTAAGAAGGCCGTCTGCGAAGTCACCTCCGTAGGAATAATGACTCCTTCCAATTTGTCATCTTCGATGAGCTTTTCTACCTCTGACCTAACGGCATTTGATAGTTCAAGTGTACCTGTGTCATTGAATTTTTTATTAACACCTATACTAATAGCTGGATAAAACACAAGTTCGCCATCAACTTGAGAGCCAATACGGTTAAAACCTGTGACAATTTCTACCTCTTCGCCATTGAATGGATTAATGTTTTTGGCAGTAAGGTACTGAACCTCTGCTTGGTAAGTAGAGGATTATTTGCGAGTGCATCACGGATTAGTTCTGCCTTGCTAGTGAGCTCGTCTAAATTGAAATCGCCACCGACAGAAAGTAGTAGATCGTTTCTGCCATCAATAGCTGCGGCATTTATTACTTGGTATATTACAGCAGCAGAGTCTGGAAGACTAGCATCTCTGGCAATAACATTCTTTAGCTTTTCAGATCCGGTTTCAGATGTAAAGCCATCTGCAAACCTTACGGTAAATCTGGCGAAATTATCTGTTGTGAATGAGTTAACTTTTTCTACACCCTCAATATTTACTAATACCGATTCAATTGGAATTGTAATTTCTTGATCTACAAGTGTAGCATCGTTAACGAAATAATTAACTTGAACGAATGCTGCTGGAATGGCTATTGCTGGGAATCCTTCTCTTTTAAGGAGAACTGCATATGAGACCACACCAAGTACAAATATTCCAATAAAGGCAAGTATTGTGAGTCGATATCTGCCAACAAAAGCTGTACTAATTTTCGCAAAGATTGAATCGTTTTTCATTATATTCTTTTTTAAGACAGCAGAAAGTATAACACGATTATGTCTGATTATTCCTTAACTTTTTTATTTTACAGAAGGGATAGTAATTGCTATGCTTTATTATGGTAATCAAAGCTTCTCCGAACAGACGCAATAATGTATCGAAAGCGATTCGATCAGCGATCAACACCTTTATTCCAGAAAAAGAATTATTTCAAAGACAAAAGGCTGCCTACCTTCTAGTTGTTGCCATTTCGGTTGTTATGCTATTAATTGCAGTCAGTATATTTGCAGCAACACAGTTTATTACTGCAGATAGACAACTGACACAAGCCACTGAGCAAACGACCCCTGATATTGAAAGTTGCAGGAATGATGGGAAACTGGTCCGAACCGCAGAAGGGACAATCTGTATTGCCAAAGATGGGAAAACATTTCAAATAAGACCAACTGTTTTAACCCCCACTTTCTCTGTAGAAGGCTACCCCGAAATTGGGGAGACAGACAGAGACTAGAGCAGTATTGCACTCTCAAATACTTTCGTTTAAAGTTTATTAATAATTTATTTTCTTTAAAACATGCCCACAAAAAAGAAGGCAAAAGCCAAACCAGCTGTAAAACAGGTTAAGCAACTTGATCCGATGATCAAGACTCTGCAAGTGTTTCTGATGTTTTATTCACTGAGCTATGTTTTAACCTTAGTATTACTGCACCTCTACACCGTAGGTAATAAAACCGCAGGATTGTATGTAAAGTTTGGTGTTGAACCCCCTACTACACCAATGCAGGTAATGCTAGTGCTTGCAGCAACCTATGTTGTGATTGGATTTCTAGCTGCTTACAGATACATGAATAATACAGCCAGCAATGCAACCGCATCTAGGTGGATAGCTTCTGTTTTAACAATAACAGTATTATCGCTTGTTGGATTTGCTTTCTATTTCCTATCAGCATATATTCCTTTGCTCTATCTGGCAGAGATGATGAAATAAATTAAGCTTTTGTAATTGATGCGCCGGCGAAAGCCGGCGCATTTCATTAATTCAAAATCATCTTAACTTTTCTGCTCTGTATTAGTATTGGTCTTTCTAGATGCAATAAATGCAAATCCAAATAAACCCAAAATGATTATAAATGCTATTGCCCACCAGTAATTAAGCAAGAATACTGTAGCCAACACAATAATACCTGCTGCAATTGCGCTGACAAGTGTTGCTGCGCTGCGTGCAGCTTTACCAGCAAGAGGAATCATGTCAGTAAATACAAGTATCGGACTTAATATGCTTGTAAAGCCAAATGTTAACAGAACAAATGCAACAAATCGCATTAGCCAGCGGCTTGTAGACTCTTCTCCTCCTAATCGAGAGACGAGCTGGCTGTCAGATAGATCAGTGAAAATGAACGGGTCTCCGGCACTAAAGCCATCACTTCTGAGTTCGCCAACAACAGTATATTCACGATCGTCTAAAGGCAAATAAGTAACCACAGCGCGAGTAGTTCCAAAGGCTGGTTCGTCTTCTGCGGGTTGTCTGCCGTAAGTCTCTAACTGAGTTAAACCCTCGATATAAACACCAGTAAGTTCTTCTCTTTCTGTATCTATAAGCGTTCTTGCTTTGACCGGGTTGATCTTAACACTTCCAATTTTCAAATCCGCCCACTGCTCTTTTTCTGATTTTGTGACCCACTCATTTTTGTATGTCACTTTTTCGCTAACTCTACTGCCACTACTTTCTTGCTCTTCAACTTTGCGAATCACTTCGAATCTTTGCAAAGTAGTTTTATAGTAAGCAAGATTTTCTTCTGACAACAATAGCTCTGGAGAAAGGCATACTACCTCTGCACATTTAACTAGTTCAAATGACAATGACGATTCTGTGCTGATAGTGCCAAAAGCCTTAACCATTCCTCGTTGACCATCAAGATCATTAACACTGACCAACGGAATTGCTGCCACATCGTTGGATACTTCTTGAACTCCACCCACACTATTAAAAGTAAGAAGCATTGCTAGCAGAATGCAGACTATTCCGATAGCGATACCTTTTACGATTGCGCCCGATTTGTCTGCAACTAGTAGACCTCCAAGCAAACCGCCGCCTGCAAGCAGGGCTTTCTTTTTTATTGTCCATCAAAAATGAATAATATATGCCTGATTTTTAGAATAGTTCCCTTAAAAACTAAAGAGCTGTTTTCTAAAGAAATTATTGCAGGTCTTTATTAACTATTTCTAAAGCGAGAACGAATAAGCTATAATTACCTACAATTTGGAGAGGTGCATGAGTGGTTTAAATGGCAGTCCTGGAAAGACTGTGTTCCGCAAGGAACCGCAGGTTCGAATCCTGTCCTCTCCGGTTTTATCACTTAGCTCATCTGGATCAAATTGCGTACTTTATAGGTTCAAAGGAATAGAAGATTGGATTTCTATTCCTGAGAGTTACTGCAAATCCTAATCCTTGCTAAGCTTGAAAACATAAATACCTGCAGATTTGGTATATACTACCCCCCTCATCACTGATTTAATTTGCTCAACTGATGGATGTGGTGGCTTCTTTGGAACAAAGTAGTCACCTAAGTTTTTGGAACTGTATCTCCAGTTACCGTTAGAATGGTTGATTACTCCAACTAATTGATAATCCTGATCAAGAAAAGCCATGCTTGCATCACCATGAGAGTTATTTACGATTAAAATGCCATTGTTCTTTAGATAGCGTTTGCCAGCCTGTGAGACAAAACCTGCATATTGAGAAATTAGTAGGTCAAAAGAATCCTCATCTAGTAAGTTGGTTTTTTCGTAATTTTGCTGGATACCTATAAAGTCAGCTTCTGATTTATATTGCTTTTTGCTTTTAACCATTTTTCTTATCTCAGGATCTGCATAGAACTTTTGTACTCGTCTATCGCTATCAACAAAGACTGTCTTGGGAAATACAAATGCAGGAGTGATATGTAGAAAACTTCCAAGGTATAATGCTGATCGAATGTCGAATTCATCTCTTAGCAACTTGAATAATCCCAACCTTTCGAAGTTGTTCTTAACAAAGTATTTCTCGTATAATTCCAATTGCTTACCCATTGAAGTGCAGGGTCAAATATTTCTGACAACTCTTACATCGGCCTCAAAGTACCTGAGAATATTTGCCAAGCCAATGCTGATTTTGCTATCAGACTTAACAGAATATAAACCCTTTCTCCAAAAAGATAATCCTTCCACGGACCGACTTGTTTGTACTGCAAAAACATATTGATTGCAAAACAATTGAAGAACAGAAAGATTGATACAAGAATTGCATATACAAAGCTTGGGATGTTGGTACCTACAGACGACACCGCTCCAAAGAAGTACATGGCTATTACAATCCAAGGTAGGATTCCTGCTATTGTACCGAAGATGAACGCAGTCCAGTTAGTCTTTTTCGTTGTTTGGTTATGTAGCTCCATCATCAAACCAAACAGGTTCATCATGGCGTTTAGCCCAAAGATGAGAATCAAACTCGGAAGATCAAACATTCCGCAAAGAATTGCGATAGCTACAATCATAACCGAAGAGCTAAATGCGTATTCAATCCACCTTAGATAGTTAATCTTATTCTTCAGATTCTTAACATACCATTCATATATTCCAGGTAAGATAAGTAGGAAGTGAAAAAAAGCTGATAAGAATAGAAATACAGAAATAAACTGGCCCAGATTCAGTTGCATTGCCTCATTTGTCACAGGCAATATCGTGTTAGCTTGCAAGTTGAAGTCTAAGTAAGTAGTTGTTAGAGGGATGCTAAAATCTCTGCTAATTGCAAGCATTGCAATTCCTTGGACAAAGTGGAGGACAGCCATAATTGCATTCCACTTCCGTAGCTTTTTGTAGCTATTTTCTGTATTCATATTGAAAAAATATAAATTATTAATACTTTTATATTAGAACTAATCTCAAGAAAATGCACCAATTTTCTATCTAGGCAAGATCTGTCGGTGAAGCAAGCAATTAATTGCGAATTCTTCTAGATTCGTGAGAGCCATTTAAAATCCAGATGAGCATCATAATACTTAGAGGCATAAGAATTTGAGCACCAATTGCTCCAGGAGGCGTACCTTCTGTTGCCAATCCTTTGTATTGTCCTATCAGAAAACCACCGAAATACTCTAAGAATATGAAGATATACATTAGAGGCAGTAAACTTTTATATTTTATGGAAACAATCGCATAAAATATTCCCATTAAAAGCTGTCCTAAACCCCACATAGCAAACATGAATACTACCGCCTCTTTTCCCCCCGTTCACATAATCATTGATGGGGATAGTAGCAATACTCCCAGCTCCTCCATCTTGTGAGAATATGTGGATCAGGCTCCTAGCAATAGAAATACTAGTTATAAGATAAAAAACATACAGGGGGATTAGTGGACCGGAATATTTGTTCGACACCGTTTTGGGTAGTATTTGCTGAAGATAGTTCATGATAATTTCAATAATAATTTGATTACTTATTAATCAATTCTATCGGGATTCTCAATGACTGACAATTTACGATATAATTTCTGGAGTTATTGTTTGTTTCATCAAAGATTAAAAGACTATTAAACTTAATTGTGATCCTAAATTCTTCATGAAGCTTCTTCTAACATCTGCAGGGTTAACGAACAAATCAATTATAATGGTCCTAGAGAATATGGTGGGTAAATCTGCAAACAGATCAAAACTTGCATTTGTTCCAACAGCTGCAAATATCGAACCGGGAGACAAAAGCTGGCTCATAGAAGATATGCAAAATTGTGTGAGTGCAGGATTTGAGCTAGACATCGTAGATATCTCGGCATTACCCCAGAAGCATTGGCTACCTAGACTTGACTCTGCAGATGTCCTATTGTTTGGTGGCGGCAACACCTTCCATTTAATGCATTGGTTTATGAAGTCTGGATTACAAAATCTTCTTCCGGATCTATTACAAACACGTATATATGTTGGGATTAGTGCCGGAAGCTGTATTACCGGATCAACCATTTACAACTCTGTTCAAAATCTGTTTAGAGAGAAATATGATCTAGAAATCAAAGAAGGTCTTGGTCTTGTTAATTTTCAAACAATCCCACACCTCAATTCCCCACACTTTGATAGAATCAAAGAAACAAACCTTGATGTTGCATCAAAAGAAATCAGCGAACAGGTTTACGCATTAGACGACAACTCGGCAATTATGGTAAAAGATCATCAAGTTGAAGTAATTTCAGAAGGAAATTGGTTGAAGTATAACTAACTATGACAAAAGTATTCATCATCCACGGTTTTGAAGGCAGGCCTAACGGAGGCTGGAGACCTTGGCTGATGGGCGAACTAGACAAGCTAGATATCTACGCATGCTCCCTTTCTATGCCCACTCCAGATTATCCAAAGTGTGACGAATGGACGAACGAAATTTCAAGACATGTCGAGAATAACCCACAGGACGAAATTTATCTTATTGGTCATTCACTTGGAGTCCCTGCGATCCTTAGATATCTCGAAATGAGCAAGGCACAAAATATTGCAGGAGCCATTCTAGTATCCGGACCTTCAGAAAGAATTGAAAACAAAAGATTACTCAGTTTTCTTGACCGTGACTTTGACTTCCAAGCAATCCTAACTAAATGTCAAAAGTTCTCAATAATTCATGGTGATAACGACCCGCTCGTACCGCTAGATAATGCAGAATTCCTTGCTAAAGAACTAAATGGCGAGCTGATAATTGTCAAGAATGGTGGTCACCTAAACAGCTCTGCCGGTTGGAATACATTACCTCAATGTCTTGAAGCTGTAGTTAAGCTTATAGAAGCTTAGAACGATTTCCTCACACGAGAGATCTCCTTAGTAATTGTGAATCTATACTATACAGATTTTTTTGTCGATCTATTATATAATTATAATAGATTAGAATCAGATGTGGGACCAGATCATTTTAATATAATTAATCAACAAATTATTGAACAGGCAGGAAACCAGATACTGCCCTTTCCTTTTCGCGTCACTTTAGAAGGAGAATCGTGCGACACTACTTGGGCGGTATTAAATCGCAATAGATTTGACCCAATTAAACTTGAGTATATTCGACCGTACGGTATCCTTGTTAATACCATTAAAGATATCTATGATACTAACTATATAACCCCTAGGTGGCTAAAAATAGCACTAAATCCGGACTTTAATGATACTATAAGAAAAAGCGTACCAGCACAACATATGCATCTAGTAGCATCTGGCTTTTCCCACATTGAGGCTTCAGAAATGCATCGATTTGTGGAAGTTGAAATAGAAGATAGACCTTACCTTGGTACATTATCGACTCATTACGGACGAAGCATAGAAGCAATACTTAAGAGAACAAACACCCCAGAAGTTATAGGAATCGCGTCAGCAGCTTATGCTTTATCAGCTGTTCAAGCCATCAATCTAGCTAGAAAAGCATCAATAATCAATGGTCAGAACTTACATGTTCTACATGGAGATCCAAATCCTGGGAATGTATTATTAATGGTGAGAAGAACTGGAGTTGCTGTGATCAACTACGATATGACCAACAAAATAATATATCAAAGAAAAAGCCAACGATAACGCCATCTCTGAGATGTGGTACAAATACACAAAAGGTGCCAGAGAGAAGGGTTTGAGTTTACCAACAAATATAGATACACTATTAGCCATGGCAGACGAGTTTAGGGATATCATGTCACAACAAAATACAATTGATCTCGCTTATAATGGATTGATAGGTAACTACTAAGATATATGAACAGCAAAGACCCCAAGCTACAAGTCGAATTTACTCAAAATAATAACTTAAAACTCAATCTCAGACCACTCAGAAGCAAAGATGAACAAGCACTTGCGAAATTGCTACTTTCGTTAAGCGAAGACACAAAAAGATTCTTTACCTACCCCTCCTTTGATCAGGCTATGGCGGCTAGTCTATGTCAAGATATTGATAAATACGACAAGATACGATTCGTTCTTGAAAACAGCAAAAACAGCGAACTGATTGGTATCTTTGAATTCAGCATGGATCTAGTTGAAGAAGACATAACAAGATTTCGAAACCATGGTGTTAATTTAGAAGTCGCAAGAACTTCTAGATATGGTCCTGTGCTTGCTGAAGCATATCAGGGGAAAGGAATAGCCTTAGTAGTATTTAAAAAAATCATTCCATTAATATCTTATTTAGGAAAAGATACAATAATACTTTTTGGTGGAGTACATAAAGATAACGCTAAAGCAATCAAACATTACCTAAGTTTAGGCTTTCAAGAAGTCTGCGAATTCGTTAATAGTGATGGAATCGCTTGTCTTGACATGATTTATAAAATTAATCCATAATTGATCTCTATGGAAGTAGAAACTAAAACGGATAAAGTATATAGACTTCTTTTTGAACTTTTACAGCAAAACCCAACCGGTCTTCGCTGGCACAAACTACTCGAAGATATTCAAATGATTGCCCCCGAACTCCACCCAAAAACAATTAATGGCTGTATCTGGAAACTAGTCGAAAAGTATCCCGACAAAGTGTACAAACCCGAAAAAGGGTTATTTCGACTAAAAACATAATCCTCGATTCAATCCATGAACATTCATACTAATAAATTACTGGTCAATACAGAATGTGCAGATGATATTATAAGGCCAGCATACGAAGAAAAACTTTCGTTTGCTAATATCATGCCGACTGTCAACAAGATTCTTGGAGTTGAAGATGCTCACGAGACACTTCCTGAATCTGAATATCTAAGTAGTCCACAAATCGATAATGTAATCCTAATATTCTTAGATAATTTCGCCTGGTATTTCTTAGAAAAATACATCGATGAATATGCCTTTCTCGATGATTACAATCACCAAATCAGCAAACTAACATCACAGTTTCCGGCTACTACTTCTGCTCATGCAACAAGTGTTTATACCGGCCTACCAGTTTATGAGCACGGTATTTATGAATGGCACATGTACCATGACGAAATCGACGAAATAATCTCTCCTTTTTTGCTGAACAGACCTACAGATACGAGGCCAGAAACTCTGCTCGATGATTACGCTATTGACCAAATTCTTCCTCAATCAAATGTGTTTGAAAAAATTGAGGCTTACGGACTATCAACTCAGGCGATAGTACCGAATATTCTTGCCCCTTCTGCCTTCAATCATTATTACAAAGGGTCTAATGATCCGATCGGTTATGCAACGCTTAGCGAAGGCTTTACAAAACTCAAAGAGGTAGTAGTAAACTCAACCAAGGGTTTTACATACTTCTACTACGAAGGCATCGATACAATTTCCCACAAATACAGAATCGATAGCGAATATACTTACGCAGAATTAAAATCTACACTTTGGCATCTGCAAAACTTTCTTAGTAGAATAAAGAATAATCCCAACACCTTGGTGCTGGTTTGTGCAGATCATGGCCAGACTGCAGTTTATGATACGCAAACAGTCTATCTCGATGATCTTTTTCCAGACATAAAAATCAATCAAATTGCAAGATATCCTGGACAAAATAATCCACTTGGCACTCCGAGAGACTTCTTTTTAAGGCTTGATGCAAAAGACGATACTAAGGCGATTATCGACAGACTTAAAGACAAACTTGGTGAACAATATCATGTCTTAAGCTACCAAGATATGCAGAACCTTGGACTGTTTAAAGAAAGCGAAATCTTTAAACGAAGATTTGGACATGTAGCAATCATTGGCAAAGAAGGACACTGTGCATACATAAACTCTGCACAGCACAAAATTACCAAGAAATCATTACATGGAGGACTAAGCTCAAAGGAGATGTACATTCCGCTTATCAGCGTGCTGTTTTAATTCAAGTCAATTCCAGAATCCAGGAGTAACAGGATATTCTCTGAAAGGTGGTCTTGGTGGACCCTCAAAAAATGTTGGTATTGTATACTCAGTACTAATTAATTGTGCGTACATATCGTCAATATTTGGTTCACCTTCTCTCATAGAAATTATTAAACTTGTTAGATCTCGAAGGTCTCTCCTAGGATCAACTTTTAAAACTAATGGATTTATAACCGGCAATCTTAAAGTCACTAATTCCTTCTTACATTGTAACAATTTAGGAAGGATGATTACGGGTTGAGTGTCGGAGTCATTAGTATCTGATAGATTGAAAGGTTGTCCATATATCTCTCGAGTATGTTTGAGAGAATCATATGAATAGTGACCCCTGGGGTATTTGAATATTCCATCCAAAGAATTCGTAATCACTTGATACCTTACTGCACTCCATTCTGTATTAATGCCTCCAGAGGCTTTATATTTAGGTTCACAGTATAAACCTGAGAATTCCATATCCCATTCCTCAGGACGATAACTATCTAAGCGAAAAAGGGTTGCATGAAAAAATGGATCCCGAAAATAATCATCGAGGAATGCACTTACTTCCGGGTCATCATAAGAACCTTCAGGCATCACAAGATTTCGATTGAAATTACTCCCAAATGCTCCGATACCGGATGTGCTTAATTCTCTCAGGTCTTCAAATGTCTCACGATGTGAGCCTGGGAACTGCGGAAATATTATTTCTCTGCTTATCAAGTAGTATTGATCATCCATTATTTTCAATTTTAAGGTAAAGGAGTTTTTCTCTATCTATTTAGAAAACCTTGTCTTATCTGTTCCTCTCGTAAACCTTGTATGTAAAGATCGTACCTATAATTGAGATAATCAATCTCTTTCTCAGACAATCTGTTCGTGTCTCTAACTTCTCCTTCAGGTGTCATCCAAAGAAGAACCTCAAAACTAGGTCGGTTATTCTGTTCGAAAATCAGTAGTGATGGATCTCTTAATTTATCTTCCTGAACACCTGTTCTGAGAGAAAGATGGAAGCTATTCATCACATCACTAGTTAATAGCAAAGAACGATCTGCAACTGTAAACTCTGCACCATTCTGTTCCAATGAAGCAACTATCTCTGGATCTTCTGGCAGTGAAAAAAATCGAGCGCCTCTTTCGTTCTGAAAAGGACGAATAATTGATTCAACTATGTTGGAACCAGGTAGATGAATATTAACACCAAGCAAAACAGGCGATTTGCAGACATAAACGAAGCCACCTGGTCCTTCTCTAAAATTTGCCTTGTCATAGAAAGTATGACTGACATAGGTTCTTCGACTCGAGAATGGGCCATTTGAAGACATTAAATTTATGTGCTGCATCCAGGCTTTTATCGGGCAATGGACATACTATATACATTCTAGCATCTTAACTATATATGAATTATATAACATTTGCACCTCTTTGTCTAGTTTCTCCATATGTTTTATATATTAAAATGTCCCTCTATAATTTATAGAAGTTTGTGCTATTCTGTATTTATCTTTCTAATTTCTTTACTGATGAAAAAACCAATTATTCTTGCCCTAACTGTTTTCTTTCTTCTTATAGCAATTATCATGGCCAATGAATCTTCAAATAACAAAACCGGTATCACCTCTGTGTCAGCATCCGAATTTAGTTCTGAAGTACAAGAGGAAGGTGCGGTGATTCTGGATATTAGGACGCCTCAAGAATATAATACTGGCAGAATTGCAGGGGCAGTTAATATCGACTACTACCGAGCTGACTTTAAAAACCAGCTAGAAAAACTTGATCGCAATCAGGCTTATAAACTTTATTGTAATTCTGGAAACAGAAGCGGTGGTGCTCTAAAGATTATGCAAGAAATGGGATTTACTAATGTCGTCGAATTAAATGGGGGAATACAAAGTTGGATCTCGGCAAAACTTCCGGCATGCACCAACTGCTAATTTAACACTTTATAAACCATTTTAATTATTTCGTTTTTTTCGGTAGTTATTTTCTCCAACTTTAGTCCGATTTCAAAGTCGAGTCCAGAGAATATACCTTTTCCCTCTCCGATTAATACCGGATTAACAAGCAGAATAAGCTCATCAACCAGTCCTGCCTGAGTAAATGCCGAATTTGTCTGTGAGCCACCCGAAACAAGTGCCTTGTCTATTCCGGCGCTTTCAAAGATTATAAACCGCCTCTGAAACCGACATAGCCTGTTCAAATCCCATGGGCAAGAAAAGTTTTTTCGATCTGGACAAAATAATTTTGCGAACTCCGATCAATTGCTTAAGATAACCCGATCCCCATGAACTGACAGCTTCATATGTTGTTCTTCCCCAGATTAAACAACCAATCTCTTTGGCTTTATCAACAAAGATCTGCCAGTTCTCTTTAGACAAGAAATCTTCTTTTCCGTTTTTATCGCAAATTAATCCGTTAGCGCTCTGCGCCATCAATAAAGTTATATGCATATTGATCCTAGAATTGAGTTCCAATTAATTCGGACGAAACACTTGCATATCCAGCAAGTAATGCATCTCCATCTATGTCAAATGAGAAATTTTTTTACAGCAATCGATCCATCCTTGAATTTTACCTCTACTACAAAATCAAGCTCTTCGTTTAACTCGCTTGCCATAGCATCACAATACTCAAGGTACCTCAGGCCATCAATAATTCCTGTTTCATTAAAAATCTTTTCATAGTCGAATCTGCAAAAATCGTGAACAAAGATTGAAAAGTTAATTAAGGCCATGTTTGTTCCGACCTCGTCATAATATAGACTCATAAAGTCTTTATCTACACTTTTAAGTGTAAACCTGTCACCGTCGTTATTAACTTCGGTAAAGGCAGGATCTTCGCCATAAGGTCCGAAATAGTGATTTGTACTTTCAAATTGCGGCGTATGCTTTGGATGAATAATCTTCACTTCACCCTGATTTGAATTTCGTTGCAATTCTATTTGATAAACTTTAACCTCGTCGATCTCGTCAACGGTCATAAGATTAAGAGCTACCTTATGATAATAATGAACAACATCGTTATTGTAGTCATTATTACTGCTCTCTCCGGTAACTAGACTTGAGACATATGCCTGTGAGATTGTTACTTTATCAGTTTTTTGTATCTAAGTAAGTGATACTATCTGACGAAGAAAACGGAAGATATACACTGACACCACCCACAGCAAGAAGAAGCACTGATACAACACAGCAACAAAGCACAACAAGACCCACCACCAAAACAACAATAACTGGTTTAGTCATTTGTAGAGATGTAACAATAAGATAACTGCAATATACACCGTCAAGGCCTAGTCGACAAGTTGCCAGTATTCTCTGCGCCTTGAGCTTAATGTCGGATACGGCAATCCAGAGTCAAGGCAAATTCTTAGAAGATCGGAATTATATAGTAAAGGATATGGGTCGCCTCCTAATTTAAGGCTTTGTTGCTCACATGGCTGGCCATGCATTTGCCACGACAGCCAAGCTGGTAATCTCTGACCATCAGCTCCAATGGCATAATCCCCCATGTTGCCATTATGAGTCTTTACAAGCTTCGCTAGAACTAGGTCACCTTGACGATCTTCAAAAAAATGAAGAACTGCTGGAATGTGCATTTTGGCAGATGAGTTGGTGGATTACCTGCAGCTAGCTGCCTAGTAATTCGAAAAGCATTCTCAAGCGCCCGTGCAAACATTTCTTTCCCTTCAAGATAAGATGGCACAGCTGTAATCAATGGATACTTTAAAGGACCTAGAGCTCGGAGGACATCACCTTTTATCTGGCACATTTCGGCAAATAGCGGATTTGGTATATTTGAATCAGACTCCAACATAATATACCTATTATATCACTATTGCGCCTATGCGCCATTGGAGTTGTTTGCTATAATTCGTTTCTTTAGTTATTGTGCTTTGAGTCAAGAAACTCACAGATTAATAGAGCTACCAAAAAATCTAAGTGTCTTTGAACACCCAAACTTTCAAAGTGCAATTACTTCTGTTGTTGGTCGTTCCCTATCCTTAGAGAACCCGCAGCTGGTATTTGACCTGGATGGAGTGTTCAACGACATGCGCCCAACTCAATTAGCACGATTAGCCTTAAATCCTTCTCGTCTAGAATTTCTAAAGAGCCTTGCTACTAACCCTTTGAACTCGATAAACATAATCACCACAAGGCCTTCTGAATTACGAACATTTACCGATTGGTTGGCACTTCTAAGTAATACAATATCTCAAAAAGGTGCAACTGCACAAATAGTGGGTATGCATCATAAAGGCGATATTGATGAATATATTTCTGGTGAACCAAAGTCAAGGGTTATCTTTACCGGTGCCGGCAAGAAACCATACGAGATGGTTGCCATGAAAGCAATATCGCCTATACTAAGACGCATTGGTGGGAAGGAGATTGACATACAGTTTGATGGACTGCAAAGAGTGCTTTCTCACATCTTTGCAACAGAGCAACCCGTCCTGATACTAGATGAGCGACACGACATGTTGCCCACAGTCCAAGTTGTAGCCAGCGATTACCCTTCTACCAAAATTGAATACCACAATATTAATCTGAAAAACGGACATCGACTGGCTCTTGAATCAGCACTAATTGCCGCGGGTTCAATAGCAATACTATACGGAATTAGTAGATTCTCTAGACAAAAAGGTGAGTGATTAAGGAGTTGCCGTAACTTCCAACTTCTCAGGGCCAACCACAATAAGAATATCCTCGTTATTTTTGCGTTTAAGGTCATATAATTCTGGAAACTCTTCAGCTTCTTCAAGTCCAAAATAATCGAGTATGTAGTTCAGGCTGCCATTGACTTTTCCAGCAGTGAAATCAAATACTTTAATTCCTGTGAACGCTTCGGTTGTGTCTTCGTTGAAATACTGGAACTGTTCATAAAACTCAATTTTATCTTTCAAGGCTACGGCAGGATGATCTTTGGCTAATATCTTTTCTTCAGATAGATTCAAAACAACTATCTTTGGCTGCTCTTTATAGAAATCTGCATTATCCCAGATTCTGCCAATAAAAGATTGAATCGTCTTGAAACTGGAATCTCTTGCCTGAATAATATACCCAGCATTGGGATGACTCGTTGCGTAGATCAGTTTATTTATACCTCCTAAAGCCGGATCGAGTACCACATTTATCGGACTTCTGTCGGCAGTTTCAATAAATGCCAAGCCAGCAAGAATATCTTCGAATGAAACGCCATAAAAATCTACTGATTCATTAAATGTCTGCATCAAGGACCAGTATCTTTCTGCCCTTTCTGCAACACTAATGTCTTCTGCAAGTAACTTATCCTTAACTGCTTCGGTTACCTGTTGTTGTCTTCTGGCTCGAGAAAAGTCGCTAGCATAAGAACTTGGACCTTTAGCAACATAACGGAACCTAGACCAGACAAGAGCCTTCTCTCCATCCATCTGCTGACATCCTTCTGGAAACTCAATAAAGAACCATTGCTGTGCGTCGCTAGGTTTGGCATTATCGTTTGGATACTGAGCCGTAAGCGTATCATCAACACAAACCTCAATTCCTCCGATCTTATCAATGGCATCAACTACTCCTTCAAATCTTACAGTAGCAAAATAATGAATTGGTTGACCTAGTATTTGTGAGACTGTTTCTTTAATGTAAAAGAAAGGATCATCGGGATTTCTATTGCCGGTGAATGCATAAATAGCATTAATCTTTGCAGCATATACTGGGATATAAAAGTCTCTCGGAATTGAAACCAGCATTGTCTTTTGCGTCTCGTGGTTAAACGAGAAAAACATTATGGTGTCGGTATTTTTTAGAGAATCTCCTTTGCCGGTTCTGCTATCCATCCCTAAAACAAGCCCATTAGTAAATCCGTTAGTCTGTTTAAGCTGAGGTCTAAAGGCAGTTGTCCAACATTCAGGATTGAGAATGTTAGTACATTCTAGCTTATTGCCTTGTTCATCAAACTTTTCTACCCGTGAATTTAGTGCCTGTAAACGCATATATCCAAAAACTGCTCCACCGGCGATGAGCAGAACTACAAGTACTGAAACCAATCTTTTAATAGGAAATCCTTTTCTGGCTTTTCTATTTGCCCTGCTTGGTTCTTTTTTTTGATGGAATAGCCTTTTCAGACTGAAGCTTTTGAACCTTTGTTGAATATGTACCTACATTGAGTTTACGCATTGGCAGCAGAATCTAAAGCAATATTGACAAGTTTATCTGCAAATTTATTCTTTGCTCTCTCGATATGAACGAAATTAACTTGTGAAAAGTTGACCAGAATACTATCGACTTTTGCTTTAAGAGGAATAATATCTGGATGCTTAACCTTATATTCACCTTTCATTTGTTTGACAACAAGCTCACTGTCCATATATACCGTTAAACTTTCGTTAGCATGCTTCTTTGCCAAATCTAATCCTGCCAACAAACCAAGATACTCTGCCTGGTTGTTGGTAAGCACACCTTTATACTCGGCAGCGAAATCTAGTAATTGTTGGGTTTCTGAGTAAAGTACGGCACCAATTGCTGCTGGTCCTGGGTTTCCTCTTGATCCTCCGTCTGTATATAGAAGCAACATAGTATTATTGTAATTCAGCAAAACAATTATACGCCACAATCTGAGTAGGGTAAAGCTGAGTTAAAATGCGCAAATCTCAAATTTTGGTTTTATTTCGGGTAAGGATTTTTTGTTTGATCGTTTTAATTGGTGAATTAGTTATTAAACAATGCCCGATGAATGCATATAAGGTCAGATCTACTTTGATTAACCTCATAAAAAACGAACAAACAAAACTCAACACTATCGAATCAAAATTAAAAAAAGCTAACCCATCATTTTCAAATCCAATATTCTTAAAACTTCTTTCACAGGCTTCTTTGCACAACAATAATATATCTACCTACAAAACACATCTCAAAAAATTTAGTAAGAGATCGCTTGTTAAACGAGCAATAGTTCAGGCAGGCTCTCAGGTAAAGCTTGTTTCCACTAAAATCGGGGCAACAATCTGGGTAGACGCAACCAATTACGCAGAACTACTTGGCAAGCAGCTTGGGGATACAGTTCTTATGCACAACTCAACCTTTAAGATTGCTGGTATTTATTAGTTAATTCGATAAGGAAATTTATCAACTCCTGACGCTGTTGATCTGAAACACCAATCTTAATATCCAGATTAGTTAAGATATCGTGTCCGTCTGGATAATCAGCGCTTCCAGAGACTATGGTCTTATGCTCTATAGTATTCCTATAAGGTGTTTTCTCTCCTCGAAATGCACTACTATTGATAAATATTGCTAAAGCAGCAATAGCATCTTTAAATATATGAATTCTATTCTGTTCAGATAGTAGTTTGAAGAGACATAGTCTGACAATCAAATCGTCCGGATTAAGTTCTCGCAAGGCATCAACTGAACCATATAACTGTCGATGAAGATTAATACTCCATTCTTGAATTCCTTCCATATTAAGTAGTGCAATGTCTTGCAGCATCTCTGTTTCTCTGATGATATTCAAGGTTTCAATATTCATTCTCTCTAATCTTGTTCTAGCAAAATCAGGGAAACCAACCTCAGGTTCTTTTCTTACTACACTATCTGAAGTTAACTGGAAAGCACCTTCGTCAACAGAGTTATCCTCATCTTCTATATAAGATTCATCTACAAATAATGGTAAATCTAAGCGGTAATCTTCCTCTATTGATTCTGTTTGCTCGTATTCTTCGCTTCGACTTTTAAGACTGCCTAGAAAATTCTTTCGGGCAGCTGGAAACTCTCCCATAATTGCAGCCCCTAGTGCATTAAAACCAATTGTTGCCAGAATATTTCTGACTGTCATTTTATCGAAATACCTGAGATAGTGAAGTATGATATCCTCCCTTGAAGGTTTTAAACCTTTGTACAATTCAATTGTTAATTTGGTAAAAGCCAACATGAACAAATCGTAAAATGCTTGCCTCTTTTTTTCTTGGTTACTATGATCTATCGGGTTATCTCTCTCATAGTATTCAACTCTGCTAGGTAAAGAGATATTTCCGAGTATTCCACCAAAATCCTGAGGAACAAACCCTTCAGCCTGTCTTTCTTCGACACGACCTTCAGAAACTTTGAATCTTTGACTGACTCTGTCTTGTAGTGCTTGAGCCACTACCTGCGAAAATTCAATATCTCTATAAGGCTTTTCTGCTGTATTGACACTAACTGAATATGTCCGATCTCCTTGTGTTAGCTGCAAAGTAACTAATGCATTATTCTCTCTAGGATCAATAACCGAACTTCTGGTCTCGAATATAATCTCAAGTCCTCCATCAAGAACTCCAGTTAATTCTGATCTATTGTCGCGATAATCTCTTTCGGCAAAGAATTGAGCTAAGCTGCTAGTGCTTACACCCCAACGCTCTACTAACTGCACATCGGAAACCTGCTCCCTTCTAGCAAATCTTGGCTGTTCTGTTATTACTCTTTTTACTTCTTCAAAACTCGAAGATCTGGCTATGATTCCTCTATACATGCCTTCAGGTTGCTTATCGATATACTGTTGTCTTGGTTCATTTTCCATATTGACTATTGTATTCCTGAAGAAGTAATTGCTCAGTATCAGTTGCGTCCGTCAGACTTTGAGTATGGACTAAGTGCTCTAACTCACCTGGCATTAGACCATGGTCATCGAGCATGGGTATAGTATTTGATCCGCTCAACGATAATACTGAGTTAAGTAAGTAAATTATTTCGCTTCTTATGTTTGCTACAGCCCTCCAAATACTACCTGGTGATCTAAGGTGACTATATATTGGATCTCCACTATCTACTTTTCTTTTCAAGGCAACCATTAACGAAGTAAGTAGAATCGGGTCTCTAGGATCTATAACTACTAAAGGCATATCCTTTTCAAATCTTATGCCGTGGAAAGAACGAGCCCATTCTGTTAAAGGACCGCTGCCTTCCAATAAACGATTTGCAGTTGTAGTGTATTGAAGGTATCTTTCACCAGCTACGGCCAACTCTTGACTAATTGCTACATTTAAAATATCTGCTAACGATGTTTTTTGATTGATTTGTCTTCTTTCTTCGTAGCCTTCGGAATAAAATTGGAAATAATCATCTAGATGCAGATTAAATATTGGTTGAATTCTATTATCAGCAGGGGCTTGATTAACATCTGCCTTAGCTTCGGCCCGCTTCAACATAACAATCATTGGACCAGCGAAGATTGATTGCAATACCTCTTCTGGCAAGGCAGCGAATGTATCAGTTTGATTTTCTAATAGTCGATAATGTTCTCTTCTCCGTCTAGCCAATGCATAAGATCGATTAAAGGCAGTTAGAATATGTGTTTGATAGTTATTGGCAACTCCAATTACTGACCTAAATAGTAATCGAGCCATTGCGGCAACTTGATAATCTTGTGCATCTCCATCTGCGGTATAGGCGAATACGCTTCCCCGATTGCCATCATAACCGGCCTGATTTGCATCTGTAATTAATCCCTGAATTGACTGCACCTCTGAATATGTTCCTTTAAAGGTTATTGGTGGAACACCCCTTGATTTGAAAAGCTCTTGAAAGATTCTTGGATTTACAACTTCTTGTGTTTCTGTTGCTATTACAGAACCAATGTAACCTAGTGGTCCCATTCTATCTCTAAATCTTGGATCTACGAAGGTTAGTTGGACTCTAAGTTGAGATGGATCACTAAGCCCAGATAGAACAAATCGAAAAGTTCCGGGATTTCCTATGGAAAGATATGAGATCTCTTCATCTGAATATTTTTCACTTATCCTGAATCGATCTGGTGCTTCGCTATTGTTTCTTCTGTCGAACTCGTCCATATATATCTATTATTTATCGTAAGATTCTACCATATTTGTAAAAAAAATGCATTATCTATTATAATTAGATAACAATTATTCTTAACATAAAGTTATGATTAATAACTTACAATGTACGCTTGATAATCCTTTATTTGTTGAAGGCAATAATGGACCTGTAAACGATACACTGTTAGATACACTCAGAGCTAAGGTTGTTGATGTCTTAGGATTAAACAGCACTCATGGTCTATACGAAAATCATCGATCCGCAGCTCCAAGAATAGAAAAACCACTACTAGGTAATGTTAGTGTTGTTAACCGAGAACCTTAAGGTTAGATATTGAAGAGTCAATACAACAAGACTATACAGACAATCCAGTTAGTCTAGACCAATTTCAATCATAATTGATTATCAACTCGAACCTACCTTAACTGCAGGCTCAATCCGTCTACCACCACGCATTTGTTTAGTACATAATCAATATGGTTGACTTCGCATAGTTTAGAGGCATTTTCGGATTCTGATCCTGGCTGAAACCAGACAAGTTTGTTTCGTAAAACTTCGATATTATCATGAATAATGTTCTCTGCAACAGCAGGTGGAACTACGAAAACGATTACCTCGGCATTATCATTAAGGTCGGCTACCGAATTGTAAAATTTAATTCCTTGTTCTTGACTATACTTTGGGTTTACTGCAGATACATTTATGCCTGCATCTGACATACTCTTATATACCCGATAACCATACTTTGCAGTATCTAAAGAAACTCCGACGACCGCATATATATTCTCTCTAGATAACAATCCTGTTATTAACTCGATATGCTTAATATCCTTACCTATTTGCTCTCTAAGTAGTGATATATCGTCATATTTTATCGGCTCGCGCACAAATTTAAGCAACTCTACCCTGACTCTCTTTTTATATATACTACCGCTATATTCTAAGATATTAATTTCTAAAACCAGCTCACTTTTATTACCTACATATTTGGGACCAAAGTAGAGTGCGGCTAGGTAAATATCTCCGTCAACAACAACACTTGCTGCCCAAACACCTTGTCTTGTGCTTTGACTGATTATTTCTGGGTCAAAATTGATTGTTGGATAGCCAATCTTGCTACCTAATCTTTCTCCTGCAATTACATACCCGCTAAATGCTCTTTTTAGATTCATTTTCTGTGCTTATTAAGAGAATTGAAATCAGGAGAATAATAACTCCAAATGAATTTGCAAGTGTCAAAGTTTGCGGTTGTCCGTAAGGATTTAGAACTGATATGGCTATAAAAATTGAGGCAACTGGGAACGCCAGTTCTGCAAAAGCAGATACAGAGGCTTTGGTTTTGATCAAACCTTTGTAATAGATAAGAATTGCGACTGCCCCAGTTGATAAAGCTATCAATATAATTCTGAGGATCTCTGCGCTTCCGATTGCGGATAATTGCAAATCCTGACCAATAAGCAACGCAACAGCAAAACTAATAGGAACAGCGAGAAGCATTCGTAAAGCAGTAGCAGGTGCAGCATCAACCTTTGTAAGCAGATGTTTACTCATTACCGTTCCGGCTCCCCAGGCAACTGCTGCTCCGACTGCCAATAGGGACACCTCTAGCTTTGAGCTGAAATCAAGAAAGACACTATCTGTGCCGAAACTGATCATATAGCTGCCGATTAAGGCCACAACAGCCAGAAGAAGAAATCTATATGATAATACTTCTTTTAAAAAGATCGTAGACAGCATAATTACAAACATGGGTTGCAGTTTCTGCAACAATACAGGAGAAGCAAAATCGCCAACAGCAAAGCTTTTATTTAAAGCTTCGGTAAACAAGAGGGTGCCCAAGACACTACTCACAATTGTCATCAGAAGCAGTATCATCCAATCTCTCTTTTTCAGTTTATTAAAGACTGATCGACTGTTATATAAAACAGGCAGGAAAAGAAGAACTCCTGCCAGATGCTCAAAAAAGACAATCCAAATCGAAGGAATCGCAAAAGTCAGATGTGTTCTTAGAAGGGCATCAAGCGCCCACAATGATGCAGCAAACATTATTAATACAAATCCAGGGATTTTATTCATAAATTCAATAATTGGGTAGATAAATTCAGCATAAGTTATTTGGACTTTTTTAGTCAAGAAGACATACCCAGTTAAGAAAAAGTTAAGAATTATCTGCTATCATAACTGCTAGTTAGAAATACTAATATGCAAGACGAAATATTTGATATTGTTGACGAAGACGGGCTGATTATCTCTGAAGCAACCAGAGAAGAAGCTCACCAAAATCCAAATTTATTGCATCCCGTAGTCCATGCTTGGATTTTCAACCACAAAGGTCAGGTTCTTCTTCAAAAGAGAGCGAAAACAAAAAAACTTGGTGCCGGTTTGTGGGACATTTCTGTTGGCGGACACCTAGTCAAAGGTGACAATCCAAAAGACGGCCTAGAACGAGAACTTCGCGAAGAACTTTATATTGTCAGTTACGAAGCCTACTTAATCGACACCTATATAGTCAGACAAGAAAGTCAGTCCGAATACATTTACCTGTACCTTATCTACATAGATAACCCAGATCAGGACTTTTACCTTCAAGAAGAAGAGGTCGAAGAAGTCCGCTGGTACGATTTAAAAGAGATCATTAACGGAATCCACTACAGGCAATTACTCTGCACACAATGGGTCTGGAATCAACTACCTGTTGTACTGCAGTATCTAGCAAAATCTGCCCTGAAGGACAGACATTTTGTTCAGCACCCTAGCAGTCAAACCTAACACAATTTCTAACATTCTAGGTCTATTGTGCCAGTTGAGTTCAATAACTTGATCTATTAATCCTGAGTTAGAATATTTATCAATAAAATCGTTAATACTGCAAGCTGCACTTAACCTTTCTTCAATTTTTTCTGGACTTTCGCTATTTCGCTCCGAAAGATTATGTCGTAGGTATTCTCTATCTGCGCGAAGGGCTAATACAAATGCAGAAGCACCAAATATTTTCTTGAATTCTGGTAACTGATGTTCAACATTAGGTTCAATTATATTCAACTGCCCAGACTGTCCAGATAATTCATTAAGGCTATAACCATACCAGTGACCATCGGGTCCGAATGGTTGGTGCGCCAGTATTATTTCTCCAGATTCAACCCCTGCTTGGAACTCTGTTAGAGATAAACCTGCCTTCGTATCTTTTTCATTCTCTCTGGGTGGTCTTGTTGTAACTTTTGGAACAACACGAATCCTTGACTCAAAATGATCCAAGATTGCATTGAAAGATGTGCTTTTTCCTACACCGGCAGGACCAACAATAGCTAAAAATGAATTTCCTACTTCCATAAACAAGCATTAATAAACCACATCAATATAAACAGCGATAGACTAATCCGCTTGACTTATTGATAACAAAAATCTGACATAATCCTGACATAGTACTCAACTTGCATCTCGATAGTGTAAAATCTTTCGATATGGCAAAGAAATATCAACACGAAAGTGACTTTCCGGATTTTTACAGAGAAAGAGACATATCGATTATTGCTGATTTGATCACAAACAACGAATCATTTGAGCTTGTTGGTATGAAGAGGGTTGGCATTGCCTCACTTTTAAAATTTCTCCTCGAAAAAAAAATCTATCCAAACAAGACTTAAAAAACACAAGAATAATTGTTGGCATCGATCTTAATGATTTGGTAGAGCTTGAATTGCTTGCCTTCTGGCGATTAACTCTAAAACGAATTCTAGATCGTCTAGAAGACCATGAAGACAAGAGCCTAAAAGAATATGCACAAAATTTGTTTACCTCAACGATACAAATCGACGAGTCGTTCATGACCTACGAGTCTGTTAGAACTCTATTAAGAAAAATTACTGAAACAGGAATTTATTTAACATTAATCTATATTCGCTTCGATCGTATCTCTGCTCTGTTCAATTTAAGTTTCCAAAACAACCTTGCTGCACTGATCGATGCCACTCAAGGCAGATTAAACTTTGTATTAACCGGACACCGAAGACTTTCACTTCTATCACCAGAAACATACACAGCAACAGACTTCTTACCTTTCTTGAAGGTTCATTATATCAAGCCGGCAGATGCAGTTAGTACACAAATACAGCTTAATGCCCTCCAAAACAAGATTACCACAAGACTTTCAAAGTCTGATGAAAAGATGATTACCGAACTTTGTTCGGGGCACTCCACATATTTGCAACTTCTGCATATTTATTGTAGCGAAAAAAGATCCCGAGATTTTCAGATGATTCTCAAAGACGAAAGAATTCAATTGCAATCGGAAGAACTATTAATGCACTTAAATACGAACGAGAAAGAAGTGATTAAAAAGTTAATAAAGAATCAGCAAGTTTCAGAAAATGAATTCTCTACAGCAACTTATTTATGGGATACGGGGATATTGGATAATCACAACAAAATATTTTCCAGACTTTTTGAAGGCTATGTAAAAAAAATTATTTTTACACTCCAAACCAACTAATCAACAAATGTTTACGAAAAAAGAGAATTTACTGTACACATACCTTGAACGAAAGTCCCAGCAAGTTTGCACTAGAGAAGAGTTGATAAGATTTGTCTGGCCTGAATATGAGCATTTTGGTGTATCGGATTGGACAATAGACAGATTAGTCTCTCGACTTAGAAAGAAGATGCAAAATTTAAAACCCGGTAGCAAACTAGAAACCATCAAGACAAGGGGCTTCCGTCTACTTCACGAAAATGATAACCACTAATTTTTAAATCTACCTTATTTTTAGAAAAAAACACCCCTTCTGATCTCAGCAACTCGTATTGTGCTTCAAAACCGCCAAAGGCAAAACTCTCAGATAGAGAGCCGTCTGCAAATACGACACGATGACAGGGATTGGTTTCTATATTGGGATTATTATGTAGTATTCTGCCAACAGCCCTTGCCGATTTAATTCCCGAAGCACTAGCTAGTTGTCCATAAGTAACAACCCTACCCTTAGGGACTAACCGGAGGCTTCTGAAGACAGCATCAGATGCAGTTGACATGTGTTAAGATTAACAGAGCAAAATATTAGCATGAATAACCGTACGCTTGAAGTTACAATCGAAAAGCTTACAGAAAAAGGAAGCGGACTCGCAACCTTAGGCAATAAACGCATTGAAACCTTTGGAGTAATCCCTGATGAAAAAGTGCTTGTAGAAGTGCAAAAAAAAAGAAGAAAAATCCTACAAGCAATACCTTTACAAGTAATTGAAGCCAGCAGCAAACGAGTAGCTCCACGAGACAGAGCTTATTTAAGTACTAGTCCTTGGCAGATTATGTCTGCCGAAGCTGAAAAGTATTACAAACAAGAGTTATCTCAGAACAATTTTAACGGTCTAGGAATCTCTTTTGAAGAAATGTATCAAAGCAAGAAACTATATGAGTACAGAAACAAAATGGAATTTAGTGTTTACGAAGAGAATAATTCATTTGAATTAGCATTTTACAAACGAGCAGCAAGAGGGAAGATTACAGTTAGGAAAAGCAGTCTGGCACATGACTGGCTAAACAAAGCAGCACAATTTGCACTTGAATATATCAACAGGCAAGATTTTAACGGTAGAATCTATAAAAGCATTATTGTAAGAACTAACGAACAACAAGAAGCAATAGTTGCAATATTCGTCACCAAGAAGATAGATTTTAAATCGGTAGAGCTACCTAGTTCTATTAGAGGATTAACAATATTCTACTCAGACCCATTGAGCCCAGCATCGATTCCAACAGAGATTATTTCACAGATTGGATCTTCTGAAATTTCGGAGATTATAAATGAGACAGAACTAAAATATGGAATTAACAGTTTCTTTCAGGTAAATGTTCAAGCATTTCAGAAAGCTCTTGCCTTAATTAAAGATCACATCGACGAAAACAGCCAGCTTCTAGATTACTTTTCAGGAGTTGGATCGATCTCTATTCCTTTAAACAAAAGACTTCAAAGCTGCTTACTTGTTGATTCAAATCCAGAATCAATTAAATACGCAAAAATCAATATTCGCAGTAATAAAAAGAAGAATTTTAAAGCTATTTGTAACAGTTCAGAAAAGATGCTCGATTACATAAACCAAGATGTACATCTTATTCTAGATCCACCAAGAGCCGGAATTCATAAAGATTTACTAGAAAGAATCTACTCTGAAAAACCAAGAAAGATATCGTATTTGTCTTGTAACCCTCAGACACAAGCGCGTGAGTTGGCAGTTTTATTAGACTTTTACACTGCAACTCACGCGCAACTTTTTAACTTCTTTCCTCGCACACCACACTGCGAGTCCTTGGTTCTACTAGAACGCAAGGCTACCTAGAAGGTAGCCGTTGCGATAAATGTTAACTCGTCTGAGTAAGTACCACTTGCAGATAGTCCATCTGGTGATGCTCCTACTCTCAACTGAACTCTTGCCTGGTCAATCATTGTGTTATTTGTTGTAAACACTGTTCGACCAAGAGCTCCTCCAACACTACAGAAGAAGTCGTTTCCTCCGTTAGCATTACAATCGTCGTCAATTACTACTGTTCCGCTAACTGCACTCTTGTTATCTAGGAATCGATTCTGTAGACCATATAGTCCTGAGCCCGCTGTTATCTGAACCTCACCTGCTCCGACTGAATCAATTGTCGATCCGTTTGGTCCAAGCAGTGCATCATTTAAGGAAGATACTCTTACTACTGCTCCTCCTACAGCATTGGTTGAAAGATCTAGCCAGATATAATTGATTATACCTGTTAAACCATCCTGGTGCAGTGTACTTGATCCACTGACATTAACTGTTGAGAGGTTAAGTTCTCCAAGATCAACTACATAACCTGCTCCATCTGAGGTTGCTGCATGGCTGTTACATGGACTAGCTCCTCCGAACGCATCGCAGTCATTATCTATGTGCGCTGTATCCAAGTCAAATGAGATGAAGGTATCTATAAAACCTGTAATGTTTACAGTGTCATCATCTATTATTGGAATTTCAAGTTCGCCAACCTCGGTTGCACCATTTGTGATTTCTAGTCTGACTTCGTAAGAGCCAACTATTGTTGGATTCACAACTTGGTTAGATCCACTAGCCTGATGACTGGCAGCAAGTCCTATCAAGACTTGTACCGAGTCATTAATTGCAACTTCTCCTGTCGTTGCATCTGTTGGTGCAGTAAATACCAAGACATTGTTTACATCATCTAGCGACACACCCCATACTCCGGCTCCTGCAGAACATGGTAGTGGTCCGGTACATAGATCTTTATCTACTCCATTTACTATCAGGTCAAGATCATCTACTGTAATCGCTGTGAAATCAAACTGATTGGCGAAATCTAGTGTTATCGTGTCTCCACTGGAATCTATTCCAAATGTTGTTCCGAATTCTAGATTATGATCACTTGCTACTCCAACTTGCTCTCTGGTCATTGTGTCTCTAACTGCAGAGGCATCGTTGATTGGAAGTCCACCTGTACCTGTAAGTCCTGCTACTTTGAAGAACTCTTGTCCATTGAAAGTAGTTAAGGTTACATTAGGATCTGCGAGAGAGTATAAGACTTGACCGCTACAACCGATTTCAATATCTTCAAGATCATCTGCACCTGGGCAGATAACTACCTGATCAGCATTTGCCGGCCTTGGAAGAAGCAGGCTGAACGAAGTGTCGTTTGCTCCAGGTGTATTTGCAAATCCTCCAGGGAAGTGAGCAAATGCTTTAAGTCCAAGTCTATCTCCTGTGACTGTTGACCAATCTACATCTGATCTTAAGCCCATTTCAAATTGAGCAATTGGAAGATTGTTGCCGTTTCTAAGAGTTGCAGTAAATGCTCCTCCGTAACCAGCTGAGGTTAGATCAACAATAACTCCCGGCAAGGCTTCAACCACCAGTGATAATCCTGGAGGCAACGAGTTAACTAGATAAGCATATTTGTTAACTCTAACATCATCTCCTGTGCCGTCATTCTCTAAGAAACCTGTATATATGATTCCTCTAGAGTCTACAGCCACTGAGCTTGCAGCTGTGAAGTACCCTGCATCATAAAGCTTTTCAAACTCTAAGGATCCGGTTGCTGTGTAACTTCTAACCATAGCTCTCCATGTTGTTGAATCGAAATATGTTCCGACAGCAACATAATGCACATCACCCAAGAAGTCCTGATACCAGACAAGATCATTAAATTGATCTGCACTGGTAAGTTGATCCACTGTTTTTGCAAAGATAACATCTCCGTTAGCAGCATTATAAGAGTTCAAGAAGGCATCTCCTGAGTCTGCTGTCTGGAATCTGGTTCTTCCAGCTATTACGAAGGCATTATTTACTGAATCGTAAACTGCAGCTCGTGTATAGATTGGAGCAAAACTTGGTACATCATTATATGTTTCTTGCTTACCCCAGATAATTACACCTGTGGTTGCGTTAATACCAGCAACCCATCTATCGATTGAACCATTATTTAATGCAGCTTTAGTAGTACCAGAAGCTAGAATAATATTATTTGTACTTCCGTAAACAACTGCATCACAATTTTCTACAGCGGGTGTGCCTGGGTTTTCTGTTTGTCTTCGATATACCCACATTCTTTCTCCTGTAGAGCTGTTAAACTTGCTGACATAAAAATCTCGCCTGTAAGCATCAAAGTTTTCTAGTCCGCCGCAGACATACAGATTACCAGAATCATCTAGAGTTAAATCATTAGTGTAACTATGTCCATGATCAAGCTCGATATGTCTCCACTGCTCTACACCGTTTGTATTTACCTTAATTGTTCCAGAAACCTGAGTCCAGAAAGGAGAAGTTGGGAAAGGTACTTCCATGATTCCTGATATGTACGAATTTCCAGCAGCATCAACAACTAGTGCTTGCAAGAAGTCGAATGAGTCATGGACTGTGCTACCACCATCGTAATCCTTATGCCACAGAATTCTTCCTTCTCCGTCAAACTTCGACAGGAAGTAATTGTAGTTTGCTTCGCTGTTATCATACATTTTCGCGCCTACATAAATGTTACCTGCAGCATCTAAATCTATATCAACGATATCGAATGTTAATAATCCACCAGGGTGACTAAACGACTCTTCCCAGATTGTTAGATTATCAAAAATACGCACCTTTGAAAGATTGATTGATCCACTGTCAGTTCCTGCAGCAGTGATCACATGACCATTCAAACTTTCAACTACTGGAGCTGTATCCGCTCCACCTGCATTATAGTTGTAGAATGGAATCTCAGTGATATCAACTTCAACAGAACCGGTGAAGCTTTCTGCTCCATATGCTGTTCCTTCATCAAGACCTGATACTAACCAGTGTGTCGTATTGTTTGTTACTGAAGGATCATCGTCTGGTAAGATTATTTCTCCAGTACATCCTTCTTCAATTTCTACAAGTGCATCTACATCTGGGCAAAGTCTTATCGAGTTATGAGCGACATCTCTTGGAATATTTAAACTCCAAGTGCTTCCACTTGCAGGGGAATAACCGTCATACCATGCTTTATATGTTGGTGCATCAGTTTCTCCAGCTATGGTGATAGATGCGATATCATCCTCTGCAAATTCAAACGGTACTTCAGCGATAACCTGACTGCTACCGTTTCTTACCTCTGCTGTAAATTCGTTGCCACCCATATACATGTGGTCATTAAGATTTAACCCGCTATTCTTGGAGAAAACTTCGTTTGAAGATGTAACATTTAACACGCTCCAACCGAATCTACCAAGATATGCATTTGCTCCTTGAGCATCATCGGAATCATATCCACTAGCGTATAGAGTGTTATCGTTAACCAATAACGAGGTAACTCTAACATTAGGATTTGAATTTCCAACCAACTTTTCAGTTGCAGGGAAGTAACTCAGATCTGATGCATCAGCAAGTCCAATGAATCCTCTTTCACCTCCGCTGTAGTTATATCCTGACACTGCAAAGTATGTGTCACCATCGTGGTTTTCGTAAGTTACGATATCTGTAATGAAAGGATTTTGAATATACTCATTGAATTCATAATAATCAACTGTTTGTGCTACCGAACCCGTTGACGCAGTTATCCTTGAAATTGCAGATCTTTCTGTTGCAGGATTAAATATTACTGCAAACAATTCAGAGCCAACCTTCAACATAGAATCCTTGGTGATGATTCTGTCGATCTCGTCTTGGGTAAGTGAAGAAATATCGATTTCAGTACCAAATGTTTGCGCGTAAACTTCATCTCCGGTTGTGGCATTCAAACGGATGATTGTTCGATTAAGTTCATCTGCAGAAGATGTGCCGCTAGCTGATAGTCCGACAATATAAAGATCATTACCATCAAGAACCATGCTTCTGCAACCCTCTTCTACATCGTAAGGTGTGGTATTAAACCAATACTGCCATAACTTATCACCATTCACATCGTATTTAACTACATATATATCATTGTATCTTGAAGAGTTATCTACTCTTTCAGATCCACAAGCATATAAGTTTGTGCCATCCAAGTATGTGGAATATAACTTGGATCCAAGGAATGGACCAAAGTAAAAGTCATACCAATCAACCTCTACTCCATCTGTGTCTAAGACAATGATTTCTCCACTCTGTACTGATCCATAATCCATATTCGCCGCTAATACTATATTGTCCGAAGCATCAATTTCTATATCTGCAATAGAATTTACTGCTGGTGGAGTTGTCCAATCATGGATGTAAGTCCATACATGCTGAGCATCACTATCGTGCTTTGTTACTATAAAATCTTGGTTGGTAGGGTTATTTGAGTTATTTGCAGCAATAATAAAATTGCCTTGACTATCCACTTTAAATTCACCCTTTCCATCTTTAATTCGATATGCACCTGTTAGCGTTTCTGCAGGAATTGAATTTGCCGCAATGTTCTTAATTGCCACTGCTCCGAAGGCCAGATCGTAGTCATCGTACATTTCCCAGTAATAATCTGGATCACCTTCAACTGTTGCATAGGCTCCGATAATATTTCCTGAATTCTGTGTATTATGGTTGTAAGTAGCTGAATGAGGAGTAAAACTATTATAACCATTATCGTATGCAGAAGTAATACCCGCAACGACAAGCTCCTCTGAAGAACCTGTCAGGGTTGCTCCTGGAAGATTCCCAAAGAAACCATCACAATCAAAGTTTCCGATTGGATCCGAAAGATCAACATTATCTAGTCCAATATAACTTAAGATTGCACTGTCAACTCCTGAACCAGTAAATTCAGCATATACAGTACCTCCAATATTATTGGTTGGATAATCGTTTACATACCATAATTCAAAGCCGTAATTATTGAAATCCGATTTACAAATGTTGGTAGCAGGATAGTTAATGTATGAGTCTTCGTCTTGGTAATAAGCATTATCTACATATTCTACAGATGGATCATTAGTGTCATAACTTGCAAGTATCAGAAGCATTCTTTGTTGACCCGAAGGCGAGACAGAAAATGAGCCAATGCTCGTAACAGGACCATAGTCATCTGAATCTACACCAGATGTGTGAACATTAATGCTGCCTGATTCTACTGGTTTAATTGTTGCTGTTGCAGACACCGAATAAACAGTACTATCAGAATATACAACCATTCCTTGAGAATTAGCTATTGATCCCACATAACTCATAAAGCCTATATTATCTGAGTAAAATAGATATCCGGTTGAGATAACAAGAAAATCAGAAGCGCCTCCCCAATAGGTTGCAGTTTCGAATGTGTCAAAATAGTCATAAGTATAAGGTGTTGAACTTGACGCAACTTCTGGAACTGAAGCATCAATTCTATCTAGTTCTGGATCTAAGTTATCTCCAGCAAATCTGTATATTCTATCGTCGTTTGGATTATATGCAATTACAGACCTTTGACTAGATGATAACGATAGCGACATTAGAAATGAAATATTTGCATTTGATTTATCTATTGCATATAGCTCTTCTGGATATGATGTATACTCGTTTGTAATGCCGTATAATTGTCCATTTGAATCAAATGTAATATTTCTAAAATCTTCGCCTAGGTCTCCTATTTGATTGATTTCACCATTTGCGAGATCAACAGTTGATAACATATTAGAACCGCTGTCAGTATTGAAAACACCGTATATAGTATTATTTGTCGGATCAATTGCAAAGCCATGACCTGAATTTATTGAGTCAAAATTTGTTGCAGTCAGAGATGTTGAGTCAAGATAGTCACCATTTGTAATATCGTGCCTAGTAATTGAATCACCATAAGTACTAGTTAAGTATAAATCTTCTGCAGAACTGTTACCTTGTATATCCCAATCAAATGTAACTGAAGGTAATGATAATTTAGAATGGGCATGTGATTGTAATTCACTGGTTGATGAACTCGTTATTGCAACCATTCCTGATCCAAAATCGACTGTGTTATTTGCACTTGTTGCAACTCCTCCGTAAGCGTAACCATTCTCTACACCTACTATCGTTGATTCTGGGTTTCCAGTTGTGTAGGAATCGCATTCGTAATCTGAGAATGGATCTAATGTATTAACACTTGTGTATGTTGTTACAATTATTGCCAGATCTTCCACACTATCAACCAAATTAACACTTATCTCGTTGTCGCCAACAAGTGGATCTGCAATGTACCACAACTCATTGACATAAAGTCCAGACCTGTCACTACATAGGTTTGTAAGATTTCGATAGTCGGTGTTAAAGTTACCATCTGTATATGTTGTTTCAATATAATCAACATTTGTTGGTGATCCTGAATACTCTCTATACGAAACCTGAACAAGCATTAACCGGTTAAAACCAGATACAGTATGTTGATGATTATAGATTCCAGATGTGTATGTATCTGAATCGGTAGTTGTGTTTGAAAGTTCAACCTGCAATGCTTCTGGCCCACCACCTATGCCCTCGTCAGTTTTGATAGCAATAGCTGAGGCAGCCCAAGGCCAATTTGCTGAGGAAGTCCATGTTGCTGTTGTAGAGGTAGCCGCACCTGGGACTCTAAGTTGTGAGACAAGGACATTTGGACCACCAAGTGCATTAGAAATCTGAGTTACAGAACCAGATGTTGTATTGGTATGTGAATTACCACCGGAATATTGACTAACACTAGCAACAACATAGTCACCTTCTTCTGAAGTTACTGTAACAGAAGGAGCAGTACTGTAGCCATTGTTACAAGCCCAAGTTCTAATCGGATCTGCCTGATTTACACCTTCGTAAACAGAAGCATTAATATAGATGTCTTGAGTCGAAGCATTCATGGTGTAAGCCAGAGTATTGCTGCCGGAGGCTGGATTTACCAAGTAGTAAGTTTCTATTGAATAGTCAGCGTTTCTGGTCGAACAAGCTTTGGTTAATGAGGCAGAATTATATGTTACCGAAGTTACGCGATCGTTATTTTGTCTGTAAGCAACTGCGACAATCATTAAAGTTTTTTCTCCGTTTAAGGCATCTACAGAGAACGATCCGCTACTTGCAGTACCCTGATTAGAACCAGTTGCAGTTAGAAAGGCAAATGGTACACTAGCCTCTCCTTCTGATGTAACAACAGAATCTGCTCCAACAAGTGTTCCATCTGTTTCTCTTTTTTCAAGTCTATATTCTGTTTCAGAGAAGGAAACTGCAGCGTATGTGTTATCGCCTGCATCAACAAGAGCGTCTCCAAAATCGTTCATTGAACCAGCAACATTGTAGTTCATCAATTTTTCAAGCGACGGAGAAGCAGCATTTATTGACCTAGAAAGAAGCAATCCAACAACTGCAACTAGTGATATCACAACAAGAAAAGCTGCTACATAGAGTACAGCTTTAGACACTGTTGGAGGACTAACTTGCACTTTGCCTCCCGTTAGGCGGGTTTTATACATAACAAAAAACGAATAATAATTATTGCACTAAGCTGTTTAGCTTATGTCTGCCCCGCGAAGCGGGGCAGCAATAAACCAACCTTAGAAGGTAGCTGTTGCAATGAATGTTAATTCATCATTGTATGTACCAGTACCGTCTGTTGCATCAGGGCTAGCTGCTACAACAAATTGTGTTCTTGATTGATCAAGAGGTGCGGTGCTACTAAAGATTGATGCTGGAGTTCCACCTACACTACTTGGAACTGATCCGTAGAATGTAGCTCCTCCAGTTTGGTCATAGTCAGCAGAGATTGTAGCTGCTGTTCCAGTAGCTACTGTATTGACTCCGCCTGTTAGCCAGGCAAGACCGTAAAGGCCATCGCCTGCTGTGATTTCTGTCTCAGTGGCTGCTGGTACTGAACGAATCTCGTTATCACCAGGGCCCTCTAAAGCAGAAAGTGCATTACTTGGAGTACCGTCTTCGTCGTTTTCTCCGTAGTAACTGATAACTGTAACAACTGCTCCACCATCAGCATTTGTTGATAGGTCGAACCAGATGTAGTTAACTGTTCCAGTTAATCCGTCTGCATGAAGAACTGAGTCACCTGAGTTATTAACTGCAGATGTATTCATTTCTCCGAGACTTACAACATAACCAGCTTCGTCGCCTGCTGTACTGTGGCTATCGCAAGGAGCAACTCCTCCGGCAGCATCGCAGTCAACATCGGTGTCGGCTGTGTCAATATCAAATGTGATGAAGGTGTCAATGTAACCTGTTACATTAACTGTATCATCATCAACAATGGAAACTTCTACTTCTCCAGTATCAATTACTGTATCTGCATCTCCTCCAGCACCGCCGAAGAGATCATCGTCTCCAAGGTCGTAGGTAAATAATCCAAACTCATAACTTGCAGCTGTTGCTGGGTTATCAAGATCTTGAGTGATCTCAACTGTAATTGGTCCTGTTCCGTTTGCAGCAGCATCTGTACAGATAAACTGCATAACATCGTTTGCAGGCACATAGGCAACTTCTGTCCAAGTAGAGCAAGCAGTTCCGCCTGCACCCTGAACAATTGAGTAATCGGTAACATCTAGATCTGTATCACCAAAGTCTGATGATAATGTGATAGCAACACCTGTATTTTCTAGTATTGCTGTTGCTGGCGTAAACACTATTTCGTGCTCCACATCTACAACGCTGACTTGAAGTCTAGACATTGTATTACTTGCACTGGTAATGGGGGCAGCGCTTGCACTACCTACAAGAACGAAGGCCGCGAACATATTGAACGCGAAAGAAAAAATAGTTAATAGTGAAAGTGCTCGAAAGTTACGCCTATTTAAAAGTAACTTATTCATAATTATAAAGAATATATAATATAAGCCGGTTTCAAAAGCTTATTATTCCATTGTCACCTCCCTCCCTAATAGATTGCACTCTGCTTGCGCAGATAACGAAACCGAGAAATTAAAAAGCCAAGGGAGCGAAATACAACATCGCGCCTTGGCTTTATTAGAAAAAGAATGTGTTTTTGTATAGTTATTCAAGACAGTATTCTAACTCACTATAGTTAAGGTGTGCATCACCTCGCTATTAATGTAGAAATATTTGCAACAGATGTCAAGAAATTTCGTAAGAAAATCTCTGAATCTGCAATTATTCTTAATTATTACCCTACTTGTCAGAAAATCTTGCAGTTGCTAGGATAAGTCAGAAATAAATCTTAGTTCTATTTAATACTTAATAAATATGTGGCAAAAATCATTATTATTAGTTTCAGCTCTTGCAGGATTATTCTTAATCGGCATCAATTCAACAGAAACAATCTCTGCTCAGGGTGTTGTTAACGACAAAGGTATAACAATATCTCCCATCCGCTTCGAATACGATGTCTTACCCGGCGAATCAGTTACAGGAACAATCAAACTAACCAATGCTACAACTTCTGATAAAACTGTTTACTTATACACTCGAAACTTTGAATCAGACGGGTTATCTGGTACTCCTCTCTTCCATTCAAAAGAGCTTCCATATACCGCTTCACTCAGAGATTGGATCAACCTAGACAGAAACGAGATTAAAGTTAAACTAGTTCAGGACGATACGGCAAACACAGAGCAAATCACATTTACAATTGATGTCCCCCAAAAATGCTGAACCCGGAGGACATTATGCCGGAATAATCGCTACTCTCTCCAAACCAGAAGATCTTTTCGATCCATCGATAGGCAATGTTGCTTTTAAAGACGAAAGAGCAGCAATTATTCTATTAAATGTTCAAGGAGATGTTATCCGTTCATTGACTGCAGAAAAGTTCTACGCTACAGATGCATTTACTCGAGAGAAACCAGTTGTAAGAGTCTTTGAATGGATGCCTGTCGGATTTATCACCGAACTTCGAAATATTGGAAATAGTCATACAGTACCTGTCGGAAACATCATAATATATAGCGGTGATTCAAAAGTCGATGAGATTACCTTCAATCAATCCCAAGGAAGAATTCTTAGAGAAAGTTCTAGAACATTCTTTGATTCATGGAATGGCGCATTAATCGAACTAGCTCCGATCCTAGACGAAAACGGTTCACAGGTAAAAGACGAAAATGGAAATGTACAAACTAGATTCCAACTTAACCCTTCATTCTTTAGAATGCCATTCGGTAAATACAATGCCAAATTAGCAATAGGCTACGACGACGGTGGCAAGTACAAGAATCTGGTTCAAGATTTTGAATTCTGGGTAATTCCCTGGAAGCTTCTCTTAGCTATCGCCATAATTCTCTCTTTATACATCTATTACAGAATTAAAAAGAGAGCTAACAATAAAAAGAAAAGCTAGCGTTTATAAACAGAATCATCTCGAATTAGTGGAGGATATCCAAGTTCTTCCGAAAGCTTACTGATCTGATAACGCATAAATTGAACTCCCGGTCCCCAAGACTCACAATGGGGACCGCAATATACTTTCTGCATGCTCGAAGGATTTACCATGTAGTAAGGTCCGTAAGCATTAACAAGTCGGTTTGTGATCAAATCGATGGCTTCTTCGTAGTCTTTAAAATAAATTCGATTTTCATTTGATCCGCCAAAACCCCAACAGTTTCGTTGCTCATGAGAAAAACTGTAACCGCATAGTCTCGTTTCTACCCAGGCTATAGCCGGAAGCGTTGTACAATCATAAGGAGCATTATACTGATTGCATTTTTCTACAAATACTTTGCCGTATCCATACAATGGAGAGTCGTTTCTTCTAAAGAATTCGTCCAGAACCACAGCCCGATAATCTATGGAAGTGCTATTCACCGTGGCAAGCCCCTTTACTGATGGCTGGCGTTGGCTTATGGGATTTTCATTAGCTGCAAAAAAATTCATATTGTCGGATCTGAAAATTATATTCATCAGCCTGAACATTCATTTGTTTCTCTAGCTCATAAATTATTGGAATAAATATCGGGAGAGATGCAAGAAATATAATTGCAGGCAGAATTACGAACCAGAAAAAAATTCCATGCATATCTTCTAATTAGAATTGCTAGAAAAATATATGCCCTCATAGCGTTAATAGAAGTTCATTTGCTCTTATTGTTACACTTGAACCAAAATCTACATCAATAGCTCTTTCTAGTAGTTGCTTGGCATCTGGGTACAAACCAGAATCGATTTTTATCTGCGCTTCTAGAAGAAAGAGTTCAGCATTAGCTCTGTCTATAGACTTTATCTCGTTTATCTCCTTTTCTGCAGATGCAATGTCTCCAGATTCATATAATAATCTTGCATACCATACCTTATTGTTTATCTCTTCAAGAACTGAAGGATCAATGTCGCTAAGAAATTTTAGTGCTGTCTCGAACTCCTTTTTTTCTGCAAGAACTTTAGTATATAGAATCGTAAGCTTGTCGGTAATGGATTCGGGATTAGCCTTAATATACAGCATTTCTGCGCTTTCTAAATCATTGTTGCCTGTTAATAGATCCATCACAAATACAAGTTGATCAGATGAGAGTTTTGTCTGAAAATCTGTTGCGGAAATTAAGACTCTAGCCGAATCAGTATCTTCCTGTTCTAAATATAATGCCAGTAGGTTTATCTTTGCCTCAAGATAATCCGGATTTAAAGTTATTGCTCTTTGGAAATCTAACAACGCTTCTTCTAATCTTTTTTCTTGGCTAAGAATTATTCCTCTGTATAAATATGGTGTTTCATAATACTCATTTTCGGAGATTGCTTTGCTCAGTGTTGGTAAAGTAATTTCTTTCCAACCGGCTTTCATGAGTGCAAAACTCATATTGACTTCGTCAAACAATGTTATTTGCGAAGCATCTTTTGATAAAGCTTCGTTAATAATTTCATAAGCCTCTTCTATCGTTCCCGAAGCCTTATTAGATAGTCTAGATATAAGTGGTTTTACATCTTCAGAATCTCTTAAAAGATAGATTTTTGCCAACAACAGTTCCGAGTCTGAATCTGATGGAACTTGTTTTGCTTCAGAGATTAAATCTTCGTTTTTTTCTACAACGCCAAGTATCTTAAGCAAGCCTTCTCTGGCAGCAGATGAGTTTTCATCGTTGAAACTGATTGCCTCTCTAAAATACTGTTCAGCCTGAGTATAGTTGAGTTTGATTCTATGTATTTGTCCAATTCTAACTTTAATTAGCGACGATTTTGTATTATTGTCCCCCATTTCAAGTAGCTCAAGAGCGTCATCAAGTTGATTCTTTCTTATAAGTAAATCAGCCGCCAGAATATAACCTTCGGGATTTACAGGCTGCTCAGTTATTGCCAGCTTGAAATTCTGGAGAGCTAATGAATACTCGTAATTGGCGAGATTATCTCTTCCTACCTGAAGATATTGGCTATCTTCGCTCGGAGAGCAAGCACTTAAAGTTAGCAAAATTATAATGACGAGAATCAGTTTCTTCATATTATTCAATTTCTGTTTTAAATATTTGTCCAACAATTGTTGTTGGCACTCCGATATAGTACTCTGGATCAACTGTTGGTCGACCAGATCTAGTTAAATCATATACTCCAAAATGTAGATGAGTAACTCGATTAACCGGAACGATCGAACTTACATTACCCTGCCAACCGATTAACTGCCCTTTTGTGAGTCTTTGACCTACGCTTAACTTATGATACCTTTCTTTGGTAACTGCGTCACCCATATGTGCATATAATACCTTAACATGAAGCGAGGGGACATCTTCAGAGAATGATTCATCGATACGATTACATTCGACTTCTATTTCTTCATTCGGTTGATATACTCTAATTACCACACCAGAACATGCCGAGTATACAGGATAACCCTTACTTGATCCGCGACTCACACCCTTTCCCTCTTGATTTGTCCAAATGTCGATACCACCATGACGAACCGGATCGTATAGAAAGTTCTTGTGCGCAGCTATACCTTCTGTGGGAACAAGGAATGGTGAGGGCTTTTTTTGAAACTCAATTGCTTGATAGACATCTTGTTTCAAATGGTCGATTTTTATATCAAAGTCCCCCAGAATTGACCCTTCGGAGTTATCACTAGTATAGGACAAGTAATCGATGTTGCGTTTTGGCTGACTCAACAAACCAAGTCGACTAGATAGAAAGCGAATGCTGTCCATACTTCTTTCTGTACCGAAGAATACTGAGGAAACTACAATCACAGAAAGTAACGAGACGAATCCTACAAGTAGAATAGTCAATATTTTCTTCATGTTTACATACTAGCATTTGCAAATAGTGATGAGAACAATTTGCTATTCAAGTATGGCAATAACCATGTATAATCCATTCATGGAAGATAATGAACAACGAAACAAAATTAGAAACTTTGCAATTATTGCACACATTGATCACGGAAAATCGACTCTTGCAGATCGTATCATGGAAATCACCGGTAATGTTAGCGCCAGAGATTCAAAAGATAGAATGCTTGATACCCTTGAACTTGAGCAAGAGAGAGGAATCACAATTAAAATGCAGACCGCTCGCATGAACTATCAATACAGCGGTAAAAATACGGATTTTATTAGTGAAGCGCCCTATATTATCAATCTGGTAGATACACCTGGCCATGTTGATTTTTCTTACGAAGTATCTCGATCTTTAGCTGCAGCAGAAGGAGCTGTTTTATTAGTTGATGCCACCCAAGGAATCCAGGCTCAAACACTCACTACAGTTTACAAAGCCTTTGAATACAACCTAGAGATAATTCCCGTAATAAACAAAATTGACCTGCCCAGCGCCAATGTGGAGCAGGTTAAAGCTAGCCTAGTTGAAACATTTGCCTTCGATGAAGATGATATCATTCTTACATCCGGAAAAACCGGACTAGGAGTCACAGATTTACTGAATGCGATCATAGAGAAAGTACCTTGTCCAAATGCTTCAACGGCATCAGAGCCAAGAGCATTCGTTTACGACTCTTTCTATCATGAACACAAAGGAGTTGTTGCCTTGGTTAAAATTGTAGACGGCAGTTTTGCAGCTAAAGACGAAATTGTTATGATCGGAAGCAGTACAGAGATTGAACCAGTCGAAATTGGTTATGTCTTACCTCAGTTATCGTTACAGGAAAAGTTAAAAACAGGAGAAATCGGCTACATAGCTACAGGGCTTAAAGACATTCGTTCCGTTCATGCCGGAGACACAATCACCTTAAAACAATTCGAAAAAAAGGCACAACTTTTACCAGGGTATGTCCGCCCAAAGCCTATGGTTTATGCATCACTTTATCCAATCGATGCCGATGATTTTCCCCAGTTTCAAGAGGCACTCGAAAAACTGGCGCTCAACGATCCAGCAATAAGTTTTCAAAAGGAAAATTCCCAAGCATTAGGGTCAGGTTTTTCCTGTGGATTTCTTGGACTTCTGCATATGGAAGTTACCCAGGAAAGATTAGAACGAGAATTCGACATTGATCTAATAACAACAACGCCAAGTGTTGAATACAAGTTAGAACTTGCCACCAAAGATTACAGCAAGGTCGAAGCGGTCAACATGGCTAATATTGATTCAGAAGGAATGCTTCATATCAGAAATGCCGCTGAATTTCCGGATCCTTCGTTAATTAATAAAATCTATGAGCCGTGGGTTGAAGTTGAGATTCTTACACCTGAGCAATATATTGGTGGAATTATGGAGCTTGCAACAAAAAGAAGAGGACTTTATAAGACGATGGATTATTTAAGCAGCCAGCATATAGCCGGACACAAACATGTTCTTATTAAATACGATATTCCGACTGCAGAAATTATTATTGATTTTTTCGACCAGTTAAAATCCTTATCTCAAGGATATGCTTCACTGGATTACACATTTAAAGAGTACAAAGATGCAAATATTGTTAAAGTCGCACTAGTAGTAAACTACGAAACAATTGAAGCATTAAGTTTCTTAACACATACAAGTAATGCAGAATATAGAGGTCGAGAAACAGTTAAGAAGCTAAAAGAACTTATTCCCAGACAGCAATTCAAAATCCCAATTCAAGCAAGTATAGGTGCCAAAGTAATCGCGCGCGAAACAATTCCGGCATATAGAAAAGATGTTACAGCCAAACTCTATGGAGGAGACATTACCAGAAAGAAAAAACTATTAGAAAAACAGAAGAAAGGTAAAAAAAGAATGAAGCAATTTGGAAGTGTTGAGCTACCAAAAGATGTGTTTATTAAGGCTTTGAAAACTAATTAAGGTAATTGGCTTGGCTTTTTTGTTAGCTTTAAGGCAAGATCTAATCCATAGTTTCGCCCAGAGTATGATTCTATTTTAAGGATTACCTCTGTGCTTGCCCCTGCGACAACATTAAGTTCAAAATCTCTGTGCAGTTTACTTGAGTTATCGTCATACACGACATATTCATTGTCTTCTACAACAAGAGTGTACTTTATTGACTTCTTATAGTCTGAGGGGATATCGAGTTCTGCAAAAACCGTTAATGGTTCGCTTTGCGAAGCGCTGATTACTGCTACAGGGAACTCAGTTACTAGTGGCGAGTCTTTGTCTACATCGATATTTAATACAAGGCTCGACTCATTGTCAGAAACGACGCTGGTGTTTACATAATCACCTTGACCAGTTACCGGAGAAAAGATATTCGCAGATACGGTACTTGCTCCAAGAACACTATTCGAATCAGAAGCAATAATCGAATTAGAATCTATCGATAAAGGCGTCAAACTGACGGCAAGAACAAAACCGAAACCAAAAATAAACAGCAAAAAAAATGAAAGGGCGATATCAGTAGAAAAGTCCAGAAGTTGAGATAGTTTTTTCATATTAATGTTTATCTGACTTCAGAATAGTTCTTACAATGCTTTCAGTCAAGTTAGACCAATAGATTTCTCCCAGTCATTTCAGGTGGCTTTTGTATTCCAAGCATCCCAAGTGCCGTTGGAGTTACATCTGCCAAAATCCCAAAACTTAATTCCCTGCTTTCTAAACCATGCCTAGCAATAATTAATGGTACTGGGTTTGTAGAATGTTTGGTATCAACATTTCCGGTTTGTAAATCTATCATTTCTTCAGCATTTCCGTGGTCGGCAGTAATAATAACTGCTCCGCCCAATTGAAGAACAGCTGCAGTTATTCTACCAATGCATCCGTCAACAATTTGCATTGCCTCTATTGTTGCATCTAACACGCCCGTATGAGCCACCATATCAGGAGCAGCGAAGTTAGTCATGATTACATCATAGTAACCACTCTTGGCCTTTTCGATAAGTATCTCTGTAACAAGTTCGCTACTCATAGCAGGTTTTTGATCATAGGTGGCTACATCTCTAGGAGAGGGTACTTCTATTCTGTCTTCTCCGGGATATTGAATTTGATTTCCTCCATTTAAAAAATATGTTACATGCGGAAACTTTTCTGATTCTGTGATTCTGAGTTGTCGAAGCCGATTGTCCGAAAGAACTTTTCCAAGCGGATGAGTGATTCGTTCCGGAGGAAAAGCTTGAATTCTAGGGAAGCCTTTTTCATAATTGGAAAGGCCCACAAAGTAAAGATTCTTTATTAACTCACGATCCCATCCGGGAAAAGGATCTTCTTCAAATGCTCTGGTGATTTGTACCGCTCGATCAGGACGATAGTTAAAGAAGATAACTGCATCTCCTTCGCTAATAGTGGCCATCGGTTCTCCTCCTCGGGCAATCACATATGGCTCAAGATACTCATCATACTTTTCTTGCTTATATGATAAGTTGAGAGCTTCGTTGAAGTCTTTAACCATGGTACCCTTACCGTGAACCATTAAGTCATAAGCTTTTCTTGTTCTTTCCCATCTTTCATCACGATCCATAGCGTAATACCTTCCGATAAGAGAAGCTATAGTTCCGCAATCGTTTCTTTTCATTTCAACCTCAAGCCTTTCGAGAAGTTTCTTTGCACCTTGAGGACGAGAGTCTCGACCGTCTGTGACAACATGGATGTAGACATTATCGCCGTTGGCACGAAGCCTCTTGCCCATTTCTAGCAAAGCAATCAGATGGCCAAATGACGAATGCACCTGTCCCGTTCCAATAAGTCCCATAATATGAACCTTATGGTCATGTGACCTGTTAAAGGCATCGATAAGTGCTTGATTCTTGAAAAATATTTCGGAGGTGATGGCGTTATCGATTCTAGGCAGTTCCTGAAAAATTACCTTGCCTGCGCCAAGATTCATGTGGCCGACTTCACTGTTGCCGTCGACACCATGTGGCAAACCGACATTTAAACCTGCTGCATGTAAATATGTATGCGGATAAGTCGGCCACAAATAGTCTAAACTTGGGGTTTTTGCCAAACTAACAGCATTTCCTGGACTGGGAGGGGCAACTCCTACTCCATCCATAAATATCATCACAAGAGGTTTTGGTCTGCTGTACATAAAAGTTTGGGCAATTAGTCTTCTATATACTTTATGTAAAATAGCAAACAGTTACAAGTAGGAACTGCAAAGCAGGCAAGTTTATGTTACTATCAATCTTGAAAATACGATGAAACAACTTAGAGGAATAGAACTAAAACGATTTAAAAGAAAACTTGAGCGTCCTAAGCTCGAGCTAGTTTTGGTTCTTGAAAATATCCAATACGCCAGAAATGTAGCCAGTATGTTCAGAACAGCAGATGCATCAGGCGTAAAAGAAATATTTCTAACTGGAATTTCACATATTCCACCATTTGGAAAAGAGCTTCAAAAAGTCTCTCGCAGTAAAGAAAATAGCGTTCGCTGGCAACAAGGAAAAACAACCGGCAAGGTAATTGAGAAACTTCGCAGGCAGGGATATGCAATAATTGCAGTTGAACTTACTGATGATGCTATCTCTGTTAAAGATTTTGCAAGTAAGTACCTTCCAAAATTCGGTAAGATTGCCCTGATTGTTGGTAATGAAGCACAGGGAGTTTCAAAAGCAACGCTGGCTAAGGCAGATCATGCTATTTATATCCCCATGTTTGGCAAAGGGGCATCACTAAATGTAACTATTTCATGCGCCATCGCAATTTATACTTTAATACAAGAATAAAAATGGGAAAATATTTATCTAAACGAACAAAAATCGTCTGTACAATCGGACCTTCAAGTTGGGCGCCAGAAGTTCTTGAAAAGATGATTAAAAGCGGTATGAATGTCGCCAGAATCAACGGGGCATTCGCAGATGTGCCAGAACTTAAGCGAGTGGCAGATCTTGTTAGGTCAATTTCTAAAGATGTTTCCTTAATGCTCGATATAAAGGGACACGAGTTGCGACTGAACAAATTCTCAGAAGATGTTTTAGTAAAACCAGGAGATGAATTTATTATCGGCAGCAAAGAAGAAGATCCAATCTATCCTGTAACCTATCCCGAACTGTATAAAGAAATGAAGCCAGATCGCATCATTTACATAGACAAAGGCGAGACCATGCTTCGTGTCACAAAGATTGCAAACGCAAAAATCTATACAAAAGTAATCAATGGTTCTGTTATCAAAGGTGGAAAAGGCATGAATGTTCCGGGTACAAGTTTGAATAATCCTCCTGTAACCAAAAGAGACATCGAACAGATTGAATTTTGCACTAGTGACAATTGGGATTTTATTGCAGCTTCATTTATTCGAAGCAAAAAAGATATCTCAATTATCAGAAAATATCTTAAGGATTCTAAGATCAAACTTATAGCCAAGATTGAAGATCAACAAGGAGTCGATAACTTTGATGAAATCTTAAAAGCATCAGACGGCATAATGATAGCTCGTGGCGATATGGGAGCAGAAATTCCGTTAGAACGACTGCCAATACTGCAAAAGGAATTCATATACAAATGTAATGAAGCCGCAAAACCAGTGATAACTGCAACAAACATGCTGGAATCGATGATCGAAAAACCGCTTCCAACCAGAGCAGAAATTACAGATGTTGCCAATGCAGTATTAGATGGTACAGATGCTGTCATGACATCCGGCGAAACCACAGCAGGAAAATACCCAATCGAAACCGTCGAAATTATGAGCAGGATTGCTATAGAAAACGAGCAATTTATGGAGCCAGAGGTTTTCCCATCATTTCAACTTGATGACCAACAAATCGGTGTGGCCATGACAAACGCTGCAGTTGAGGTTAGCAAGACACTTGAACTCGATGCAATTATCGTTGTCAGCCAAGTAGGTAGTACCGCGCGGCTTCTTGCCAGACATAATCTCAGGCTTCCAATTTATGCTTTTGTTTCTGACAGCATCCTAAAAAGACAGTTAAATTTAAGTAAAGGTATTCAAGCTTTTACTTATCCGTTCAGGTACAAAGACAGAGATGCTGCCATCTCGGGCATTATTAACTATATATACGAACAAAAGTTGGTATCTAAAACTAGCAAATTGCTAGTTATTGGCAAGGGTAATGAAATCCTCGGTAATCTGAGCACATTCCCAAGCATATTTGAGTATGTAGACATGAAAGACTACATTACTTCTCGAAAGTAATGTAATACTCGTTCGGCAAAACTGGCTTATAATCCTTTTTTATCTGAGCATTGCCGGCCAGTTTTGCCGACATAGCCTTTAACCCCAGATCAGAAAAAGTTATAAAAGGTATTGTGAACTTACTGATTCGATTATTTCTACTTGATGATAATACTGTCGACAAACTTGCAGTTCTGGATCTATAAAGTCTCCATTTGTTTTTGTTTGTGCTTCTGCTTCTGACAAAACCAAACAATGGATTCTTGAAATCCTTGTATTTCTCTGAAAAAGGACTATTAAATAATTTTCGAGGATAAAAGGGACCAAGAAATCCCTTGCTACCCTCACCTGTAATACGGTCAATATCTTCTAGAAGTTTTAGTAATTCTTCAGGTTCAAGTTGTGAGAAAAGATAAGACCCAAAAACCACACCCCTAAACGAATTATCCTCAACAGGAAGACCTGCTCGCAGATCAAGACTTACACAAACAATATCCGCCGGAAGCTTACCTTCAATTTGAAAATCTAAACCAATTAGATTCTTCGCACCTAAAGCCTTTAGATCTCGTAAAGCTTGTGCATTTGTTCCACATCCAATGTGTAAAATGAATTTATCATTCTCAAGAGCCTCCTTTATTACCAAGTGTAGATTCTGCCCTTTTACATTTTTTGGATAAATTGAATTCAACATCCAATATCTAGATTTTTCTACAGACGCCCTCCAAAGATAGCGCGGATTCAGCCCCGAAGTTGATCTTTAGAGCCTGCGTTTTTAACGATGATTTAACTGCTTTAAAAGGATTCATTTAATCAAAATATTCCTGCTTATGATAACGATTTTAACATTTACTGGCAAAAGGATTGCATATTTTGTGACCTTTTGTGTATATTGAGATCAGCTTACGGGGAAGTAGGGTGTGATTCCCTCACTGTGCCGCAACGGTTGATAAAGTCCGAATACCGTAAGACTACATTATTTCTCCGAGCAGAGACCTTCTCGAACTTTTATGTTCCCTGCTCGTAATACAATACTTTGGGCGAAGCACCTGCAATAACAACCGTTGACAATATAGATATTAATCAGCAACTTGATCCTCGTCTTGAATCTGTTCGTCAGCTCAAAAATGCCTTTACCGGTATTGCAGGTAACTCAATTAATTATGTTGCCACTTTACTTAGCAGTTATTACGAATCCTCTCCCGAAGCCTATACAGCAGCACTTGCTGAAACAAGTGACAATTTGTTTTCGGCAATTACAGAGCGATTTATCGCAAGGCATCAAGGAGAAAGCAACTACGAACTTTATTGGAGAGATACAGACGATGGTTTAAGGCTACAATCACAATTTGGATTCATTGATTCACTGCTCGATGAATCACTAATCTCTACACAGGTAACAAGCTATGATTTCGAATACGCTCGAGCTATAGAAAACAAACGCTTCTACGAAAAGCTTGTTACTGCGCGTGCGAGTGGATATCAAGGAAGTCTAGTTGAATTTAGCCCCAGTCCACCATTAACAGAACAAGCTAAAGAGCGTGGCTACGAAGGCAACGACAGTATCTTCATCTACAGTTTTAATGATGGTGTGGAAGTTGTAAATCAGTACTGGTTTCCGAGCAACGGAAACTATAATGACTATCAGCAGCTCCTGCAAGAGTTGAAAATAGAAGTTCCTCAGGAAACAAATCTGACGGATACAGATATCATGAGCTTTTCCAGAGAGATTGGCTCAAGCGATCATGAAGCAATCTTAAGGTTTATTCAAGAAAGAAGAAGAACATCTCTTACCGAATCTGAATCCAGAGAGATTGCGACATTTCTAGAAACCGATATTCGCAGGCAAATTCAAGAAACAATCATCCCTTCGATTGAAGCAGAAGCAGCAAGAATCTTTTATTCAGCAGATTTTAACGCAGATGAAGATTGTCTCCTACTAATCATCGAAGAAATTTGGAGACAGCAATACAGGCTTGATGCTTTCCTTAAAGGCATCCGTGAACAACAACCGACCTTGGCCAGTTTTGACTTACTGGATAAAGAGGAACAAATACTAAGAATGCAGCAAGAAAATTATGTGCTCAAGGGTTGCGGATTCTCTTACGGCCTGTCTCGAGATAAATCTGTCGGTGTAGGGTTTCAAACACAATCCATAACCTTTGCGCCTCAAGGTCAAGAACTTTTATATAAAGATGAAGTTATTTGCCCCAGTTGTGGGTACAAATTTAAAGTTAAAAACGGAGATCCCTCTACTTACAAAAGTTCATGCCCTAACCCGCTAGGATGTTCTGATCCGACTGCTATTAATTGCTGATTGGATTGGAAATATGTTGCCGGGCAGGGATTCGAACCCCGATTTTTGGTGCCAGAAACCAAAGTCCTACCTTTAGACGACCCGGCAGCAGAAAACACTTCTGAGATGTAATTATAACAGGGAGAGGAGTAAATAAAAACGACCCGTAACAGGAATTATGGTTCGGGAATGTATTCCGGAATAGCAACAGATTCAGTTGGTGCCTTTTGCTGTTCACTCAATAGAGGTCTGTGTGAGCCACCATCTCTACTTGATCGATCCATGTGGCTAGGAAGAGGATCAGAAGGATTTATGGGCTGAGACCAATTTAGACCATAGTTACCCAGAACTTTAAAATAATCTGGTGTTGTTGGTTCCATTTCTGAGTAATTAATAACTATCTTTTGCAGGTTCGGTATGTTGAGTTAAAAAATGACCAATACCTGCCAATATATTCACAAACTTCTCGAGGAAGTTGTCTAATTATATCACCAATCCCAAAATTTGTATTCTCTGCATAGAGTTTTTGTATACTTTGGGCGTGCAATTCTTCGATACCAATATCCTCTGGGGTGGGTACTCCTAATAAACGACAATAGCTATTGAATGTTTCTGTATGTGTAGAATTTGTGTCGCTGCTCCTAATTGCTGCAATTTCGGTTATTAGCAAATGTTGCATTAACGCTGCAATAATATTGTTCTTAACAGAGCTTCCAGACATTTCAGAATATTTTATTAAGCCCGCACCTACACTTGGAAGGTAAGAACCTACCGCAAACAAGTCCTCGTCTTTTAACTGTGTTATTGCAAAAAGCTTTCGTGAAATTTCAAGAAATCGATTCCACCCATTTTCATCTTCTAGTAACCCGTAGTTTATAGGTCCCAGTCCAAGCCCAGCTGCGTCTTCGTGAAAATAATCGATGTTCTCGGGATCGCCAAGATTAGATAGACCGAACAACTGCTGGTATAGCTTCTCGCGCCTAAGAATTGTTATAAGAGAATGGACATAATCCTCATCTCTGACGGGCACGCCGGCAAGTAACTCTGCAAAAGCGTAAAATCTTCCCTTAGAAAAAATAACGCTAAGTGAATCATCAAACTCTGCAAGTTCCGGATTCATTTCTGACCATCGCTCTGAAGCTTGTCTAGCAAAAGATGTCAACGCCCTCTGCATAGTATTGTGTTCACTATGCTGAGGGTTGTAACCCGCCTCGGCAACGATTTGCCGAAGCCTAAGCTCTATCTTTCTTTCTCTAGTAAAGTCATCGTCTGTCGGCAAAATATCCTCTTGGGCAAAATCGGAACCTTGTAAACTAGCAAACATGTTAGCATTATCTGTCCTGAACTTGTGATATAGCATATCTTCTTTAACGACTAATGCCGCAAGCATTTTGTCTGCATCCTGAACATTATTATCTATATCCTTAAGAATTGCTCTTAGTAATACTCCACAATCTGCGAAAGCTGATTCAACTAGGCTAAACATGCTTTCTCTATACTCCTCAGACTCAACATCTAGTGAAGTTTTAAAGACACTAGTAGAACCTCTAACTATCTGTGTTTCTGTCCCAAAGTGTTTACCCCAAATGATTTATGTTTTGAAAGAGTACGAGAGCTTCGGGTTTGCCTTGGTTAGCAGGCCCAAGATCCCATTCCGGATATCTTGCCATCTCCAGGTATTGTCTGATCCTCTCAACCTCTTCTTGAGCAGGAGGATCAATTCTACGGATTGACGAGATTAAATGGTAATAAAGAAAGAAATCACCTGTAGTTAGAAGAGCTGAGTTAAAAGGCAAACTATTTAAGCTATTCTCAATCCTGTTTCCTTCGCTGTCATAACCTACTACTGGATTATCTGGACTTAATGCCATTAAGTGTTTTTAACAATACCACGGATTATATCTAATTGTTATATAATTGAGCAAATAATTACTTTTGACAAAAAGCGCCGGTATGTTGTATTATTACCAAGTACTAAGAGTTTTCTAATCATGGCACGAGTTTGCGACCTTACCGGCAGAAGAACATCTACCGGCAACCACAAAAAACACAGAAGAGGTTCTTCCGGAGGAGGAGGAGCTTGGTCATATCGTTCCCAAAAGGTAAAACGAACTTGGAAGCCAAACCTTAGAAAAGTAAAGGTAAATATGGATGGCAAAGTTCAAGTAATTACTGTATCCATGAAGGCCTACAAAACACTTCGCAACAAAGGCAAGTTTGCCGGCGCAGAACTTGTTGACTAGTTTCTAAGCAAACTTCCTTATTCAACAAATCGTCCTACTAACACCCATTCACCCTTTGTGTTTGATTTGCATACTTGCGCATACACCTCGCTAATGTTCCCGTAGAATGTTCTTTCGTGGAGTTTACTGATCTCTTTTATTGCGGCAACTTTAAGAGAATCTCCATATTTGTCTGCCAAAATCTTAAGTGTTTTTGTTATTCTTTGTGGAGATTCAAGCAGAACCCATGTGGCACGAATTTGCCTTGCTTGGTCTAATTCTTCAAACCTTTTATTGCCTTTCTTGGGAAAGAATCCTAAAAAAAGAAATTTTTCTGTTGATATCCCTGCAATACTTAGTGCCGCAATAACTGAGCTTGGTCCAGGTACAGCAATAACTTCGTAACCGTGCTGACGCAAATCTTCGATTAGAAGATACCCAGGATCTGATATGGCAGGTGTACCACTATCGCTAACTAATACTACCTTGGCACCAGAGTCAATACATTTTTTTATTAAAGGTGCTGCAATATCGTGGTTTTGTTCCCGATACGATTTAATTGAAGCATTTGTCGAAATTTTGAGAAGTTCGATTAGCTTTTTGGTTCGACGCGTATCTTCTGCAAAAATATAATCAGCATCTGCCAAATAGCTTATTGCTCTTTTGCTAATATCTTCAAGGTTTCCTATGGGAACGGCAAGAACTGCAAGTGGGTGTTTCATAATTTTGCGCCACACGAAGTGTGGCGCATATCTGACTAAATTATTCTATAGTAATCTTTTTGGGCTTTACATCTTCTGCCTTAGGCATATGGATCTCGATTATACCATCTTTGAACTCTGCCTTAGCACCATCTGCCTTAACTCTAACAGGAAGACGAACTGACCTGTTAAACGATCCATGCTTCATTTCTTTATAGTAATATTTCTTCTTTTTCTCTTCTTCTTCTACCACTTCTTCTGCTGTTCCCGAAATGGAAAGGACATTATCTTCTATTGTAATTTCTACATTCTCTCTTTTATAACCTGGAGCTTTTAGTTTAACAACAACCTTATCTTCATCTTCGAACATTTCAAGTTCGTTAGTATATTGAAAATCAAGACCTGTATTGCCAAAAAAGGCATCCATGAAATCGTCGCTAAATATTCTTGACGGGTCAAACAATGTTATTGCTTTTTTTCTCATAACAGACAATGTAATAAGTAAATTAGCAGTCTTATATCTAGACTGCTAAGAATATACAAAAAAATTATCGTTTCTTGTCAAGAACTAAAGAGTGCCGCTTGCGCGGCACTCTTAAATATTTGATTGATTACTATCTAGCTAATTGCTCATCAATAACTTGTTTGAAGACATCAAATGGCTGTGCTCCGGGGACATTAAGTCCTTCTACATTACCATTAGAGTCTAGGACTCCTATAATAAAACCAGGGGTTCCTGTTATTCCTGCTGCTGAGCCGTCTGCAATATCTGTTGCAATTTTACCTTCGTATCTCTTTTCGCTATAGCAAGAATTAAAACTATCCACATTTACACCTTCAATAGAGCCAGCAAGACTTGCAAGAGTTGTTCCTTCTGGCAGACCTGCTTTATTACTTAGAGTTCTAGCATAGTATTCTGAAGTAAATTTGAAGAAGCCGTTATTGCCTGCTTGTTCGAATACACATCTTGCTGCCAAAGATGCATTAGTAGCTTCTGGATTATGAAAGCTTAATGGAAAGTCTCTGTAAACAAAGATCGCTTTTCCTGTATCGACATACTCTTGAATTATTTGATCAAAAGTTTCGTTATGAAATCTTTGACAGAATGGACATTCAAAATCGCTAAATTCAACGATTGCAACCTTTGCCGAATCTCTATTACCCAACAAGGGTGCATCGGCGATGTTAACTACCGCAGGGGTAAAACCATTCTCGTCTGGTTCACCTAGAACAGCTGCTGTCGGTGAAGGATTTGTATTAGTGTTAGTGACCACTCCTCCAGTCAAGCCTCTGACACTAAAGAAAACCGAAGCTGCAATAAGAACTCCACTAATAATGATCGAAATGGGAATAAGAAACTGTTGAAGTTCGATATCTACAGATTCTTCTGAAACATTCACAGGAGAACCTGTGTCTGCTTTTTTATTATGCTTATTAGACATATTTATTTAAATTAAATTAATATACTCCTACAAATGTAGTAGATTAAATTGACAGTGTCAAGCAGAAAAAAGCTCAAGAGTGCAGATTAATAATACGCAATTTTACAAGATAACAAAAGCTCTTGACCGTTAATAAATGTAATCATTAGGAATAAAAATAATGATGAAATTAGTAAGAACAAAAATGAATACTTAAAGACACTCTCTTTAGCACCTGTAATAGTGCCAATTCTTGAACGAGTTTGCAAAAATGAAACAGCATAATATCCCATATGTGCGTCTATTTCCCAAAGTTTTACTAATGCACTTGCGATTTCTTTATTTGTTGCCCCTCGTTTTCTGGCATAATCATCCGCTGCAATTTCGGTTAACTCCTCATATGATTTCATAATTCTACTAGCAATAAAGCGGGGAAAACTAAACAAGAACAATTCAAGAAGTAATTTTTTTAGTGGATGATAATTACGGGCATGGAAAAACTCATGCTCAATTACAGCTTTGTATTCATTAGCTTCTAATCTAGATCTGATGTTTGAACTTACAAACACCTGAGGGGATAAGAATCCTGCGGTGAATACAAGATCTTTTCGATTAATGATCAACCTTATATCTTGTCTAGTCTTTACGACAAGACTTTTAATATACCTGTGTGAAGTTATGATTTTTAAAAGAAACGGCCAAAAGCTTTGAACCCAGTTTTAGTAATAAAGCTATCCAAATTAGGAGATAGGTAACCATAATCATGAAATCAACTGTGAATACTGCTGGATCAAACCTTACAACTCCACTGATAATTGCATAACAAAATCTTATTTTTGATTCAATAAAAGAAATTACGACATCAGAAAGCATCGCCAATAACGCAACCTGTACAAGCGCAACAAACGAAACGCAAAAAAAGAGAAGGTCGCCCAGTCGTTTATGATTGATCATCTTGATTGTTTAAATAGTCAACAAGCTTCTGTATATCTTTAGGATTATCTTTCAAAGATCCGACAAATTCTGATATTGCAACATTTCCATAAGAATCTACTAAAGAATCGAAAAGTTTTCTTAAGTGGTTTTTTGCGTAGTCTGTTTTGGCGGTTGTACCAAAGTAATAATATGTATTTCCTTTTTTTTCTCTTGTTAACAAACCTTTATCGGTAAGTCTTTTCATAACCGTCATAACAGTGGTATATGCCAAATCGCAACACAAGGCGCTTTGAACTTGTGCAGGCTTTAAGGGACAATTAGAAGCCCAGATTACATTCATTATTTTTGTTCCAGTTCACCAAGCATGTAAATTTCGTTATATCTTAATCAATTTACTAGATTACTTAGATTTCCTGCAATTACAAATTTCATATTACTGATTGAATTCTTGATTAACCTGTCTAATGCCTCTTTGCTATTAAAACCACTATGTGGAGTGTAAACAACATTGTCCATCTTAAAAATTTCACGATCACGGTATATTTGCCTTATTAACTCCGGATTCTTATTACTGCTGATTAGCTCAAAATCTTCGGAAATATGCTCTTCTCCTTCAATAACATCAAGCCCGGCACCGCTAATGACTTGGTTCTTCAGCAGTTGATAAAGTTCGTCTGTATCAATAAGTTCTCCTCGAGAGGTATTGATTATAACTGCCCCCTTCTTTATAAACCTGCTGTTATGAGAACCTATTAGATGATGCGTATCTTTTGTATATGGAACATGTAAAGAGATTACATCTGATCTTGCGAGTAATTCCTCGATATTTTGACAATACTCCACTGCATACAATTTTTCTAGTTCTGGCTTTTTCGTTCTGGAATAAGCCAAGACCCTCATATCGAAACCTTTGGCAATTTTAATGACATTTATACCAATACTGCCGGTGCCAATAATACCAATTGTTTTGTCTGCGAGTTCGAATCCTACCAGATCTTTAACCGCAAAATTGCCGGATTGAACTCGCAGATATGATCTGTGAATATTCCGAGATACTGCCAGAAGCAACGCGAAAGTATGCTCCGCAACAGTTTTCTCGCCGTAAGACGGGACATTCAGGACCTTTACTCCGTTTTTGCTGCAGGCGTCAAGATCGATATGATTATATCCAGTTGATCTTGTTGCAATAAATCTTAGTTTCGGTAGAGCAGCCACAACCTCGGCAGATAGAATCGAGCCAACAAAGACAGATAGCATTTCTGCATCTCTTGCTAGTTCCAGATTATGTTCACGAAGCGGCTCGTTAAAACAGACTAGATCATGATCAGGGAAAGAAGATTCATATGTCGAAACATACTCTTGTTCTGCTTCGAAAATTGCAATCTTCATAGCTTTATATTGGTGCAAAAGAGAACTTCACCATCTAAGTTCTTGATCACAAGTGGCCTACTCTCTTGAATAAAGTCTTTAACTTCTGTGGTAATCTCGATACTCTTTCCAGAATTATCTAACTCCCCCAAACTTATTTTTTGTTCGTTCAAGTCTTGGCAACTACCGTGATGCAAAGCTAGAGAATACCCATCTACCTCGCTGTTTGATCCTAGATCAAGAATCAATTCCACTTGTTCATCTAAACTAACTAAAGTTGCTTGGCATCAGTTAGTTCTCCATTAGTCGTAAAATTTAAATGTAGTGACAGTCTCTGATATAAGATTTTTTATTTTCCTGGTCAAGGCTCAGTCTTTGACCATCTGCATCTCGATTTCCAGTAATTTCAGTTGGTTGAGAAGAACCATTAATATAAATTGAAGCCAAAATCAATAATCCTAACGCCGAGGCGAACAAATATATATATGGCAAAAATTTACCTGCGAATAATACCTTTTTAATGTTTAACACCATTGTTCTTCTACTTTAAATATATGATAGGACTGTGCCTTAAGATCAATTTGCAACATAGGTCCAGTTCTAAGGAAAAATTGATCCTGTAACCAAATCCTTTAATATATAATTACGCTCATGGCTCTCTAAAGCTACAGTCACATCTACAAAAACATCAGAAACATCTTCTCTACTTGTGTTAACAATAATGATTAGCTTCTCTTTGCCAACACCGCGCAGGTAGGCAATAATAGCATCACTCTTTTCTCCATTACACTCCAAGGTCTGCATCTCGCTACCCCACAGAGCTTTTTGCGTGGCTCGTATTTCGTTAATCTTTTCATAGGCAATGGCATTTGAGTGATCAGCGTCGGTATTATCTTTTGCTTCCAAGAAAAACTGCCAAGATTTTTTTTTCGATTCCCGTATACATCATAGCCAGCCCAGGAAGCGTTGCTGCTATTGCCCAATATGCTGGACTATTTCTGGATAGGTCATTATCGCTAATATTCTCATAAACCGATTCAGGCAGCCTTGAATCAGGATAAAAATCATATGTGTCAGTGAAGTTTAACCACTTCTCGCCCGAGATACTGCCTAAATAATCTTTCAATTTACGATTATCAAAAAGAGATTCAGCCAGACTACTGTAAACGAAATCAAATCCTGCTTCATGCAAGGTTTCTCGATCCTGAGATCTTGTCTCGGCAATAAAAATGGAATCACCGTCAAGCGTATAAACTCCCTGCTTATAAGTAGCTGCTGTCTTCTTTACTGCAGATATGCATTCAACCCAAAATTCTTGCGGGATTCTATCGGCAAGATCGCATCTAAACCCATCAACTCCAAACTCCGCCACCCAATAATTTGCGACTGTAATGAAATAATCGAACATTGCTCTTAGAGATGGATTGTTTGGAGGCTCATTAGGAGCTGGGGGCAAATCCTTTTCCCAGTTTAGCTGAGCTGTATCGCTCCAATAAAAATCCCCGTTGATAAATGGAATAACTGTGTGCTTTGCATCGCCCCAAGGCAATCCTTTACCTACATCGGCAAAACTAAGATAGGGCGAGTCCAAAGACAGAATATCTTCTTTATATAAAAACCATTCTGGATAATATTTCTGCAGGGGAAAGTCGTGACTAGTATGATTTGTTATAAAATCTAAAACCACCCTGATACCTCTTCTGTGTGCCTTAATTACAAAGTCTTTAAATGCGCTGGATTGATCGATATAATCATCGTCGGATTCATAGAGCAGATCATCTTCTATAGACATATGATCATAGACGGCATAAGGACTCCCCTTAAAAGCACCTCTTGGAAAACGATGAGCGACCTCTGTCTTTTTTAATCTTGTTCCAGTATCAAAAAACGGATTAATAAATAGAGCGCGAATACCAATTTCATACATTCGATCTAAACTCGGTTCAAGCTGGCTGAAGTTGACCAAACTATTCTGATCTTGTGCCATTAGCAAGTTGAACATTACATTTTTCCTTAACCACATTCGTTTCATAATTCATTGTAAAGGAATATAGAAGTTAGGTCATCTAGGCTGGAAAAATTGCAGTAGTTAATAAGTGAATGTATCATTAACTATATGAATATTCTCTACAAAGAAACACAAGTTGGGAAGATCCTAATTGGCTTAATTGGAGGTAGCATCGTCGGATCAATTTACCTAGGTTATATTTTTGGATACTCGATTCTTTGCTTTGGACTTATCTTATTCTTGTCCTTCTTCTTTCTGCTTTATTCATTCATGAGAACCGAAGTTGATCGTTACAAAAATATCAATAACACTTGGCTGGATATTGAAAAAAAAATATTGATGTTTCAGAAATAAAAGAGTTCTCCAATTTCGAAGAGCCATTGTTTTATACTTGGGGGATTAAACCTCTAGCTAATGGATGGATATATAGTGTCGATGGCTACAAAGCCGTAAAAATAATACTCCGAGATGATACTGTCTATGTCATCGGTACCAAGAATCCCGAGGAGTTAATCCAGACCTTACAAAGCGTTACCCGAAATAAAGTTGAGATTAAAAAAGAATCATGAAGAACTTGTTCCTAAGCTCTATCGCAGCAAATATGGTTGTGGAGTTTACGAAGATTTTTGAATTAAATCCAATAAACACAAGAGTTGCTTTTATTCCCAACGCGGCAGATAGATATCCAGATCCTTGGTTTATGATCAACGATAAGAACGCACTGAAAAAATTAGGTTATAATCTCGATATTATCGATCTAAAAGAAGTTCAAGACTCGTTCCTCTACGATAGATTATGCAAAGCAGATGTAATTTTTGTTGCTGGTGGGAACACATTTGATTTGTTAAATATAGCTAACGAAAGTGGTTTTCTTTCACAATGCAGAGGTAGAGTTAACGATGGCACAATATATTTTGGGTCAAGCGCCGGATCAGTCCTTGCAGCAAAAGACATTAGTCCTATAAGATTCTTTGATCAAGCCCCTGATGATATGCCTTCAACAAAAGCATTATCGCTTGTAGATTTCTTGCCTATTCCGCATCTGGGAAATCCGAAGTATTCTGAATCTTTTGCTAATCTATTTAAAGTAAGTTCTACAATTGATTCAATTATTGCATTCACTGATTTTCAATCTCTGCTTATCCATGATAGTTTTATCGAAATTATTGAGCAGGATCCTCTATTAAACGAGCCGAAAGATAATAAATAGTTGCGCCTTTCGACCTATGCTTCTTTTCAAAGTCGGTTTGAACTAGTCGTGCTTCGTGATCTGGTGGCAAAGAATCTACATTACAGATATCTGTAATAGCTTTTAGATAATTTGCCTTGTCGATTTGTTCCTTTGTAAAATTTGCCAACTCAAAAGAATCTGTCTTTAGATGAATGATTCCCTCATTTTCTAGAATCTCTTTGTATTTCTGCAATAACCCTAACGAAGTTAGTCTTCTCTTCGCCTGCCTTAACCTGGGAAATGGATCGGGAAATGTTAACCAAATCGAATCAATAGATGACGGTTCAAGGAATTCGTCAATTCTTTGGATCGGGGCTCTAAAGAAGCGACAGTTAGAAAGTTTCTTATCTTCCGCAACCTTGCAGGCAAATGCAAGTCGCTCGCCTTGAATATCTACACCTAGGAATAAACCGTCTTGATTCTTTTCTGCTAAAGCTATTGTGTAAGCGCCCTTTCCGCAACCAAGTTCAACAACAACTGAATCCCATTTTGCCAAAGCCTCTTTTAATAACTTTAGTTGGGTTTCGTTCTTGTAATCGAAAGCATATTTAGATTTGTCGAAGTCTGCAAACTTTTTCTGCTTTGATCTAGCCATCCTTTATTCTTGTTCTGCAATCAGGAGTTGTTTAAATGGCAGTTCGAATGTGAAAATTGTATGCACATTCTCGACTGATTCAAAGTAAATTCGACCTGAATGTGCTTCAATTATACTTTTTGCAATGTATAAACCTAAACCTGTTCCCTCGATCTCTTGCGATCTTACATTGTTGGCTCTAAAAAGCTTCGTGAATATTCGGCTCTGCTCGTTTTTTGGTATACCAATCCCATTATCTTCAATTTGTACAACCATATTTTCATTATTACAAAGAACTCTAACCTTAACAATTTGAGTAGGTTTAGAATACTTGACTGCATTACTGAGAAGATTCAAGATCACCTCTTTGATTTTCGACCTGTCCATTTCGATTTGAACATTTTCGCATCCAGAAGCTGCAGATAGCTCGATGTTAATGCCTCTTTGTTCTGAGGTTGGCTTAACCTCAGATATCACCTCTTGTAACAAACTCAACATGTTTTCCTGTTTAAAAACCAGATTGAATTTTTTCCCGCTTTCTATTCTAGATACATCAAGCAGATCCTTTACGAGATCCCGCATTTCTTCAGTGACCTTTACAGCTTGTTGTAAAAGATCTTCTGGTTTCATGTCTGCTTCAAGAAGATTCTTATCCTGAAGCAGTTCAAGAGTATAAAGTAATTGTGTGATTGGTGTTTGCAGTTGATGCGAAGCCAAAGAAACAAACTCGCTTTTCATCTTGTCAATTTCGCTTTCTTGGGTTATATCTCGAAAAACAATGATACAACCATTTACCCGACCATCAACTCCAAAGATTGGAGCGGCTGAATCTCCAACTGGTATTCGTTCTTCTGATTTAGTAATTAATACTGTGTCTCGATCCATATTTGTGACTCTGCCAGAATTATAAACCGTATCCACAAAGTTACTCTGATCGGACCCTGAATCAGCATGAACAAAGCGAAGCACTTCGAATAACTTTGTCCCGATTAACAAATCTGCTGTAAACCCGGAGATTTTTTCTGCAATCGGATTAACCATGGTTATCTTTCTGTCTTTATCAAGCACGATTACCGCGTCTCCAATTGAGAACAATATTTTTGCCAGTCTTTCTTGGTTTTCTTGTGCTTCGTCAGCAGCTTCTTTATACATCAAAGAAACATGATCTAAAGAAATCCTCTGCTCTTCTAGATAGTTCTGATATCGGAAGATATAAATTATTGACAATAAGAATCCTAAAGAAAAAATCGCTATCTCAAGTGGTTCGTAAGGTGAATACAGCACCCCCAACAGAACAAGGACTGCTGATAGAATGCATATGGACAAAAATACGACAAACCAATAGATGGACTTGTTTCTTCCCCAGATTAAAAAGATTGAGGGAGGGAAAACAAAGAGCCAGTATAATCCCAAATTTTTGAAGCCACCTAAAGCAATAACAAGTATCAAATAGTAAAGCATTACGAATCCGACAATCCAGCGAGCAATAAATACATTCTCTTGCCTGTGAAGTGATACTAAACCAACAATTATGGCAAGACCAATTACGATTTCTGCTATGGCAAGAGTTGTATTACCTGCGAAAGCATTTATAGTTACTAGTGCCAAAGTAACCAGCAGTGCAAGCATCATTAATCCTCGAACTGTTGATATCCTGTATATCTCTTCTTGTGAGGTTTGCTTGCCTTCAAATATTCCTGTAAATCTGTTTTGTGGATCGCTACTTTGAGCCATGGACAATATCTCTGTTACTACAATTGCATAAATATTCCTTAAGCCATAAGAATATTGTCTGAACGATTATTGCCACACTTATTACAAGCACTTCAGGTTTATCATAGTAGATTGGCAATAGCCCGAAATAGGAAAGCAGAAGCAAGGTTGAAATAACAACAAGATTTCCTGTAACCCATATGATTCCTTTATAACAACCCCAAAAATTCATTAAGATTATTGGAAATACCAACAACCAATAGATGCCGGTTCCTGATAAGCCACCAGTTATAATAAGAACAGCAGAGCTTATATAAATTAGAACAGATGTAACGATTTGAGTATATGAAATTGAAGCAGACAGCCTTAAGAGGACTAACCCAACAATAAATCCCAGAGAAATTGCCAGTTCAAATAAACCTAAAGCACTGCTTCCCCTAAGTATATGCACGATACCGTACACAAAGAATACAGTAATTCCAAAAAAACCGGATATATTAATGTAGGTAATTTTTGCATAAATCGGCATAGAGGGACTTATTTGCATCCCACTTCTAAGGAGATTATCTATCAGACTTTTTTTTTCTTCGTTGCTTCATCTCCTGTAGCTAAAAAAGTAGACAACTAAATATAGTAGGAGCGAAAAAAGAACCGACAAACAGGGTCAGCGGAGCAAACAGAAATCTGCTTTTCAGATTCTTGTTGGAGAAGAATATCCATATTCCGGCAACAGTAGATAGCGCACCAATATCCGCGAACATAATCCTAGTAAAGCTATGTTCCTGCAAAGCAACAAGCACATCACCTTGCTGTCCAAGCTGTCCCGTTGAATCAATAAATACTAGGATGACAAGTGATAACCACATAAGAAACGAACCTAGCGCAAAAAGTTTTCTGGAGTTACTATTAAAGGTCATTAAGTATTTGCTCTTTCAATTAAAAATTCAGCGTAGTTATTTTCGGGTAAATCTACTATCCTTTCATCATAGAACTGTACTCTATGAACTTCGATTACAAAAACCGCCGGCTTTCCTGCTTGAATCTGTAAGATTGGTGGCCAATGGTAATTTCCAGTATGTGCTATAGCAAGGATTTGATCAATTAACTTGACCTCAGTAGGGCCTTGAAAATGCGAGGCTTTGCCTTGCAACTGGGCTGTAACTGGTTCGTCTTTGGTTCCAACAACAAAAGCTACATGTGGGTTTTGAGCAATGTTTTTTGCTTTTGTGGTGTCTAGTTTAGTAACGAAATAAAGGTTAAAGTCATTATCAATGACATAATATACAAGAGTACCGTGTGGGGCACCTTCTGCATTGGCTGTTGCCAGCACTCCGATTTTGTTTTGCTTTAGAAACTCTAAGGCTAATTGTTTGGGGTTTTCCATTTAATAATTATGGAGTACGTAAGCTACTTCGTAAAGAGGCCAACTTTCTTTTAATATATTTTTTCTTCTTTTCTTTAATATCTTCACTGTCATCAATACAGATCACCGGAATCTGACCAATAATAAAATCAGCAGTAAATAAGGAGTCTCCGATATCTGGAAAGAAAATCTTTTTGTTGTTATTTTTTTGGTCCAATCTTAATTAGTTTATGTGTTAACGAAACTAGCGGTGCAGTTAGTAATATAATCCAGAGGCCGGCAAGGCCTGCTAAAGCTGTTGTTCCACCCTGTATCGACAATACGGCAGTTGTCCAAAGAAAAAGTATTCTAACCGAAAAAATTCTGCGATCTTCAAGTTTTGTATTGTTCAAATCGTCTTGAGCTTGAACAGATCTACCAATGAATAATGCATAAACAAGAAATACAACAACAAGATAAAGAATTAGAAAGAAATGTTCTCCGACTAATCGATGTTGAGAGATAGATGCACCATGGTTATAAACAAAATACAAACTGATAAGACCATTAATCAAAGTAAAGATTCCTGCTCGCTTATTAGAGCCAATAAGAAGAAAGTCAAAAAGGAAGGCAATACTCGTGAATAATGGAACGAGAAAGTTTCGACCAATAACTGTAATCGTCAAAGTAAGCGTTGTTAACAAGACACTATCTATTAAACTCGCTTTATTACCATTTATTCTGGAAATCATCCTTGACAAGACAACCAACAGAAAAATAAGCAGTAGAGCTTGATTAAAGTAGACGGGCATAAACACTAATAATACAGCACTCAGCGCCGAAGAAATATATGCAGTCAGATTATGATCTGGATCAATTTCTCTGGCTAAGGCCCAAATCAGAAAAGAATAGACACCTACATAAGGAACAGACCAAAACATGCTGGCAAGATCGCCTTCTAACAATTGATAAATAAATGCAACCAACATGGAAACCGTAGCCAGAGCAAGGACATAACGATTCGAAAAAAGATCGAAATTTAACCCTCTTGTGAGAGAGGAACGAAACTTGATTAGCTTGAGTTTATGCGAAGATTTATTGCGCATCTTATATAGATAATAATCAGACTGACGAAAGACGGCAAGTGTTTCTCAAGTTTATCTTGAGGTGTATAATATCTGCACTTCGGGGTGTAGTTCAGTTGGCTAGAACGCACGCATGGGGTGCGTGAGGTCGCTAGTTCGAGTCTAGTCACCCCGATTTTTGCCAGAGTGGCGGAACTGGTAGACGCGCACGGTTCAGAGCCGTGTTCTTTTATCGGAGTGAGGGTTCAATTCCCTCCTCTGGCACCATCTTCACGGGGTGTAGTTCAGTTGGCTAGAATGCGCGCTTCGGGTGCGCGAGGTCGGCAGTTCGAGTCTGCCCACCCCGACCACTATGCAAAATAGTAATCACAACTATTTACTTCTCAATCAATCTAATAGAGAATTTCATAGATTCTATTGATCAATATTATGTTACTTAACGACTGGATAATTATCTTAATAGCATTTGTAGGAATTTGGATAGGAGCAACCTTGGCGGTTAAACCGATTGACGAAATTGCAAAAAGTTGAACAGTTCTTCGTTCATTGTTTCTTTTTTTATTCTAGGCCTATTCACATCACTCACAGAGGTTAGCGTTGCTTATAATTCTTTTATCGAAGATAGACTTGAGATCTCTGTGGGCAATCTGCTTGGAGGCTCTCTAGTCCTGCTCATGTTTGTAATCCCGCTCTTAGGAATGCTTGCAAAGGGAATTCATCTCAGCAACGGCTTCGGTGTTAGAAACACTTTTCTTTGCATATTATTTTTACTGGTTCCACATATTTTTTTTACTAGACAATGTGCTATCGCTTCAAGAAAGCTGGTCCATGTTTGTTATGTATGTAATACTGGCACTTTTTCTTTACTTCGGAGATAAGGCCTCTGCGAAAAAGGTTCGCAATAAAAGAAAAAATTGCTAAGCTACACCACTCAAAAGTTGCCTTAGCCTTAAGTTTCGTTACTGTTGGATCAATTATCCTAATCTTTTCCAGCAACATACTAGTTGAAGGAATCGACAAGATAGGATCAAGTATCAACCTCTCGCCTTTTATACTTGCCTTGATTGGACTTTCAATAGGTACAAATCTACCAGAAATCTCACTCGTTATTATTGCTGCCATAAAAGGAAGATCAGAAATTGGATTTGGCAATTATCTCGGATCTGCACTATTCAATCCGTTGATTATGTCAGTTCTGGGACTAGTATCTGGTGGAATTGTATTAGATGCGAACTTTACTAAACTCTTAATATTCTCTGTACTTGGATTCATTTTGTTCTTTATTTTTATGCGCTCCCGTAGTTTTCTGTCGCAAAAAGAAAGTGCTATTCTCTTATCAATCTATGTTGTATTTGTTATTAGTGAGCTAGCTTTCTAGATTGTTTTTTTTAAACTGCTAGCCTTGTAACCCGCAAACGACTTATACTATATACATATTATTCTCAATTTATTATGAATGTACTCTTCAAAACATTCTTAGTGATTATTTCCCTAGTTTCACTCAGCCTTTTAAGTGCTAGTCCAGCTGTAGCACAAGATAATTCGCAAGCAAGAGAAAGAGTTGCAAATCGATGCACCATCGTTACCCAAAGAGTTGATTTAATAACCAGCAGATACGAGCAGAACAAAAACAGACATGTCGAAAGATATCAAAACATCTATCAGAAGGTGACGGAATTAGTAACAAGACTTGAAAATGAAGGTTATGATGTCGAAGATCTTAAAGCTAGTCTTGGTGAACTTAATCAAAAAGTAAGAGAATTCGCAAATGAATACAATCAAGTGATAAAAGAGTTAAACGACTCTAAAAACCATGTATGCGGGAACAGTGAAGGTGAATACAAGCAAGCAATAACGAGGGCAAGAAATAATTTACTAAAAGCAAGAGAGAAAGCCCTCGAAATCAGAATCATGATCAATGACGAGATTAAGCCAGAGTTAAGAGCTTTACTTAATACATCGAGATCAAACTAATCAATAAGCATGAAAACTAAAATAGTACTAATCGTGTCTTTAGTTCTAATAGTTGCAGCGGTAGTTATTAACATGTCTAGACAAAACAATATCCAAAAAGATGAACAGATCGATACATTAACAGATATCACTGTTAACGACCTTGAAGATATTCCTGTATTTGATGAGCCCTTTTTACTCGGTGAAGAGGATGATAGCGACAAACTGCCAGAAACCTACAAAAATGAGATAGATAGTCTAATAAACGATATAACTAGGGATATGAACAGTTTAAACTACGAGAATGATTTTGAAGATTTTGGAAGCCTTGAGTAATGACCAGCTCAGAGTTTACAAGTTATTACAAAATAAATTTTAAAAAGATATTTAGGTATGTCTATAGCAGGATTCCAAGTATTCACGATACAGAAGACATAGTTGCAGATTCATTCCTTGCTCTCTGGAAAAGCAATGTTACTATAGAAAATAATACCGACTCTTATCTGTTGCGAATAGTTAAGAATAAAATCAATGACTACCTAAGGAGAAAATACAGAATTGAACTTATCACAAGTAGCTTTGAAGATACAATTGGTCAAACAAACACAAAAGAAACCAGAAGAGATCAAAAGCAGTAATAACATAGTCCATAATGTATTAAGCCTCCTAAATACGAGAGACAAAAAAAGTCATCGAGCTCAAGTACTTTCAGGGCAGAACAAATAACGAAATTGCTACTATACTTGGGATTACAATCAATAATGTAAAAGTAATACACAATCGAATTATTAAAAGAATTAAGTCAAATCTAATAATCTAATGAATAAAGCAGATAAATATATTGAAGATATGTTAAGGCAAAAAGATATACCCGCTGAAGAGCTTTCAAATATTGAAAAGCGAGCATTTGCTTCCTTTAACAAAAAAAGGCCTTTTCTCGAAATACCGAGCTATCTGTTTTTCGGATTTGCTTGTTTGTTTTTTGTAATCAATCTATTTTCTGATCCTGGAACAATATCGACCAGTCAAAAAGAGATTGGTTTAACAATAACGCAGATAGACGAACTTATCATAGAAGATTTTCAAGAAAGCGAAATCTTTAACCAGATGGATGCAGATATTCTTTTTTTGGAATCTGTTTAACAAGACCAATTCTCAAACAGGACTTATATCGAAAGTAATTTTCTGCTACAATTCCCATGCTGAGGTGACGTAGCCAAGCTGGTTAAGGCCAGGGTCTGCAAAACCCTTACGCGCGGGTTCGAATCCCGCCGTCACCTTACT
>JYPD01000010.1 GCA_001567305.1 candidate division WS6 bacterium OLB21 | reverse complement strand
TTCTACTCCTGCTATACGTGCCACTTATTAATTAATAATAAATAATTAGCCTTGTCTTTGCTTATGGCGAGCATTGCGCTTGCAATATACATAAGTTACTGTGACCCCTTTCGAATTTCTTCTTTTAACAAGGTAACAATATTCACAGCGTTTTTTTACAGATGCTTTTACTTTCATTAGTATCGATAAATTATTCTTCCCTTTTTGAGATCGTAAGGTGTCATTTCGACTTCAACCTCGTCTCCTACTTGTAATTTAATATAGTGCATTCTCATTTTACCGGATATGTATCCGGTGATTTCGTGCTCTTGTTCTTGCAGCTTAATACCTATCTTAAATTTGGTACCTGGCATAGTTTCAATAATTGTTCCTCTAACCTTGAAGGTTTTCTTAGGATCTAAACTTTTATTTGAGTTTTTAACTATTGCCATTAATAATCTACAAAAAGCAAATATCACTTGGTGCGCAAATGAAATAGCGCTAATAAAGCGCTCCGCAGATTATAGCAAATGCGGCTTCCACATACAACACTTATACTACCTAATTGTCAAAATTTCGGGTCCTTTTTTACTTATCAAAACAGTATGTTCATACAAAGCAGACCGTTTTCCATCTGCTGTCAGAGTAGTCCATCCATCATCGAGGTGGATTAACTCTGAGTCACCTTCGTTAATCATGGCCTCAATAGCAAGTGTCATTCCTTCTTTAAGCATTTCTCCGGTACCTTTTTTGCCGAAACATGGTATTGAAGGATCTTCATGGAGACTTCGTCCAACGCCATGGCCGGTCATTTCGGTTATTACTGAATATCCAGACATGGAAGCTACAGTCTCGATGGCATTACTAATATCACCGACATAGCCACCTACTTTCGCATTCTTAATACCTGCCTGAAGAGCAAGTTTTGAAGAACTTAAAAACCTTTCTGCCTTTGAATCAATTGATCCAACAGCAACGGTGGTTGCATGATCTAAATACAGGTCTTCAAAGATAATACCCATATCTATACTTATGATCTGACCTTCGACTAGCACATCGCTTTTACTTGGCATCCCGTGGATAGCAACATCGTCTATCCCAACACAAATATAAGCAGGATAATCAAAATAACCATAAAATGCAGGTTTAACACTATGTTTTTTACAAAGAGCTCTGGCACGATTATCTAAGTCTTCTGTAGTTATTCCAGGTTTCACTTCTGCAACTATATCAGACAATATTTCTGCAAGTAGCCTTCCTCCCTTGCGCATAGATGCAATCTCTGCTTTGGTCTTTATTACTGCGGCCACAATTATTTGTACTGATCGTAACTAATCGAAACGGTTAATGATTTCATTTGCCTGATTGTATCAAGAATCACGCCAACGATAATCAACAAACTCGTCCCTCCAACAGCGCTTAAAAGAGTAAGATTAGCTCCTTGGGGAGTTAAGGTTACCAACTGAGGAATCAGGGCAATAACTGCAAGAAATATGCTACCGACAAATGTTAATCTTATTAATACATTAGTAATGAATGTTTGTGTTGCCTTGCCTGGCCTTAGTCCAGGGATAAATCCACCGCTCTTTTTAAGATTGTCTGCAGTTTCTGACGGCTTATAAGTTACGAATGTATAGAAGAAAGCGAAAGCTATGATTAAAATCGCGTATAATGCGAAGTAATAGAAATCCTGTTCTGCTGTTCTATCGACTATCGAAGCACCTAAAAATGACTCATTAATCCGAGTTCCTAATTTAAATATGAACGAATCCATGTCTGCTGAACTTATCATAAACTGCGCAATAATTTGTGGGAATGTAAGCAAAGCTGATGCAAAGATTACAGGAATAACTCCGGCCTGATTGATTTTTAAAGGCAGGTAACTACTTTGCGCACCATCTCCTCTAAACCTGCGTGCATATTGTATAGATATTTTGCGTACCGCTTCATTGATAGCTACTACTCCTAGTACCAGAAGTACCAGACCAATAGTAACTGCGTATATCAAAGTAAAGTTTTCATTCAATAGTACATTGAAATTACCGGCTGCGAGAAGTTGTAAATCTTGAGAAACAAAAAAGAAATCTCTGGCGATAAGCCCCGGAACAGCTGTTAGAATGCTAACAGTAATTAGAATTGAGATTCCATTACCAATACCATTTTCTGTGATTAATTCACCCAGCCACATTAAGACAATGCTACCGGCCGTTAGAGCAACAATCATAGTTACGATTTCGAGTGTAGTAATATTATCGACAATACCTGCCAACTGTGGTACAGAAGAGCCAGCATTTTGCAGAATAGTGAATATTACAAATGCTTGAACAGCACTCAACGGAACCGCAAGTAATCGTGTGTACTGATTTAATGTTTGCCTGCCTCTTTCACCCTCTTTGGAAAGTTCTTCGAACTTAGGAATTACTGTCTGTAATAGCTGAATGATAATTGAAGCATTAATATAAGCACCAAGACCTATAGCGACAAGCGATGGATTATCAAGTCTTCCGCCCGTAACTAGAGTAAAAATATTTGTTAAAGGATTATTCCCAAATACCTCAGTAAATAAGCGAACATCAATGCCCGGTAAAGGAATAGCTGCTAGTATTCTATAAACAACAAGAATACCAAATGTGAACAGGATTTTTTTTCTGATACTTGGATTTTTAAGAGAATCAAAAAGAGAGATACTTCCGGTAGCCTTAGCAAATTTCTTTGTCACCACCCCACCTGGGCGTTTTTAATAATAATAAAGGAGCTTTGAGAATAGATCCTAGTCGCTTTTTCAATATTGGCGATCACTAAAATAATTACTCGACACTGCCACCCTCTGCCAAGATTTTACCTTTTGCAGATTCGGATAATTCAATACCGCTAATGTTTAGTTTTTTGTTGAGTTTACCGTTTCCAAGTATTTTTATTGTATTGTTTTTGCTCTTTGCAGGAATCATGTTCTTAGATGTAAGTGTTTCAAATGACACCGTTTCGCCAGATTTGAATACATCTAAATCACTTAACGAAAGTATTATTTGATTAAATCTTGATTTGAAATATCCTCTTCTAAATCCTCTGAATTTAGGTAATCTTCTGGAAAGTGGCATTGAGCCTCCTTCAAAAGCTTTTCTGGCTGGTTTATAACCTGCTCTTGATTTTTGACCTTTTTGACCTCGTGAGGAAGTGTGTCCTCCTTTTCCAGAGCCATAGCCTCTACCTACTCTTTTTGATTTCTTTTGTGAATGTTTACTTAGATTCTTTAACATTATTGCTTCTCTTAACTGGTTTAAGTGATTGCAAAGCTTCTATAGCTGCATATACATTTGAGATATTGTTAGATGATCCGATTACTTTTGTAAGAATGTCTTTAACACCTACAAGTTCTAAAACTGCTCTCATTGCTCCACCGGCAATAACTCCAGTTCCAGGTGCTGCTGGTTTCATAAAGATTCTGGCTGCACCTTTTTTGTAAGTTACTTGATGAGGTATTGTTCCTCCGCGAAGAGAAACTTTTACCATCTTCTTTTTGGCTAAACTGAATGCTTTATCCTCGGCTGTTCTAACATCGGCAGCTTTAGCAAGGGCTGCTCCAACTCTTCCGTTTTTGTCCCCTGCGACAACCAAGACACTAAGTCTCATACGCTTTCCTCCTGAATATGTTCTTGAGACTCTTCTAATTGAAACAATCTTTTTGTCTACACCGTCTGAGTTCTCCTTTTTACCTCTTCTGCCTCTTGAATCTGGTCTTCTTTTCTGGGTCTGCATATTTCTTCTATCACCTCTTACAGGAGCATTTTCTGCAGTCCCCTTTGTATCAGGTTTCTTAACTTCTGGTTTTGTATTTTTCTTGTCTTGATCGGCCATGTTAATTATTAATTTAGAATGATAAACCTTCTCCTCTAGCAGCATCTGCTAAAGCTTTAACTCTACCATGATACTTGTATCCGTTTCTATCAAATCGAACTTTTTTCACTTTTTTTAGCAAGAGCTGCTTTGGCAATATCAGCTCCGACACTAATTGCTTTTTTCTGTCGCAGATCTTTTTTTTACTTTTGCATCAGAAGCGGCAACTATTGTTTTTCCGATAGAATCATCTATTAATTGAGCATAAATATGCTTATTCGATCTATATACAGTTAATCTAGGCATTTCTTTCGTGCCTCTGATTCTATTCTTGATCTTACTTTTTCTTCTTAATCTTTTTTCTGTTTTAAGATTTTTCATTACTTTAAATTCTAGATTATGATCCTCCGGCTTTACCGGCCTTTCTCTTAACTTGCTCGCCCTGGTATCTTACGCCTTTACCCTTATATGGTTCTGGTTTTCTGATAGCTCTAATTTCGGCAGCAATTTGACCAACTCTTTGCTTATCAACTCCTCTAACAATAACAATTTCTTGACCTTCCATAGTGATCTCGATATCTTCTGGTGCTTCATAAAGAACTGGATGGCTAAATCCAAGTGCGAATTCAATTGCCTTTCCCTTTTGGACACCTCTAAAACCTACTCCATGAATTTCTAGTTTCTTTTCATATCCGTTAGTTACACCTTCAACCATATTTGCCAAGAGTGATCTGTATAGACCATGTAGGCTTTTTATTTCTTTTTCTTCAGACTTTCTTTCTACTGTTAATATTCCGTCTTCTAATTTGACTTCAATTCCTTTTTCTATGGATTGCTTAAGTTCTCCCTTTGGTCCCTTGATTGTCACCAATAGATGATTGAAATCTCCACCCTTAGTGATTTCTACAGAAATCTTTGCTGAATCAATATTAATTTGTTTTTCTCCGATCTTTGACATTATTACCAAATTTGACACAAATATTCTCCTCCGACTTTTTCGGCTATTGCTTGTTTGTTAGTCAATATACCCTTGGGTGTCGAAAAAATCCCAATTCCCATGTTATTAAGTACTGGTTTAATATCTTTGTAACCTGTATAGACTCTTAGACCGGGCTTTGAAACACGGATCAATTTACTGATTACAGATGAGCCATCTTCGTTGTACTTCAAATTTACTACCAATTCTGCTTGATTTCCTGTTGTTTCAGAAGCAACAGTGAACCCTTCAATTAGATTTTCTTGTTCAAGAATCTTGACTATAGATTCAACCATCCTTGATTTAGGAACTCTAACCTCTTTAAGGTTTCGCATAACTGCATTTCTTATTCTTGTTAATATGTCTGCTATTGGATCGTTTACCATTATTTCTTTCTAATTAATTACCAAGATGATTTACGCAAACCTGGAATATCTCCAGCGAGTGCTTTGTCTCTAAGACAAATTCTGCACAATTTAAACATACGGTGATAGCCTCTGGCTCTGCCGCACATTTGACATCTATTAAATACTCGGGATGAGTATTTGCTTTTCTTTTTTAATCTTTTTTCTTTTGCTTCTTGAGCTGTTGTTGACATTGTTATTTATTATTCAGCTTGATTATTTTTTTCATCTCTTTTAACAAAAGGCATTCCAAGCTTCTTTAAGAGAAGTAGAGCATCGTTATCGTTCCTTGCAGATGTATTAATTATTATCTGCAAACCTCTAAGCTTAGAAACTTTTGTAGCATCAACCTCTGGGAAAACAGTATGCTCTTTGATTCCTAAAGAATAATTTCCTTTCTTGTCAAAAGCTCTGTCAGATATTCCCCTGAAGTCTCTGATTCTAGGTAAAGAAATCGAAATAAGTCTATCTAGAAAATGCCACATCATATCATTTCTGAGTGTGACTTTAACTCCGATATCCATGTTTTCTCTGATTTTAAAGTTTGATATTGCTTTTCTACTTCGAGTAACTACTGGCTTTTGACCTGTAATTAATGCAATATCTCTGACCATTTCATCGATTACTCCATGATCAACTTTTGCTTCTCCAAGTCCTGAGTTTACAACAATTTTGGTTACTGTTGGAGCAGCCATAACATTAGTTATACCAAGCTCTTTCATTAAATCTTGTCTTATTTCGTTTTCGTACTTAAGTTGTAGTCTTGATTTATCTTTGGACATTATATTTTCTCTCCTGATTTCTTAGCTACACGAAATTTTTTATTGTTTTCAAACTTGAATCCGACTCTACTTGTTTTACCAGTCTTAGAGTCGATCAGCATCACATTGGAAATTGCGATTGGTGATTCAAATTCAATTATTCCTGATTTTGTATTTTGCGAAGTTGCTTTTCTGTGCCTCTTTGCAATATTCACACCCTCTACAACAACTCTTTCGCTTTCACGAAATACTCTGTTAACTTTTCCGGTTTTGCCTTTTTCTTTTCCTGTTATTACTTTTACTGTGTCTCCTTTTTTAATTTTCATTACAGTACCTCTGGTGCTAAACTAACAATTTTCATAAATCCTTTTTCTCTGAGTTCTCGAGCAACAGGTCCAAAAATACGAGTTGCTTTTGGATCTTTTTTATCTTTATCAATTATTACTGCTGCATTGTCGTCAAACCGAATATATGAGCCATCTTTTCTTCTTGTCTCTTTTGTTGTTCTAACAATAACAGCGTGTACAACATCACCTGGTGTCATGTTTCCGTTTGGTAGAGCTTTCTTTACAGATGCACTCACAATGTCACCAACATGAGCATATCTTTGATACATACCACCCTTTTTTCTGCCTAGAACCTGAATAACCATGATTTCTTTGGCACCGCTATTATCTGCAACTTTTAATCTGGATAATGATTGTACCATTAGCTTTTCTTCTCTACCTTGTTTCTAAAATAGAATGACTTATGTCTACTTACTGGTCTACCTTCTTCGATCATAACGATATCACCGACTGTAACAGTTTTATCTTCACAGTGTGCCTGATATGTCTTATGCACTTTAATGATTTTTCCATATTTTGGATGTGCATATTTAGATTCAACCTTTACTACAATAGTATTTTCTGCTGAATTCTTTATAACCTCGCCTACAAACCACTTTGGCTTTCGATTCTCTGTTGTTGTTTTTGTTTTATCTGCTTTCATTATTATGTTTAGGACTTCGTGATTTTATCAGATTTAGACACCTTTTTGCTATCTTTTTTAATTGTTTCTTTAGGTTCACTAACCTCTTCTTTACTAAAAGTATTCATGTTTAGAGATGTCATTATTCGAGCTATTTCTTTTCTAATCTTTCTGGTAACACTAAAGTTGGTTTCTTGACCAATCTTTATATCATACAAAACAGATGCAAGCTCATTCTTTTTGTCTGCCAATCTATTTTGCAATTGTGATTTTGTTTGCTTAATTAGCTCTTTTGATTTCATGATTAATTCTTTTCAATTATTTTTGTTAAAACCGGTAGCTTCTGAGCTGCTTTTCTGAGAGCTTCATGAGCTGTTTCTTCTGTAACTCCACCGATTTCAAACATAACTCTTCCTGGTTTGACAACTGCTACATAACCTTCTACATCACCTTTACCCTTACCCATTCTTACCTCTGCTGGTTTCTTGGTATATGGTTTATGTGGAAAGATTCTGATCCACAGCTTACCTTTTCTTTTCATCTCGCGAACGATTACTTTTCTAGCTGCTTCTATTTGTCTCCCATTAATCCAGCTTCTGGTAGTGGCTTGTAGTCCAAAGTCACCTACGGTAACTTTGTTTCCCTTCATAGCCTGACCTTTCATTTGGCCTCTGAATTCTTTTCTATGTTTTGTTTTCCTTGGTTGTAACATAATTTCTTAATTAACTAACTATTCAGAATCCTCTATTCCCATTTTTTCACCTGTATATACCCAGACTTTAATACCATGCTTACCGGCGTTTGGCACCTGGGCTTCTGTGAATGCATAATCAATATCTGCTCTAAGAGTCTGCAATGGAATTGAACCCCATTGTGATTTTTCTGTTCTGGCAATTTCTGCACCTTTAATTCTACCGCTGACCCAAATTCTAATTCCTTTAACTTGTCCAGAATTCCTAGCGTTTTCGATTTCTCTGCTCATAGCATATTTGGGAACTATACGCCTGGCAACCTGATTTTTTACATTTTCTGCAATTAATCTGGCAAGTGTTTCTGGTCTTTTGGCTTCAAAGATTTTCAAATCTACATCGCCCTTAACCATTCTGCTAACTTTCTTTTTTAGATCCTCGATACTTGCTCCGCCTCTACCAATAACAACTCCTGGTCTGGCAACCGTAACTTCTATTGTAATTCTATTCATTGATCTTTTGATTTTTACGGTATCTACACCTGCATTCTGCAGTTTCTCACGAATAAACTCCCTGACTTTGACATCTTCAAGAAGTAAGTCTGCGTATTGATCTTTTGGTGCGTACCACACTGAATTCCAGCCTTTATTGACTCCTAACCTGAATCCATGTGCGTTTACTTTTTGACCCATTAGTCTTGTTTCTTCTTAGAATTAGAATTAGATTTAGCTTTTTGACTTTGTTTTTGTTTCAGTTTTTTTCTTGATTTCTTTAACTTCGACCTTTGCTTCTGGTGCTACTTCTTTCTTTACTTTCTTTGTATCTTCTTTTTTTGATCTGAAACACCAATTATAATATGGCTGTTTCTCTTAAGAATTTTGTGATATCGGCCCTTTGAGACAGCTCTTCCTCGTTTAAATGTTGGAGCCTCGTTAACAAAAGCTTCAACAATAACTAGAGATTTTCTGTCTGCATCGTCGTTGTTTACTGCGTTTGCAACAGCAGATTCGATAGTTTTAATCACTGGTAATGCTGCGTACTTGTTAACGAACTTAAGTTCTACAAGTGCTTCTAGTGCATTCTTTCCTCTGACCATATCCACCACAAGTCTGACCTTTTGTGCAGACATTCTGACATATTTTGTTTTAGCGTAAACTGTATTGTTCATTATTCAGATAATACTCTTCCACCAGTACCAGTTGCTTTAGCGATTTTACCTTTTTTACTGTGACCCTGGAATTTGCGAGTCAAGGAAAATTCCCCAAGCTTGTGACCGACCATGGACTCTGTAACAAATACTTTAATAAATTCTTTTCCGTTATGAACTTCGAAAGTTAAACCTACCATCTCAGGAGAGATCGATGAAGATCTTGCCCAAGTTTTGATTGGCATATGTTTAGCTGTCTGCTTCATTTTATGAATTTTTTTTACGAGCTTTTCGTCAACAAATGGCCCTTTTTTACTTGATCTAGACATTCTATGTTATTACTAAATTATGGTCTTATATTTCTTACTTTTTCGACCCTTTTTATTTGGTCTTCTGTGAACAATGAATTTATTTGTTCTCTTGTTTTTTCTAGTTCTTGTACCAACTGTATTACCCCACTTATCTTTTGCTGGTCCTCCTGTACCGTGTCTACCGCTTTTACCCTGTCCGTCTCCGTGAGGGTGAGTACCGCCCGACATTGCAACACCTCTGACAGTAGGTCTAAAACCCATCTTTCTTTTTCTGCCAGCTTTTCCAAGTTTCTTGTTTTTATTCTCTGCGTTACTAAGTGACCCGATTGTAGCATAACATTCTTCTCTTACAAGTCTGACTTCTCCACTTGGCATTTTTAATTGAATGTACCCCTTAGCTCCACCTTGTATCTGAATGAATGTTCCAGCTGATCTTCCAAGCGTTCCGCCTTTCCCTGGTAGAATTTCAACATTATGTACAAATGTAGCTGCAGGAATCTTTTTTAATGGCAATGCGTTTCCGACTTTAATTTCTGCCTTGTCTCCTGACATAAGCTTGTCCCCGACTTTTATTCCGTTTGGTGCAAGTATATAGCGTCTTTCACCATCTGCATACTTTAATAGAGCAATGAAAGATGTTCTATTTGGATCATATTCTAGAGCTTCTACGACTGCAGGAATATTATGCTTATCTCTTGCAAAGTCAATAAGCCTGTATTTTCTCTTAACTCTGCCTCCTCTGTGTCTAATAGTGATTACACCTCTAGAATTTCTGCCAGCATTGTAACCGATCTTAGTTGTCAGTTTTTTTTTCTGGTTGTTTCCTAGTAAGACTGCTGTGATCTATAAGAATCGTGTGTCTTCTAGTTGGTGTTGTTGGTTTGTATAATTTCAGTGCCATTATTACTTGATTTCAAAAGTTGAGATTTTATCTCCTTTTTTCAAAGTGACTACTGCTTTTTTAGCTGTCTCTCTTTGTCCTTCTATTCTTGCTTTGCCAAATCTAACTCTTTTTCCGAGAGTGTTAGCAACAGAAACTGATAGGACACTAACATTGAACTTTTCGGTTACTGCTTTAGCTATTTCGATCTTGCCTGCATTAGAATTTACTAAGAAAGTAAATTGATTATTCTTATCGGCAAGCATAAGTGTTTTTTCTGTAATTATTGGTCTGATAAGTACCACTTTCATAATTATTTCTTTTCTGATTTGTTAGATACTTTTACTACTTTAGGTTTTTCTTCTTTAACAACAGCCTGCTTTTCTCCCCATTTGTTCGTTATTTCTTCTAGAGCGGATTCAATTATTATGACATTATCTGCATTAAGTAAACTGTATACATTAATTTCTCCGACATGACTCATAATAACTGACTTAATGTTTCTAGCTGCAAGCAAAAGTTCGTCATCAAGCTTACCTTGGAGGACAATTGTTTTGCCTTCTATTCCGGCTTTATTAAGAATTGCTTGTAATCCTGCTGTTTTCTTTGTTTCTGCAATATCAAATCCTTCAAAAACAGATACCTTATTATTCGCCTGTAGGTATGAAAGTGCTGATCTCATAGCAGCCTTTTTCATTTTTTTAGATAACGATTTTTTGTAGTTTCTGTTATTGGTTGGACCAAATGTGACTCCTCCTCCTGTCCAGATTGGACTTCTGCTTGATCCATGTCTTGCACGGCCTGTACCTTTTTGTCTCCAAGGTTTCTTTCCACCACCGCTGACATCTCCACGATTCTTGCTATGAGCATTAGCCTGTCTTTGGTTGCTTAAGTATACATACACAGACTGATCAATCAAGGCTTGATTAATTTCTGCTCCGAAGACAGACTTATCAAGTTTTACTGCTTCTTTTGCTTTTGTTCCAGTTTTTGTAAATGTTTGAGCTTGCATATTAATTTACCGATTTAACCATAACTATTGATCCCTTAGCACCTGGGATTGCACCCTTAACTGCAATCAATCCATTAGCTTCGTCGATAGCAACAATTCTCAGATTTCTTACTGTTTTGTTATCACCACCCATTCTTCCTGCCATTTTCTTGCCTTTATAGACTCTACCTGGAGTAGTACCTGAGCCGATAGAACCAGCAGCTCTGTGTCTATCTGATTGTCCATGTGTCTTTGGTCCTCCGCTAAAACCCCATTTTTTAACAACTCCCTGAAAGCCTTTTCCTTTGCTAACACCTGAAACATCAATTTTTTCGTTTACTTCAAATATTCCTGCTTTTAATTCTGTTCCTGCGTCTGCATCTAGTTTAAAGTCTCTTGCTTCCATAGAAACCATTGGAACAAATCCAAGTTTTTTGTATTTTCCAGCTTCTGCCTTTGTTGCTTTATTCTTTTTACCAAATCCGATAACTACGGCATTATAACCATCTCTGTCTAATGTTTTTTCTAAGGCTATTACTGATCCTTTAACATCAATAATTGTTACAGGAACAACTTGACCATCTTCATTGAAGATTCTTGTCATTTGTTTTTTTTCGCCAATTATTGCTTTCATAATTATTCGGTTAGCTGTCTTTTCGGTAAATTCCGAAAGACTCTGTTAATTATCTAGTAAATTATTTAATCTCTATCCACACACCGGCAGCAAGCTGTAGATGGGTCAGTGAGTCGATTGTCTTACTTGTAGGATCTACAATATCAATAAGCCTTTTATGTGTATTAAGTTCAAAATGATCTTTCGATTTGCTATCCACATGTGGTGACTTATGGACAGTAAATCGACGACTTTTGGTAGGCAAAGGAATAGGGCCAAAAGTCTTAGCACCTGTTCTAACTGCTGTATCAATTATTTGCTCTGTGGCTTTGTCAACCACTTTGCTGTCATATCCTTTTATTTTGATTCTTATTCTCTGCATTTTATTAGTTGATCTAAAGGGGAGGCGTTGCAACCTCCCCTTAGTAAAATCATTTATTTAATCACCTTTGTAACAACACCAGCTCCTACTGTTCTGCCACCTTCACGAATTGCGAAGCGCATCTTTTCTTCGATAGCAGCTTGTGTATTTAGCTTGACTACGAAAGTTGCATTGTCGCCAGGCATAACCATTTCTGTTCCTTCTGGAAGTGTAACATCTCCAGTAACATCAGCTGTTCTGATATAGAACTGTGGTTTGTATCCAGTAAAGAATGCAGTATGTCTTCCACCTTCATCTTTGGAAAGAATGTAGGCTTCTGCTTCGAATTCTGTATGAGGTTTGATTGATCCTGGTTTAGCAAGAACTTGACCTCTTTTAATTTCGTCTCTTTTAATACCTCTGATTAGAAGACCGACATTGTCTCCAGCTTGACCTTCGTCTAACTGTTTGTTGAACATTTCTACTCCAGTGATTGTTAATTTCTTAACATCTTCTGCAAGACCGATTTGTTCTACATCTTCTCCGACTTTGACAACTCCTCTTTCGATTCTACCTGTAGCAACTGTACCTCTACCTTCGATAGAGAAAACATCTTCTACTGACATTAAGAATGGTTTGTCAATTTCGCGAACTGGATCTGGTACTTCTACATCTAATGCATCCATAAGTTCTTTCATGGTTGCATCTCCTTCGTCGCCACCGTTTAATCCCTTAAGTGCGCTACCCTTAACAACTTTAATTTTGTCGCCTGGGTATTCGTACTTACTAAGTAGATCTCTGATCTCTTCTTCTACAAGCATAAGTAGATCTTCGTCCATACTGTCATCGAAGACATTGATAAAGACTACCAAGTATTGAACACCAACCTGCCTTGCAAGAATGATATGCTCTTTTGTTTGAGGCATTGGACCATCAGTTGCAGATACAACAAGAATTGCACCATCCATCTGGGCGGCACCGGTGATCATGTTTTTAATGTAATCTTTGTGTCCAGGACAATCGATATGGGCATAGTGCCTTTTTTCTGATTCGTACTCGACATGTGATGAAGCAACTGTAACAATTTTGGTTTTGTCACGAACGACTCCACCTTTGGCAATTTCTTCGTAACCTTTTTCTGAAGAAATTCGACCGGATCGCTTTGCATAAGCGATAAGAGCAGCAGTTAATGTTGTTTTACCGTGGTCAATATGACCAAGTGTACCGACATTAACATGAGGCTTTGTTCTCTCAAACTTTTTATCAGCCATTGTATGTTAATACAGAATTAAAATTACAAAGCTTGTACCGATTGAGTATTTACTTCTCTGCCAGACGGATTGGGCAGAATACAAAAAAGTAATCACTCAATAAGGCAACAAGCAGTTAATACTACAACTTGAGTAGTCTTTATAGCAAATTTTACCATTTAGTGCAATGCTTTTGGCTATTCTTTGCTAAAAAAATTATTTAGTCTTAACCCCAAGTACTTCGTTAGTTATATTCTCAGGTACCTTCTCGTAGTGTCCAAATTCCATGACACTATTGGCTTTTCCTTTAGACATAGACCTTAAATCGTTAATCCAGCCAAACATATTTGCAAGTGGAACATATGCTGTGATTTCTTGCACCTTACCTTTAGGATTCATTCCTTTAATTACTCCTCTTTTTGATGATAGCGCACCTGTAACATCTCCAGCGTAATCATCTGGAGTTGTAACGACAACCTTCATTATAGGTTCGAGCAAGATTGGCTTGGCTTTTCTGCAAGCTTCTTTAAAGCCTCTTGATCCGGCAATTCTAAATGTATCAGTATTTGAGTCAACTTCGTGGTAAGAACCATCTGTTAATCTAACTGCCACATCAACTACGGGATATCCGCCAAGTACTCCACTATGTAGAGATTCTTGAATTCCTTTATCTACTGATGGAATAAATTCCATAGGAATTGCTCCCCCTTTAATTTCGTTGATGAACTCGTAACCTTTCCCTCTTTCTTGAGGCATAACTACAATAGTAATGTCAGCAAATTGTCCAGAACCTCCGGTTTGTTTTTTGAGGAGTTCATGGTGTTCTGTTTCGACTTCTATGGTTTCGCGATAGGCAACTTGTGGAGCACCGGTAATGACATCTATTCCGTATGTTCTTCTCATGATATCAACTTTGATATCAAGATGAAGTTCTCCCATTCCCATAATAATTGTTTGTCCAGTTTCTTTATCTGACTCTGCTTTAAAGGTTGGATCTTCTTGCATGAGTTTGCGTAATGCTTCTCCCATTTTTTCTTGGTCAGATTTTGTTTTTGGCTCGATTGCCAAGCTAACAACTGGATCTGGGAAATCGATACTTTCAACTAAAATTGGTTTAGAGTCGCTACATATTGTGTTTCCAGTGTACGACTCTTTAAGTCCAACAATGGCGACAATGTCTCCGGCTCTAACTGAAGTTATATCTTCTCTGTCGTTAGCGTGCATCATAAGAAGTCTTCCGATTCTTTCCTTCTTTCTTCTGGATGAGTTATAAACGAAACTTCCGGCATCAAGCTTTCCGCTATAGACACGAGCAAATGCAATTTGACCGACATGAGGATCTACGGCAATTTTAAAGACAAGACCGCAGAATTCTGATGTATCAGAAACATCCCAAACAACTTTTTCGTCGTTGTCAGGATTAATTCCAACGATTTGACCTGTATATTCTTCCATTTCTCCGGTTTCTGCATTTTCGTAGGCATAAACCTTTTGATAAGGAGAAGGAAGATATCTGACAATATTATTAAGAAGAACCTTTGTGTCTGCCATTCTGGAGTCTCCGCCTGTGACTGGGAATACTTTTCTGGCAAGAGTAAGGATGCGCAGTGCTGTATACATTTCTTCAACTTCTAGCACTCCATCTTCGAGATATTTTTCCATTAGGACATCATCTGCTTCTGCAAGCTTTTCGACCAACTTTTCGTGTAATTCGTGAACTCTATCTTTAATGTCTGCTGGTATTTCGATTTCTTTAAACTCTTGTTTATCTGAACCTTCTGCATACTCATAGGCTTTCATGGTGATAAGGTCAACATATCCACGAAGTTCGTGCTCAATTCCGATAGGATATGTAATTGCGACGGCATCATCGCTTAGCTCTTCTTGAATGGATTTAAGACTCATATCGAAGCTACCTCCAACAAGATTGAGCTTATTAACGAAACACATTCTAGGTACATTATATTTGTCTGCCTGTCCCCATACCTTACTGGATTGTGGTTCTACACCCATTTTACCGTCGAAGATGACAACTGCTCCGTCGAGAACCCGAAGAGATCTTTCGACTTCTGCAGTGAAATCTACATGACCTGGAGTATCGATAATATTGATTCTGTAAAGCACATCGTTAAGACTCCAGAAACAAGTTGTAGCAGCTGATTGAATAGTAATGCCTCTTTCTTTTTCTTGGTCCATGAAGTCCATTTCGGATGCACCATCGTGAACTTCGCCGATTGTATGTTTTTTACCTGTATAGTAAAGAATTCTTTCTGTGGTAGTTGTTTTACCAGCATCTACATGGGCGATAATGCCGATATTTCTGTAGTGCTGCAAATCTTTAACCGAGTTATAGTCAACCTTATTAGCCATAATATTTAGACTTGAAAAAGTGAAATTGCAATATTCCTCAAATTCGAGGCAGTGTATTATAGCAGGCTATGTCACCTATTTACAATAATAACTTAATGAATTCTATTATTGATATACAAATTTACTACTTAAAATTATGGTATAATAGAAGAGTACTCCCCAATAAAGTTTCCGGAATAATTTATTAATATGGAATTATGTTGAAAAAAGGACTGACCGTAATGTATCCCATATACGGGCCAGGCACCGTAACAGATATATCTCTCGAAGAAGTTGGAGACAAGTCTTTAAATTATTGCCATATCGAGTTTAAAAACACCAATTTATCTGTAGCAGTGCCTATGGATAAATTTGCAGATTTTGGAATCAGAACTCTTTCCAGCAAAGCTGCTGTAAAAGATGCTCTTAAAGAACTAGATAGACAGTTTCGAATCAAAGATTCCGAGCTTGAGGCAATAGAACTTGAGATCGACTTAAAAATGAAATCAGGCTCTTTAACCGATGCTGCTTGGGTTATTGCTTTTTTAAAATCACTATCAAAAAAACGGGCTAAAGAAGACAAAAAGCTCAACAGCTTTCAACAAGATACGCTCGAAAAAGCAGAGAACTTCTTAAAACTAGAAGTTGAAATGGTGCTTGGAAAAAGAGCTGCAGACAAACTCTAAGAAAAAGATGTAAAGCATAAAAAAGGCCGGCATAGCCGGCCTTTTAATTGCGGTTGTGGATTAGCCTTCGAGGCTGAAACCATCGTTTCCACGATTGTTGTTTCTTGGACCACGGTCTTTACGCTCTTCTGCGATTGAAACGCGGATTGGGCGGCCGTCTACCTCTTTGCCATTAAGCTCGGCAACTGCTGCCTCTGCTTCTGCGGCTGAAGACATGGTAACAAATCCGAAACCTTTTGATCGGTTCTTGAATTTGTCAACAATGACTACTGCTTCTACAACAGTACCTACGGCGCTGAATGCCTCACGAAGCATTTCGTTGTCGACATTCCAGCTAAGATTTCCAACAAATAATTTGCTGTTCATCGTTTAACTAAATTAAATAAAATCACGCTACGCCAAATTACTTGGGAGAATTCACTCAAAGCAGTCATTTTTATTAACACGCTTCAGTAGCTGAAAAGATTATAACATAAAACAATAAATACAATAATCACCGTTAATGACATCGGTTGAATTGTATGCAAGAATATTTCTATACGATTATTAGACTATTTGTGGTAAGCAATATAAAGTCAATGCAAAACAAGTATTTCGGTATATTCATGCTCATAGGAGCAATATCACAGGTTGTTTATGTCGTTATCTCAATCTTATTCTCAGACTACTTCCTAGCACTTCTCATAGGGATATCCACCGTAATAAGCTTAATCCTCAGCCTAAGAATGATCAGAGATAATTACAAACGACCAGAGAAATATCTACTTATAATTCTTTTTTTCTACTCATCGTTTGTAATCTACTTTACCGGAGGACTCTTCAGCGAAGATGTCTATTGGACATTTCTATTTCCGGCAGTAGTAATCTTTATGAATAGAAATCGCCTATCCCTATTAGCAGTATTCACATATTTGTTTGTTATTACAACACATTTCTTCGCTCTTAATATTTCAGAGATTTCCGGATTCTCTATACGAGCCTTCTTATCATATCTAGCCAGTTACTTATCCTTAGCAGTTTTAATATACCTTCTTGCAACTGCTTGGAAGGCAAGCGAGAGATCTTTAGAAAAACAAAAAGATGAGATTTCTGCAGCAAATAAGCGACTTGGAGAATACATCAAGAAACTTGAGTATACTAGTTCAGAGCTACTTCAAAAGAATCAGGAGTTAGAAAGAGTATCGGCTGAATCAGCAGAGATTGCCAAAACTATGGTACATCGAGAACTCAAAATGAAAGAATTAAAGGAAGAATTGGCAAAGTCAAAAAAAGAGGGAACCAATTAGCTGTTTTGAACCTACCGAACAGGTTATCCAGAGGATGCGCCAGAACATAATCGCTTCATTGAGATTTATTTAGAGTCTTATATCTTGCCTTTTAATCTTATGCTGTTTAGAACGACCGAAACAGAGCTGAATGCCATAGCTGCGCTTGCAATTACAGGCGAAAGCAGAATCCCTGTGAATGGAAATAATATTCCTGCAGCAAGTGGAATCGCAAGAACATTGTAGGAAAAAGCCCAGATCAAGTTCTGTTTAACTACTCTTAGAGTTGAATTCGATAGTTCTATTGTCTGCAATACTTTTCGTAAATTCCCTTTAATTAGAACTATATCGGCAGCTTCAATAGCAATATCAGTGCCTGTACCAAGAGCAATACCGATATCTGCGTTGGCAAGTGCTAGAGCATCGTTAATCCCGTCACCAACCATTGCCACTATCCCTCCTTTTTCTGCTCGCAACCTGCTTACTATCTGTGATTTCTCTGCAGGCAAAACATCTGCATATACTTGATCCAAGGAAAGCGACCTGGCAATGTAATTTGCTGCACCTTCATTGTCTCCGGTAAGCATGACCGTTTTAATCCCAAAGCTTTTAATCTTCTCAATTATTTCTTTAGATTCTTCTTTTATAGTGTCGGCAATGGCAAAAATTGCCAGATGATTATTATTCACTGCCAGATAAATAACTGTCATGCCGAGTCTTGTTAGTTCTTCTGACTTTTTACCAAGTTCTGGCTGAATAGAGACTTGTTTTAGATTCATTAGTTTGGCGTTCCCTATGGAAACAGAGTTTTTACCAACTTTTCCCTCGACTCCAAGTCCTTCAAGCATTTTAAAATCATTTACTTTTGATTGCTTATCTATTGATTTTGTATTTGCCAACGCGTATTTCTCTATTGCTAAAGACAGAGGATGTTCGGATAAATGTTCTACCGCATGTGCCAGATTTAGGATTTCATCATTTTTACTGGAATCGATAGAAATGAATTCTTTTACTTCGGGGAACCCTTTGGTGAGAGTACCAGTCTTATCAAAGATTAAGGTGTCTATTTTGTGAGCATATTCTAAGGCCTGAGCATTCTTAACTAAAATCCCCTTGCTGGCTGCTTTTCCTGTTCCAACCATTAAAGCCGTTGGAGTTGCTAGTCCCAAAGCACAGGGACAGGCTATGATTAGAATTGTTACGGCAATATAAACTGCAAGTCTAAGTGGATTTATTTCTGGATATATCAGACCTAGCTGCGGAGCGATCAGCAACCAAAATACTAAAGCCGTAATAGAGATAAGGATAATTATTGGGACAAAAACCGAAGATACCTGATCGGCTAGTTTTTTGAATTGGAGCAGTAGTGCCTTGAGCTTCTTCAACTAATTGTATAATCTGGGCAAGCATAGTATCGCTGCCAACTTTTTCAGCCTTATACTTAAAACTGCTCGTTTTGTTAATTGTGGAGCCTATTACTTGATCTCCTGCACTTTTTGTAACCGGAATAGATTCGCCGGTAACCATTGATTCGTTAAGAGTAGATGAACCTTCAGTGATAACACCATCAACCGGGATTTTTTCACCAGGTCTAACAACAATAATATCTCCGACTATTACCTGCTCGATTGGGATTCTGACCTCTATGCCATCTCTAATTACCGTCGCATCTTTTGCCTGCAATTCAAGCAATTTTGTGATTGCATCATTTGCCTGCCCTTTAGCCTTAGCTTCAAGAAGTCGGCCAAGCAAAATAAACAGGATGATAAAAACCGCAGCTTCAAAGAAGACATCGGCATTTATTTCGGAAAAAGCATCAGGCACAAAGGTAACGATAGTCGAAAACAACCACGCTGCGCCCGTACCCAGAGCAATCAGGCTGTCCATGTTTGCCGTCCTTGCACGCAAGGCATTATAAGCGCTCACAAAAATATCCCTGCCCCCCAGAAAAACCAATGGAGTGGCAATCAGAAATTGAATTAGGAAAAAGAGATTGATTTCGTAATCACTTCCGCTGAACATAATTTTTCCTAAAGGTTTATGATCAAGTTCTATAAGTCCAAGCTGAGATAGAAACATTAAGAGCATAATCACAAAGAACGGGAGACTACCTAGAAGAACATATCTGAAGATTTTCAGTTGTCTTTTATATTCATCTTGTTTGAGCATTTTGGCATGATGATCTTTAGGTTGGTCTTCGATGATCAACCTGTATTTTCCGACGCTACTAACTGCAAGCTCAAGATCACCATTGCTTACTTTTGTTTCGTCGAACTCAATGGTTATGTTTTCTGTGGCAAAATTGACATGGACCTTGGACACACCGTCAAGCGACCCGACGCTTTTCTCCAGAAGTTGCTTACATGCAGCACAATGAATACCGATCACTGGAAAAGTCTTTTTAACCATCTAACATTTAAATAACATTTATAGTAAGTGGCTTAACCATGCCCATAGAACAGGTAAGTTTGTAACTTCCTTTGGCAGGTAAACCTAAATCGATTTCATTAATTCCTTTTTTCAAGGCAACGAAGTCATCTATCAAACCGTTTGCGGCAATAAATGCTCCACAACCTTGAATACCTTGATTATCAACAATCAATTTAGCTGGGAGTCCTGCTTTTATGGTTAAAGAGCTGGTAGGCGTATATTCAAATCCTTGAGCTGTAATCGAAATTATTTGCACCCCATCCTCATCGTTACCAGCAACACCTTGATCCTGCTGTGAAGTTGTCATTAAATCGCTTAGACTTGGGAGTCCAAGGACATTTAGCTGACCATTGATGTTGTATACAACAAAAACAAAACCAGGATTCCTGCAACAAGATTAAATTTATGACTTAACGATTTTTTTGAGTTGAAGATTAGTCCGCCCAGACTTATTCCCATTAGAGGAATAAAGGTTCCCAGTGCAAAGAACAACATAATTAGAGATCCCTGTAGGAAAGAGCCACTTGCCAGCGCAATTGTTTGCGCTGTTAATGTAAAGCCACAAGGAAGAATAAATGTAAGTGCTCCAATCACTGCCGGCATATACCTTCCTTGAAAATTGGTCTCGTCAGCAACAAATCTGGAAAGAAATTTCGGAGTGGTTAACCTAAATTTATGAGCCCACTCAACGCCTATCATTTGCAAAGCTAAGATCAACATTACAAGTGATACAAGAATAGTTAACAGAGAGAAAACTACTGTATTACTTAACGAGATAGTTTCACCTGCAAGCCCTAACAAACCACCAAGCAGTGCAAAAGATACTATTCTACCGAGATGGAACATTATATGCGGTTTGGATCTTTCTGTCCTGGCATCTGCCTGAGCGTAAATCTCGTGCCATTGCTTGGTCATTGACAAGAGCAACCCGCCAATTAAAGCCGCACAACTAGATATTCCTGCTACAAGCCCAAGAACAAAAAATGCAGGCAGAGAAGATGATGCATCTATACTTACAAACTGACCGATGTGAAGACTTTCAAATATAAAGAAAGCAGCAAGGATAATTGCAGCTAGAAGGATAGCTCTTGAAAATCCATAGAAACTGGCTTTATCCAAAACCAGCTTACCGTTCTTGATTGATATTAAGCTTTGCCTTTTAGAGAAGCTTTTTTGTTCAGAAAACACATAACCCGAACCTGCGAATTCCTTGTTAAGTCTTTGCAAACTTGGTTTTTTATCACCAGAATAGTGTACTGTTACTTTTGCGCCCTTCAAGGAGGCATCTACTGATTCTACTCCGGACTGCTCCAGTAATTTTTTTTCGATTAAAACTTCGCAGGCAGCACAGTGCATTCCATCCACATATAACACGCATTCCTTAAGTTTTGACATATTATTAATCTTTGTAATCAAATAATTTTAACAGTTCAGCCACAACTCGATCCTCTTCTCCATTTTGTATTTGATCGATTACACAAGTCTTAAGATGGTTTTCGATGATCAGGCTATCAAGTTTTTTTAAGCGCACTTTGCACAGCGCGAGATTGATGCACAATACCAACACAGTACTCATCGTTATCCAGCATTTTCTGGATTTTAGTCAAATGACCTTTAACGATTTTAATCCTGTGAATGGCTCGTGTTTTAGCGCTTTTATCGTGTTTATGATTCATAAATATCCCCCTATAGGGGATATAATATTATTTAACTAAAAAAGATGCAAGGGGTGTTAGTTAGCTTGCTGAGGCTCCGCACTATTTAGAAAATCTACGATTTGTCCAGCGATATCCTTATAGTTAAGATTTTTATGGTGAGCAATGCGTACAAATTCTATCTCAACATTCTGTAATACTGTTTCAACAAAAGTATCTCTAGATACTCTATCTTTTCGAGCGTGACTCTTACCGTCATATTCAATCACTAAGATTGGTTTTAGATAAATACTATCAAAAATGACGAAATCTACTGTTTTCCGATTAATTTTATTTTGGTATGTCCAGAAATCTTTATTCTTAGTCGTAACTTGAACAATGCTACTCATTAAGACTTGGGGAACGATAACAAAATCAGTAGGAAGTATAGAATTGATTTCGGAGTACAACTTCCTCTCTGGAATATTTAAGAAATATTCCTTTTTACTATACGGAAATAGCTCTTGCACCTTAGATCCCAAAAGCTTTTCTCGAAAAATAAATACAAGGAAGGCAATAGCGACAAGCAGTAAAAGAAATGTGTAATCCATTCTAATTAAACCTTTAAGATTATATGACCCTACGGGGAATCGAACCCCGATTGCAAGATTGAGAATCTTGTGTCCTAACCGTTAGACGATAGGGCCAACTTCATGGCAGGACATTATACAATGGCTGCTTACAAAGACTCAAATCTGATCTTCTGCCTTCAGAAGCTCAATAATCTTATAGGTCGTAAAAAAGAAGCTGAACTAATTGATGTAGATAAACAGCTTCTGTACTACTGTGCCTTCCACCTCCCGCCTCGTCAACGCCCATGACAAGATAATTACTTATACTCTCTTTATTAAAGAAACCTATTGTATTGATGTTACCTGTAAAAGCTCCTCTCCTGAATCTACGACCAAAAACACCACCTAGCAACTTAGTGTTTGAACCTCGAGTGATCTGTCGATCTGATTTTTGTAAAGGATAGTGGTTCTTGAGAGCTTGAGCGACAATTGAAAGAAGTGGCTTTTTGAGGTATGAGGTCCTTTTCTTTTCATTATCGATATAATAGCAAATACCTGGATCTTCAACACCCTTAGCATACTTCCTAAGAATCGCAAGCAGGGTTCCCATTGTAGCTCTAGAAGGCTCATTAAAATTTGAAGGATTCACAGATACAAATACCTCATGATCATTACAACTTGCTATCGGGTCTGAAGAATAGAACTGACCGATAGTTAATTGTATTTGCTTCATAGCTTTTAAATCCAGTTGTCTGGAGGTGCCTAGCCCTACGCCCAGCACTGGTTCAACTTCGTTTACAAAACATCCTGCAAGCCCGGCAACCGGCTCCCAATCTATGAATACATTACCCTTAACAGAATTTGCTAGTTTGGTTCCTCCATTTTTGCCTGCCTTCTCTTCGTCTGTGGTAATTAGAAATACGGGCAACGGAAGGTTGTTTTGTTTGCACATTTCCATCACAACTGCCGCAAGTGCAGTTTGGCCTTTCATATCATTTGCTCCTCTTGTATAGATTAATCCAGTTTCCTTATCAATATGAGTCTCAAGTGTCGCTAGACTTCCTTTCTGATTATTTACACTTACCGTATCCAGATGAAAATGGATAACTGGTCGATATAGATCAATTGGCTCAACTTCATCATCTGCGAAATAGACACTATCAACCCTTTCGATTATTTCTTCCAAATCTTTGGGATATATAATAGCTCCCTTTCTTTGAGGATTAATCGTCCCTGGAAAATACTGAATTCCGACTTCAGAATCAGCTTCGTGGATTCCGAATATTTCTTCGAGAAATAGATAAGCTCTTTCAAAGTCGCTTCCACCGACCATATTATCTTTTCTTCTACCAATTGTTTCTCCAGGTTTTGGATCAGTATATATTGTAGTTTGGGTATCGAAAAAAAGCTAGTCTTGCTAGAATACCCGCAATAATATTAGGAAGATTTTCATCTTCCCAGAAATGACTTTTACCAAGAAAGCTTCTGACCTGATCTGCATCAATTGGCGGAACCAAACTAAGACCTGCTGAAGGCTTATGTTCATATAATTGATTGTGAGTTCCTAGCAACCGATCGATTCCCACAGCAATGCATTTTAATAGACAGATTATATAACAAACTCTCCTAATAGCTTAATTCTCAGCAACTTATTAGTGACTGGAAATTAATCTGGGTAAGTTGTAAGATAGGTCATGGCGCAATTGCGCCATGACCTTAATTGTTATCCTCTATCTATGTCCAGAATCCTAGTTACCGGTGCATTTGGTCTTGTAGGCAGCGATCTTGTTCCTGAGCTACAAAAGATACATGGTAAAGAAAGTGTTGTTGCTCTGGCTCGCGAAACCATAAGTGAAGAATTTGACGGAATCCTAGAAAAAGGCGATGTAACCGACAAGACCTTATTAGAATCGCTAATTAAAAAATACGACATTGACGAAATATATCATCTAGCAGGGCTTCTTTCTGCCGGTGGAGAAAAGAATCCATCCCTAGCTTGGGATGTCAATGTTAATGGATTAAGATATGTACTGGATCTGGCAGTAGAACATAAACTTCGAGTTTTTTGGCCAAGTTCAATTGCAGCTTTTGGTCCAACTACTCCCAAAACAAATGTCCCTCAACATACCGTACTTGAACCAACCACAATGTACGGAGTAAATAAGGTCAGTGGCGAACTTCTCTGCCAATACTACCACAAGAAATACGGGGTCGATGTTCGTAGCCTTAGGTATCCGGGACTAAACGGTTACAAAGCAAAACCCGGTGACGGAACTACAGAATATGCAATACATATCTTTTATGGATTGTTGCAAAATAATTCCTATCAATGCTTCCTGAAAGCAGACACACGACTACCGATGATGTACATGGATGATGCTATATCTGGCACAATTGCACTTATGCAGGCACCATCTGAAAAGATCTCTATTAGAACCAGCTATAACTTTGCCGCAATTAACTTTACTCCTCAAGAACTTGTCGATGAAATTCTAATAATCTCTCCGGACTTTAAGATTTCTTATAAACCGGATTTTAGACAGGCGATTGCTGAGTCATGGCCACATTCAATCGATGATTCGCAAGCAAGAACGGACTGGGGATGGAAACACAATTTTGGCATCACAGAAATGACTCAGGCCTTGTACAATGGCATTAAAACAAAACTAGAGAAATAATTAACAAATTACAAAAACAACATGTCAAAACAAAAATTCTTTAAATCCTTAGCAGCAGAAGTTGCCAGAATCGATAGTGCCCACAGTACAAAACGACAGGAAAAGCTAATCAGTGGCTTTATCAAAGACAAACCAACTCAGACAATTATCGATGGCAACAAGTATACGATCTTCAACTCAAACGACTATCTTGGACTTAGACATAACAGATCCCTAATTGAAGCCGAACACGAAGCCTCAGAAAGATACGGAACAGGCCCGGGTGCAGTCAGATTTATTTCCGGTTCTTTTGATATTCATAGACAATTAGAGAAATCGCTAGCAAAATTCCATAACCGTGAAGACGCTATCGTGTTTTCTTCAGCTTTTGCAGCCAATCTGGCAGCAATCTTTAGTTTGAGCAAAGGACAAAGTAAAGACTCACTAGTAGATAACAATACCTTGGTTATCTCAGACGAACTAAATCACAGAAGCATTATTGACGGAATTAGACTTGCAAACCTTCCTTCTGAACAAAAACTTGTTTTTCCACATTTTGATTTAGCAGCACTTGAAGAAATTCTTGCAAACAATGCAAGCCGATTCACAAGATCAGTTATTATCTCTGATGGAGTATTTAGCATGCTCGGCGAATATCAAGATTTACAGAAACTCCAGGCAATTGCAGACATGTACGATAAAGAATATGAACAAGGAGTCCTGACAATTATCGATGACTGTCATGGTGTTGCCGCCTTCGGAAAAACCGGACGAGGGACCGAAGAAGTCAGTCTTGGAACAGCTGATGTTTTAGTTGGAACACTAGGAAAAGGTTTTGGCACCGACGGAGGCTATGTTGCTGCAAATCAAGCAGTAATTGATTATCTGCGAGAAAGTGCAGCAACCTATATTTATTCAAATTCTATCACCCCGGGAACTGCAGCCGCAGCAAATCAAGCAGTTAATCTGCTCGATTCGACAGAAGGACAGGCTCTACTACAAAAGCTAGAAAGTAATGTACAACTTTTCAAAGAAGAGATTAAGAAAATCGGCATCGAAATGGCTTCAGATTCAATTCATCCGATACAACCTATCCTTATCGGAGATACAGAAAAAAACGAAATTACTAACAAAGGAATTATTCAAGCGTGGATACTTAGTTACAGCAATCAACTATCCGGTTGTGCCTAAAGGCAGAGATGAGATCAGAGTCCAGATAAATGCATCTCATGCATCAGAAGAAATCTCAACTTTCGTTGGAGCCGTTAGTGAATCTGTAAAACTGATCTAGTATTATTTATTTGCTATATTTTCTAGTTCAGATCTCGAGACTTTTATCGTAACTTTCTGTTTACCTTTACGGAATAGCTTCTCTTCTATTGCGGCGAGAAAATCCTTTTTTAATGTTGCTAAATCATCCGTAGTTAAATTCTTTTCTAACTTGAAAGCGCGATTAAAAGCTTTCTTCTTTATGGCTAAGTCGAAGTTATCTGCTTCCATTGCCATATTCGCACCTCTGCCTTCCAACTTGCCAGTTAGATCAACCTTGATAGTTCCATCTGAGGTGCGTACAAACCTGATAAGGTCGTTTTTTGGATACTTCTTGCCTGTTGCAATGCAAGTACGCATTGCCTGTTTTTTCTTGACCGTTTTAATTTTGTTCATTAGCTTAGAGCAGCCTTTATTTCTTCTAATGATTTCTCACCAACTCCTGCAATAGCTTTTTCTTGTTCAATCGATTCTTTTAACTGAGATACAGAAGTGATCCCAGCCTTTTCGAGAACCTTAAGAATTCTTGTAGACAATTTTAGTGAGGATAGAGAATCAGCATTTTCAGCAGTATTTTCGGAGTCGATTTTTCCGTGTTGTTCCTGGTCGTTGGCTTTAAGAGTTTCCCCTTGTATATCGATGTTCCATCCTGTAAGTCTTGCTGCAAGTCGAACATTTTGCCCCTCTTTTCCGATAGCAAGTGAAAGTTGATCATCTGGGACAATAACTTTTGCTTCGTGATTTTGTGAATCTGTAATTTCGACACTAATAACCTGTGCTGGACTTAAGGCATTAGCGATAAAATGCTGGATATCTTCGTCCCAAAGTATAATGTCAATTTTTTCTTCTACCGGTCCGAATTTTAGTTCGTTCATAATTGCATTGATTCTGACTCCTTTTTGTCCAACACAAGAACCGATTGGATCAACCCCGTCCGAGTTTGATACTACTGCAACCTTTGAACGAGAACCTGCCTCTCTAGCAATAGCCTTAATCTCTACTGAACCGCTTAATATTTCTGGGACTTCAATCTTGAATAATCCAACCAAGAATTCAGGAGCGGCTCTGGAAACAATTAATTGTTTGCCTCTTGGACCCGTTGATATCTCCTTAAGCAATACTTTCAATCTACTGCCACTTCTGTAGAATTCTGATGGGATTCGATCGTCTATTGGCATTAAGGCGATAGCTCTGCGGATTTCGAAGATCACATTCTCTCCATCCATTCTTTGAACAACTCCGTAATCGATTTCTCCAATTTTATCCTTAAACTCAACCATCACTGCTTCTTTTTCGGCTTCTCGTATTTTCTGTAGGATTACCTGTTTGGCAGCCTGTGCAGCTACCCTGCCGAAATCTCCTGAGGGAGTAATGTCGACTAATAGGTGATCTCCGATGCTAAGCTTTTTTTCTAATTTTTTGGCATCGCTAAGACTGATTTGAGTTGCAGGACTTGTTACCTTGTCAACGACTTTTTTATCTGCGAATACGCGAATCGCGCCCATTGTTGGATCAATTTCGACCTCAAGTACAGAACCCTCTTCTTCCTCTGGATAGTCTCTTCTAAAACCGGTTTTTACAGCCTGTTTAATGGCCTCGAGTACTTCGTCTGGATCAATGTTTCTTTCTGCCGCAATCTGGTTAATCGCAGACAGAAAATCTGTTTGTGATGACATAATGTTATTACTAAAAATTTAGAGGAAGGTTAGAAACGAAATGGTGAGCATTCGCTCACCACAAGTACCATTCCTTCACTTGATAATACCAAAGGAGTGGCTTTTTTTCAAATAATGGCGGGACTAAAAGATAGTGCTATAATCTAGCAATGATCTTCAGGAAGAAAAACAAAACAGCAAATACAACCTCTGCCTTGGTTCAAATTAACCAAGAAAAAAGCATCTTGATTTCAGAAGATCAATATTCGTTGCCGCTAAAAAAATCTCGTCTCGAGTGGTACTACAATCTTAAAAATCAAATCAACAAAGCCGGTAATGTCGCTCAGGTCTTCCCCTACTGGCGAAACCTAAACACAAGCCTTGCAATTACCTCTTCAGTTCTTTTGATATTGGTGATGCTATATATGATAGCGGGATCAACCTTCGACAACATAACAGAAGTTCCATTAGTCTATAAGCAGGCCACAAAAAGCTGGGAACTTGTGGACAAAGAGTTTCTGATTGCCCTTCCTGTTGTTGTTGGTGCTGCACAAGTTATGCTAATTAATCTTAGCAGTTCAATCTATAAGTTCGATCGTCGTCTTTTCGTTTATGCTTAACAGTGGTCTAGCGGTATTTAATATGCTTGGTATTGTTGGATTTTATCAATTAGTTTCATTATTAGTAATTTACTAGTGACCGATATAGTTAGCCTAGAACCATACATTAATATGTTGCCTTATGCACTTCTAGCATTCTTGGCAGCGGTAATCCTTACACCAATCATTGGAGTAATTGCAGAGAAGTTTGACTTTGTTGATCTTCCTGCAACTATGCGCAAAAAGAACCGATAAAACAATAAGTCAAAGACTACATGATAATGTAAAGCCCAGACTTGGAGCTCTAGCAGTAATAATCCCTTTTATGATTATAGCTGCCGGTACTGTTCATATGTCTACTCAGATGGGCGGAATGTTTGTTGGACTTGCAATACTGACTATTGTGGGAATATTAGATGATAAATACGAACTTTCTGGAAAAGTACAGCTTCTGTTTCAACTCATTGCAGCAGTAATAGTAGTAATAACAGGCTCTACAATAACCGGAATCTCTGTAGCAGGACTTGACCTCGATTTTGTAGCAAGTTCTACTGCTATCAATTTCGGATCATTGGTCTATTATATGAACCTTCCAGCCGACATCATCACGGTTATTTGGATTCTACTTATAGTCAACGCACTAAACTGGGTTTGTGGAATCGACGCGCTTGGAGAAGGAATGGCGATAATCGCAGCCTTAGTTATGTCAATCTTAAGTGTTCGTTTTGGAGCGTTAGACCTGGCATTTATTCCATTTGTTCTGGCATTTGGAATTCTGGGGTTCATTCTATACAACTACCCTCCTTCCAAAATAATTGGCGGAACGGTAGGTCATGGTTACGGTTTCATAATTGCAGTTCTCTCTATCATGATTAGTTCTGTAGCCACAGCCGGTAATGGGCCTAAATTAACCACAAGCATCATTATCTTGAGCATACCTATACTCGATATGATCTGGGTGTTAATCAATAGAATGAAAGAAAATAAAACAATTAATATCTTCAAACTATTATCTATCAGTGGAAGAGTGCATTTACATCACCGGTTGATGGTAGCAGGCCTAACAACAAAACAAACACTCTATGTAGAAACTTCTGCTATGGCAATAATTGCAGTTGTAGCCTTCTACTTTGGGGATTTTAACAATGCACTAACAACCGGATTAATAGTTATCGCTCTAATCCTAATACTGTTCACATTCATATCTATTCGTAACCGTGCGGTATCCCGAACTAAAATTGTCAAAAGATCAAAAGAACCAGAAGACCCTCCTGCTATCGTTGACACCGGACCATCCCCAGAAGAGAGATATGCTTATTAGTTTGCCAAACAAGGTCACTTAAAGTATCATCAGGTCATAAAGTTTTATCCTAATTAAATGCCTGCAAAAGTAAAAATCGACGGAAGTAACCAAACAGGAACTAATCCCGGCAAAAGCAAATACATTGTCGAAGTCTTACAAGACCTTTGTATTGGTGCTGCTAGTTGCGTGGCTATTGCCGCAGACACTTTTCAGCTCGACGAAGAAAACAATGCCTATATCCTTGAAACAGATTGGGATCAAGACGATGTGATTCTCGCTGCTGCACAGAGCTGTCCTGTATTCTGCATTATCATTAAGGACGCAGAAACTGGTATGCAGATTTTTCCAGAAGCTTCATAAACGAACCGCAATTTGTGTAGGCAGGCATTTCTGTAAATGCTAAGATATTAAAGAAATGTCTGATCAAAACATCGTAAAATGTCCAGAGTGCCAAGGATGGGGATATTCTCCTCTTCCTATTTCAAATTCATCCTTGTTATGCCCAGCATGCAAAGGAGAATCTATCCAACTGCAGAAAGAGGACCAAATAATCTTTTGGGATCTACCTGCATTCTTTGACTTCCGTGGTCATGATCTTACAAAGCTAACCAGAAGATTTGCTATTGTGCTTTCGATCTGTTCAATATCTACCTTGTTGTTGCTGTTCATAATTCTTGGTTTTCAAACTATTAATCTTCTATGACAGAATTGCAGCCACAGCCACAAATCAGAACAGTAAATCCTGCGAAGCAACCGACGCAATCTAATTCTGCTAGAAGCTCAATCCTTGTTTCCGAAAAGCTATCAACTGAAATCTACAAATTCTTACTCGAACTAGGAGAAAAGCTACGAAATCAGGGAAAACGAATCCTGACAGACTACGACATATTCTTAGCCTTAGTCGCAAAAGCACAATATCGGCAAAGATTAATCGAACTAAAAATTGAACCTAGAACTGCAGAAGAAGCCGCCATTAGATACAGAACAGCGCAGGCGGAGCAAGTTACTTTTTCTGGTAAAGTTATTTTCAGTCCAGATGCGAGAGCATTGATCCTTAATGCCTGCATTAAAGCCGGTGATAATGAATTTGTCGAACTAGTCCATCTTTGGCAAGCATCACTAGAAATTGAAGCTCTTCAACTGGCAATTAAAGGATCGAATCCACTTATAAATAAATCAGAATCTAGCGATAAGAGAACTAGAAAAACAGCCGGCAGTATCGCAGATGTTGCGCCAAATGTGGCCAAATTATGCGAAGATTTGACACTCGAAGCCCAAAAAACAAATACACGACCTATTGTTGGCCGAGAAAAAGAACTTAATCAGATTCTTAGAATAATCACCAGAGAAGAAAAAAGCAGTGTTCTGCTGATAGGTGAAAATGGTGTCGGCAAATCTGCAATAGTTGAAGGCCTTGCCTTTGAGCTGGTTCATAATAGCAATGTTCCTGCAAATTTGGCAGCATATAGAATTTTGAAAATCAATTTCTCTTCACTGATTGCCAGTGCCGAATATCCCGGCTCCAACCTACCGGAATTTATGGAAGAATTGAGTAAGCTTGGAAAACTAATTCTTTTCATTGAGGGAATCAGATTCAGCGAAATCTCACAAGAAGGATTCGCCTTAAATAGTTTTCTCAATCTGGTGTTTAGGAATAAAGAAATTGTAGTCTTGATAGGTGCAGAGCCCTCGTTCTATCGTTCAACCTTAGAGAAAAACGAATTATTCAATGAAAACTTTGATATTGTTCAAGTTTCCGAACCAGATAAAAATGATCTGGCAAACATATTAGCGATTAAAGCACAGGAACTTCAAACAGCACAAAATATCAGTATTTCTCCGGAACTACTTACTGAAATTATTGAGCTTTGCAAAAGATATCTCGCCAGTCTTTATTTCCCCCAGAAGGCAATTGCCCTGCTAGAAGAATCATTTACCGCAACTGCCTTTGCTGGATCAAATGTGGTGGAATCTGAGACTATTCGTCGAGTTTTATCAGAGAAAATTGGCATACCTTTGCAATCGATTTCTGTTACCGACAGAGAAAAATTGATAAAACTCGACGAAAACCTTAGATCAGTTGTAATCGGACAGAACCAAGCAGTCTCTGTTGTTGTCGAAGCAATAAAAAGATCACGAGCAGGACTTAAAGATCAAAAGAAACCGATCGGTTCCTTTCTATTTCTTGGTCCCAGTGGAGTTGGAAAAACAGAACTTGCTAAACAACTTGCCAACATTTATTACGACGACGAAAGAGCCTTTGTTCGTCTTGATATGAGTGAATACGGCGAGCAACACACCAGCCAAAGACTAATAGGGTCACCGCCGGGTTACACAGGTTACGAAGAAGGAGGCCAGTTTACCAACCCAATTCAACAGAAACCATATTCGCTCATTCTGCTCGATGAGATCGAGAAAGCTCATCCAAAAATCTTTGATATCTTTTTACAAGTTCTGGATGAAGGTCGCCTTACCGACAGCAGAGGCAAACTCGCAGATTATAGAAACGCAATCCTAATCTTTACAAGTAACATTGCCTCCGACGCAATTTTTAAAGATTTGTCTTCAGAAAATTCACAATTCAAAGCAGATAAAAAACAGTTCCTTGAAAATCAAATTTTGCCTGAACTACTTAAGCATTTTCGCCCCGAATTTATTAATAGATTTGACGAGATAGTTCCCTTTAATCCCCTTGCTATCGAGGATCTTCTTCAAATCGCCAAACTAAAAATTAAACGCATCCAAAATAACCTACTTGCTAAACAAATAGCTCTAGTTACCCCCGACGAGGAGCTAATAAAGATGGTTACCGCAGCTTACGATCCAAGATTCGGAGCCAGACCAATCGAAAGAAGTATAAAAGATTACATCGAAACACCAATTGCACAACAAATCATATCGGCAGATATTCCTGCAGGTACTGTAATTAATTGGAAATACACACCATGAAAGAGGCAAAACCACAAACCGGATTAATCATGCTTATACTTAAGAATCTTAACGAACCACGAGATTTTATCTGGTTTGCGAAAAGGATCATCAAAGCTCGTTCCAAATGATCAGCACTAAAATTTAGAAAAACCCAAGGTGTAATTCTGTTTGTCTGTTAAAATGTATTTTCTAGCAATGCAATCATGCTTAAAATAACAAACTTGCATGCCTCAGTTGAAGGCAACAAAATTCTGAACGGAGTTAATCTATCTCTGCCGGCAGGTGAAATACATGTACTCATGGGACCAAACGGATCAGGAAAATCAACCTTAGCAAAAGCACTTAGTGGCCATCCATTTTTAGAAATTGAAACTGGAAAGATCGAACTCGACAATTTCGACATCACAGATGCAGAACCAGACGAAAGATCCTTGCAGGGTCTGTTTATGGCCTTTCAATACCCCACCGAGATCCCAGGGGTTAATTACAGCAACTTCTTAAGAATGGCTTATAACGCAAGATTGCCAAAAGATAAAAAACTACCGGTATTTGCTTTTCGTAAGCTATTAAAAGAAAAAGCTGCTTTGCTAGAACTCGATGAAAAGATGCTTGATAGAAATCTGAACGAAGGACTATCAGGTGGCGAAAAAAAAGAAATCAGAAATTTTGCAACTTGCAGTTCTAGAGCCTAAATACGCTATACTTGACGAAACTGATTCAGGACTAGATGTCGATGCTCTAAAAAACTGTCTTCAACGGAGTCAAAAAGATACAAGAACTCCAAAAAAGGATGGGAGTTCTAATTATCACCCACTATCAAAGGATCTTCGAAATCATCTCCCCAGATAAAGTACATGTCATGCGTAACGGCCAAATTGTAGAGTCTGGCGACTTAGACATAGTCGAAAGAATAAACCAAAAAGGTTACAAAACAATATGAGCAATAAAAACCTTCAGCAACAAAAAACCAATGCTTCGGACATAATCGCAGAAGAAGTTGCTGTTGTTAATACAATTAACTCAGATTACGAAAAGAAATACGGATTCAAAGACAATATTAAAAACAGCTTTGATCTAGGTAAGGGAATCAATAAAAAAATCATCAAGCAAATATCGAAACTAAAAAACGAAGATGACTGGATGTTAAACAATAGACTCAAGGCATACGACATATTCTTAAAAAAAAGAAATGCCGACATGGGGCGCAGATTTATCTGACATCAAGTTCGACAACATACATTACTTTGTAAGAGCTACCGATAGAAACGAACAAAGTTGGGACAGTGTCCCCGAAGAGATCAAAAATACATTCGAAAAATTAGGCATTCCGCAGGCAGAAAGAAAATTCTTAGCAGGAGTTGCTACACAATACGAATCAGAAGTTGTTTATCACAATCTGCAAAAAAAGTTTAACGAAAAGGGCGTAATCTTTTTAGATACAGATTCGGCATATAAACAGTATCCAGAAATATTTCATCAATACTTCGGAACCGTAATCCCTTCATCAGACAACAAGTTTGCCGCTCTTAACAGTGCGGTCTGGAGCGGGGGCAGTTTTATTTATGTTCCAAAAGGCGTAAAGGTAGATATTCCTCTTCAAGCCTACTTCAGAATTAATGCCCAAAACATGGGTCAATTTGAACGAACTTTGATAGTCGCCGAAGAAGGCAGCGATATTCATTACATCGAAGGCTGCACCGCACCAATCTATAGCTCTGATTCATTGCACAGCGCCGTTGTCGAAATCATCGTCAAAAAGAATGCAAGGGTCAGATATACCACTATTCAGAACTGGTCAAACAATGTATACAATCTTGTCACAAAAAGAGCCACCGTTCTTGCTAACGGAAGAATGGAATGGATTGACTGCAATCTTGGTTCAAAAGTAACCATGAAGTACCCTTCTGTTTATTTACTTGAACCTGGTGCACACGGAGAAGTCTTGTCTATTGCCCTTGCTCAAAAATCTCAACATCAAGATGCGGGAGCCAAAATTATCCACCGAGCCCCTCACACAACAAGCTTGATTCAATCCAAGTCTATCTGCAAAGATGGAGGAAGAACAAGCTATCGCGGACTTCTTAAGATAGTTAAAGGAGCAAAAAAAATCAAAATCTAAAGTAATTTGCGATGCACTTATTCTCGACAATAAATCTCAAACGGACACATATCCATACAATGATATTGACGAAAAAGATGTTAATCTTGGTCACGAGGCAAGCGTTTCAAAAGTGAACGAGGAACAGTTGTTTATTTAATGAGTCGTGGATTATCAGAAGAAGATGCAGCCTATCTAATTGTATCTGGCTTTATTGAACCAATCATTAAAGAACTTCCCATGGAATATGCCATGGAAATGAACGCACTTATTCAAATGAGTATGGCAGGAAGCGTAGGATGAAAACAAAAGTCATTGATCTAACAATTCCAGATCAAATAATTGAAATTACTGAAGACACAGAACTTCTGGGTTTATTCATCGGTAGAAATGATGATCTATTAAGTAATAAGATATCTGTTGTTCATAACAGTCCGAACTTAAAATCCTTAACCAGAATCAAAGCTGTTGTCTATGATAAGTCCAGATTTGATCTGGAAGGGCTTCTTATCATTAACAAAGGTGCAGAAAACACAGACGCCTATCTTCGAATTGATGTGTTGATTATTGGTACCAAGGCATCGGCCAGAGCCATACCCAGCCTAGAAATTACCGAAGAAAGCGTAAAAGGTGGTCACGGAGCCACGGTTGGAAATATCGACGATGAATATCTCTATTATCTGCAAAGCCGAGGTATATCTGCAAATATGGCAGAAAAAATGCTTGTCGAAGGCTTCATCAAGGACATATTAGATCGAATTTCAACAAATCAGCTACAAAATTCTTAATTTGTGGTATTCTTAAGAAAATTAACTATTTCAATATGAGTAGCGAACGAGAAGATGGTGTTATGCCTCCAATTTACAAGTCAGTGAAATTTGACACAAGTGATTTTGGATTCTTTAGGAACCGATCCAATTATACTGCCGAACTACCCTTTGGCGATGAACAGAATCCAGGAATGGTAACGATAGTCGCAGAAAAAGGACAAGATGCGCAGGATGCTGCCTCAGCAAGATCGATAGAAGCTGTCCTAGAAGGTGGACTAGGTGTTGTTATACCAATAGCAGCAATTGCCGACGGTGGATCTGTTGATGTCCAAGGGCAAAAAACGGACCAATCTGCAAAAATCGCTTCACAAATTACCTCGATTGCTACAATGGTGATAGCAGAAAATTTGTTCAGTAATTACACATATACAGATCCTGCCACAGAACAGTCGAAGACTGGTAATGTTGCAAATGATCTCTTTGCAGGATTAATTGTATATCAAGATAGACAAGCGAATAGGCCAAGATTAGGAGGCTCTCCAGATCGTCCAGAGGCCAGACATAGAGCTTTTGAATTTCTAATTGGTAAAGTCATAGAGAATATTCAGAAATTAAGACTATCTGAAGGGGCTTCAACATTACAAGTTGCGATGGCACTTCCTGATGCTACAGGTCAGTACCCTTATATTCTTCAAGTTGCAACGATCGGTGCAAGAACTGATGTTGCACCAGTATTGTTGCCAACCCAACAAAAATACGAACCAAGCGATTCCAGTTGGTGCAGACCCTGATGGTAATAGAAATATGGTCGAGGCAAGCAGATTAAACCATCTCTTAGGTGTTGTCCAAATTGATGCTTTCCCATGTGGATATGAATTCGCACTTACGACAGATGGATATTATTCTGCCTACAGAGATGATGAAGCCGAAGTATCCACTCCTCCATGGATTATTGATTTGCAAGCCATGAGACCTGGGAGATCAGGAATAAGACCAGAAAACCCAGACGATAGAACCATGGTACATATACAGCTTCCTGCTCATAATATAAGGCGAGCTTGGGATCCAATGGGAAACAATAAATACCAACCACCGACAGATACTAAACTCGAGGGATCTGTTAAATCTTGGCAAAGTCGAAACTACTAACGGTCGTCAAAAATTTCACAGAATCCTAGTCTCTAGGCTATAATTCCCGGGATTACTATTCGAGAATGATAGAACAGAGGCTATCTGATGACGAATACAGAAGAATAATGGCATCTGCCAAAAGAATCAATCGTGAAAGAAGTGCGAGCGTTGTTTGTAGTTTGCATGGCTTTCCAACCCCCAGAGAATTTGTAAAATATATCCATGCCTATGGATTCGAGAACATTCTCGATCTTGGCGCAGGAACAGGCAGATTCTCAACCGAACTGGATCAAATTCATCGTGGTTTGCAAGTATTCAATCTTGACCTTTCTCCCGAGAAATCTAATCCGAACAAATTGATTGTAGCAGATTTCACTCACCTACCATTTGCAAACGATTCTTTTGATCTCGCCATGTCAACCTATGCTCTTGCCTGTTATGCAAGAGACAAAGAAGATGTTTGCAGAGGAGTCTCAGAAGCTATAAGGGTGATACGACCATACGGACAGCTAATGTTCACTCTGTATGATGGAGGCTATTTTCGCGGGGCAAGAAGTTCTCATAGGTATGCAGACGACTCCTTGTTCAATCTAAGTATGTATCTTGATTTAGTATTTTATGCCAGGACTCCTGATTTAAAAAGATATAATCCCTTTAGACTTAGAGATGTTTTACCATCTGCAGCAGAGCTAATAAATTTCTTTAAGACAGACGACAGAGGAGTATATTCATGTACAATAAGAAAAAGAGAAGAAAATGAATAAGGAGGATTTTCCAATACTAAATTTTCATAATGAATTAGTCTATTTAGATTCCGCTGCTACATCGCAAAAGCCGCAGGTAGTCATTGACTCGCTTACAAATTTCTATACATTCGAAAATGCAAATGTTCATCGTGGATTATATTCTCTTTCTGAACAAGCCACAGCTAAATACGAAGAAGCAAGAATTATTGTTGCCAAACATTTCGGAGTAAGCCCTGAAGAAATTATTTTCACCTCCGGCACAACTGCTGGCCTGAATTATGTATCTTTAAGCCTGATACCTGATTTAATCATTGCAGGTGAAGAAAATGTTCTTTTAACAAGTAAAATGGAGCATCATGCCAGCATGCTACCAATTCAACAGGCTTCAGTTAACAACAACATCAAAATTGACTATCTTGGGCTTGACGACAATTATCAACTTGACCTAGAAGAACTAGAAGCAAAACTTAAACAAGGCAATGTTCGAGCACTTGCCCTTACTCATATGAGCAATGTACTAGGGACAATCACACCTATTGCAACTGTTGTAAAACTTGTCAGGCTCTTGTCCCCCGAAACAATAATAATTGTTGATGGAGCTCAATACGCTCCTCATTATCAGCTTGATTTACACAAACTCGATGTGGATTTTTATGCCCTGTCTGGACACAAAATGCTCGGTCCTACGGGGATAGGTGTTTTATATGGAAAATCTGAACTGCTTAGAAAGATGAATCCTGCAATTGTTGGCGGTGGCATGATCAACAAGGTGGATTACCTGCAAAGCTCCTGGGCAGATATTCCAGCCAAACACGAGGCAGGAACTCCAAATATTGCAGGTGCTATTGCTCTGGCAGAAGCTATCCGATACCTGCAAAAAATTGGCATGCATAAGGTTGTTGCCCACGAAGAAGAACTCACAAGCTATTTGATCGCAAAATTAATCAGCATCGAAGGAGTTAGCATCTTGGGGCCCGAATCTTCACAGGATCGAGGTGGAGTTGTAAGTTTTAATGTTGATAAAGTCCATGCACATGATATTGCCCAACTGTTAGCAGAAAGGAACATCGCAGTCCGTGCAGGACATCATTGCAATCAAATATTATTGCGAGATGTATTAAAAACTTCTGCTACTGTTAGAGCCTCAATTTACCTCTACAACGACTACCAAGATATCGACAAACTTGCAGCGACGCTCGTTGAGTCCATAAAAAAATTTAGAAAATAGCTTTTCGTGATAGAATACATCTGCAAGATATTGATTTATGGATATTTATCGGGAATTCTTACTTGACCATTATCAAAATCCGAGAAATTACGGAGAAGTTATTGACGCAGATGTTATCATTGAAGCAGAAAACCTTAGCTGCGGAGACACTTTAAAACTATTCCTTAAACGGAATGGAGATATAATAACTGAAGCTGGTTTTACCGGAGAAGGTTGTGCCATAGCAATAGCTAGTGCTTCAATAATGACAGAATGGCTGCAAGGCAGAACAATTAAAGAGGCAGAAGATTTTAAGCTAGATGATTTGATGCAGCTTCTGCAAGTTGAATTAACCGCTTCTCGAAGCAAATGTGCAGCCCTTAGCATAGATGCTTTAGAGAAGGCTCTATTAATCAAGAAAAATAATTAGTGTTGTTGACCAATCTTTCTAGATAAAGCTATACTTAGTAAACAATGCACAATAAAGCAGATTCAAAAAACCTCATAAAAAATCTTTTGGCTGTTGCCCCTAAACATTTGTGATAATTGTGGTTCCAAATATGCAGAAGACGATTTCAGAATAGTTCGCAGCTCTGCTGTAAATACTGTTCTTCATCTTAAGTGTCATGTTTGCGGTAATGCCTACATGCTTAATGTTATGAACCCTCTTAACGGTATGGTTGGTTCGCAAAGAACCCCAATCAATATTGACCTGCGCGGTTCAGAAGAAATACAGCTATTCGCCGGAAAGGATCCCGTTACTCAAAACGAAGCTATCGATACATACAACGAAATTGATGCCGAATTTGACCAAAAAGCAATCAGAGATTTATTACTGTAACCGAAGGTTGTTATTCTTTCCCATAAAGTTCCTGCTAAATTGAGACTCATCTGTTCCTGTAATAAAACATTGTGTGCCAAGCTCCTGAATGAACTCCTCTAGGTTATGTCGATGCTTGGGATCTAGTTCACTCATAATATCGTCCAGCAATAGGATTGGGCTTTGTTGATTATTCTCCGAAAGGTATTTAAGCATAGCAAACTTAATGATCAGTGCCGCAATCCTTTGTTGCCCACGAGATCCAAATATTCGAATTGGTCTATTGTCAAAAACAATGTTTAAGTCATCGCGGTGGGGACCATATAATGTTCTGCCTGCCGCAAGTTCTTTTACCCTTCCTTTTATGATAGTACTAAGAAATTCATCTGCGATGTTATCGGCTTCAGGTGAGTCAGCAAAACGACTTAAATACTCAATCCTAAGATTCCCGATTTCTCCTGCAAACAGATCGTTGGAATACTTAATTACAGATGGGGCAAATCTGTTTAATGTATCGTAACGCATCTTGATTAATCCAGTTCCAGATTCAACCAGTTTCTCATCCCAGAACTTTAATTCCTTCTCGTTGGCTTTTCGTTCTGCAATTCTTTGCAGGAGCTTATTTCTTCTTACGATAACTTGCTTATACTCGCGCAAATTTTCTTCGTAGACCTTACTCGACTGACTGAGAAAATCATCAATCTCTGCCCGTCTTATATCCGGAGAACCACTGACAATATCTAAGTCTTGTGGGGCAAATAAGACAGTTATAATATTGGAAACAAAGGTCAACCTTTTTTTTGGAGAGCCGTCGACTTCAAAACGCTTACGATTTTGACCTTCTAATTGACTCAAAATCAATGCTAATTTTTTACTTCCTGATATATGAGATTCGATTCTGGCAAAAGGCAGACTGGAGTCCCAATTAATGGCATTGCCTTCTGCTATTGTTCGAAAGGATTTTCCCCGACTTAAATGGTAAATAGCATCTAAGAAATTGCTTTTGCCGGCACCGTTTCTGGCCACGATAAGATTTATACCGGTGGTAGGAAGATAATTACCCTGTAAATTTCGGAAATTTTGTAATGTTATGGACTCGATCAATTTGCAATATACTTCGGACTTATTCTAGCACGCCGGCATATTGTTACTTATTTTGACTCCTTCTTTTTGCCTTCGATCTGTTCGCGTAACCATAACGCAGATTTTTGCTGCAGAATTACTGCCGAAATATATCTTCTGCCTCTGTCGTTGTCGTATTCTTTCTTCATTTCCGGATCGATAATGGCATTGATCTCTGATTCTACTTCTAAGGAAGACACTTTCAAATTATTTTCTTTGGAAATTTTCACGAAAAGAAGCTCTTGGGCAACCCTAGTTCTAACTTCTTCTCTCCAGCCCTTTTCCATTTCTTCGGTTGAAGTATTTTGAGATTTAAGAAAGTCTTCAAGTTTAAGTCCTAGGTCTTCGACTTGTTTTTGATAATCTGCCATTCTGGCTTTAACCTCTTGATCAATTAGTGCTTCCGGAACTGAAATTTTTGATGCCTTGATGGCATCGTCTATCATTTTTCCGTACTTTTTGTTTTCAAAAGCTCGTTTCTTGTCGACCAATAACCTTTCTTTAAGCTCTTTCTGAAGTTCTGCAACAGTGTTTAGTCCCATGCCTAGATCTTTGACGGATTCGTCTGTGACTTCGAACTTATCAGTCTCTTTCTTTTCTTCTTTACCCTCTTTTCTTATCTTCTTTCTTATCCTTTTTTGTTGGTGATTTATTTGAAAAAGGCGTTGTATTGAATTTGCAAGCTCTTCATCTGAGACCGTAACTTCTTCTTCAAGTAATTTGATTTTGGAAAAATCTCCAAGCTTAAATTCGGGAAAATCAATAAATGTTGCTGTGTATTCAATACCTTCGTCTTCAGACACCTTTTTTACTGTGTAGTTTAGCTGCGTAATTGGATTTAAGTTTTCTTCTTCGAGAATACTTACAGAAACACTTGGTACAATCCTGTTTAGGGTTTCTTCGTATAATCTAGTTCCTAGTTTTGCTTCAAGTAGATTTTGAGGACCCTTTCCTTTTCTAAAACCTGGCAAAGATACTTCTGTAGACATTCGTTTAAATGTATTTGCCTTTTCTTCGTTGAACTTACTCTTATCTACCTGGATAACTAATTCAACCTCTCCGTTTTTTTGACGATTAACTTTGTATGTATAGCCTTTTGACATTTTATTATTATTAAGACGCTGAATTATAACTCATTTAAGACAGCCTTCCAAAATTATAAAGGGATTTTCTAGTTTTTACCTTCTCGAAGTGCTAACTGAATAGGACTCTCGCCCTGACTTAAAGAAATCGCAGTGATCAAGGCAGTTATGGGGCCTACTAATAGAGCAGCAAGTGATGCCCCCATGAACCAAAGAACACCTTGAACCACATAGGGATCCTCCCAAAACGGTAACCCAGAGCCTGAAGACAATACAATCGAAGATAGTGTGACTCCTAGAAAAACGAAAAAGAAGCTGTTTACAACTCGACCTACAGCAAGTTGATTATGAACTGTGCCTTCTCGAATAAGGTTAATTGTTGAAGTTTTTGGATAAGTTCTTTTCTTTTTTACAATGCTCTGGGCTACATCTAATGTCGTATTAATTGTTGCACCGAAAGCAATAAACAGAACTGCAACATTTATAAGATTCCAGAACTCTATAAGACGAACCTGCGATGAAATAAGAGTCACATTGGTATAAAATAGTTCTGTCATAAATGTCGTTTTAAAGAGCATTACATTAATCAGAAGGATTAAGAACAGCGTAATCATTTGTGAGATTGCAACAGTAATGGCAATACGCACATTACGAACTTGAATCAGCATGCTAATAAAGGCGAGAAGACCCAATATCAACAAGGCAATTACATAGAGATTGCTAATACTAAATAGTGCTTCTAGTATCCCTGAAAACACAAGCAGAAATGTGAGCATTGTTGGGACAATATACTTGAAGCCCTCCTTACCAAGTATTACTGACATTACTGCAAAAAAAACGATGCTTACCCAAAAAAGAATATTGCTGCGCCTATGTCCGGCAAAGCTATAGATATCGCTGATGGAAGTCTGTGCGTCTCTGACATAAATATTGTCTCCGCTATTTATTTCTTCTAAATTTAAGTCACGAACCTGGATACGCAAACTGATTAATTTTCCGGAATCATCAATCTTTGCCTCGACATTCTGATAATAGATTCCCCCTTCTTGAACAAGATCAAGCACTCGCACGACAGTTGCACTATAGATATCTTGGCTTTGTTCCCTATAAGTTGCACCAAGAGCTGATACCAAAATGACTATAAGCACAAATACTATCAGACCGATAGTTTGCAGAGAAAACAGTTTTTGTGAACTTGTCATCTATTTTCTATTATTGAGAATTTATTCAGATTGCTCAGAACTAAATTCTTCGTCGTCTTCGACTTGAAATTCGTCAGCCAGACTATCTAAAGCATCTTCGTCTACATCTGCATCTTCGTTTCCGTAGTATGAAGGTACTGTAGTTTCATCATCATCATAAGGGTCATTCATTGCATATTCATTAATTGTTTATAAGATTATTCAGTCAAAATTGAATTGTCAATGCCTTCTGAATTATTTAATTCTTCAGTTAGTATCTGCTTCACTTCCTCTGCGCTTGAAGTTCTGACTAAACTGGCGCGAAGTGAAGCAGCACCAGCAAATCCTTTAACATACCAAGCAAGATGTTTTCGCATCTGCACAAAAGAATCTTTACCTTTAACTTTTTCCTGTAAATAAGAATGCTCAAGAGCAATCTTAAACGCCTCAATTTTGTTATTCAGATTTTCGCCCTTGAAAAACATTGGATTTCCAAAGACCGCCCTGCCCACCAAGGCTCCGTCTGCCTTTGATTCTGTAATTCTTGTTAGAGCCTCATTTCTGCTACTAATGTCTCCATTCCCAAGAACGATAGTTTCCTGACCGGTCTCAAGATTATTCCTTTTGATGAGTTCAACGGCTCTAGCAATCGACCCCCAATTGGCACTTCCTCCATAAAGTTGTTTGAGTGTCCTTCCGTGAAGAGTAATGGCATCTGGAGAGACCTTTAATAAATTACCAATCCATTCCTCGGTAATATCTGAATCGTACCCAATTCTGGTCTTAATTGACACAGGAATCTGTTTGTTTTTATCTCCGAAATTTACTCCAAGTTCAGATAACTTGTTTTTTGTTTCTTCTACTTTGCGTTTAAGTTTTGCCGAGTCGGGATTAAATCCTTTTTCTAGAAAATCCGTGACACCTTTTTTTGTCATAAGTACTATTTCTCTAGCTAAGTCCGGAGTTTTAATAAGGGCTGCTCCGGATCCGCTCGAGGCAACATTCTTTGCAGGACAACCCATATTAATATCTACGCCATCGAATCCCAGTTCACAAGCCACCTGAGCTGCAGTATAGAAATACTCTGGTTCTTTACCGTATATTTGAGCAACTATTGGTCTTTCAATCTCATGATACAAGAAATCTACAAACAGTTTTTTCTGCCCCATAATGAATTCCGTGAACATTGATAAATTCTGTAAGGATTACATCGGGTTTGGAATATTTTGCCACAATGTAGCGAAATGGCGCATCTGTAACACCATCCATAGGAGACAATCCAATTATTGGTTTTTTAAGTTGTCGCCAAAAATTCATTCGTGCTATAACTGACTAAGCTTGATCATTATATCTAAGATCTTCTCCAGTATAAAATGAAGAATAAGGGATTATTCATAGTTATTGATGGCACAGACGGAAGCGGAAAAGCTACCCAAACAAAAATTATTAAAGATCATCTTCTGACTCGTAAATTCGATGTCGAATTAATGGACTTTCCTCAATATGGCTCTCCCGGGGCAGCAATGGTAGAAGAATATCTTAATGGCAGACTCGGCAAGCTTGAAGACATTGACGCCTACCAAGCATCCATCCTTTTTGCTATAGACAGATTTAGCGCCGCAACCAAGATTAGAAGGTATTTGAGCGAAAATAAAATCGTGATCGCTAATCGTTATACTTCATCAAATATCGGTCATCAGGCCGGAAAGATCCAGAACAAAACCGAAAGAGAAAAGTTCATTAAATGGCTTCTAGATTTGGAATACGATATTCTTAAACTCCCAGTTCCAGACAAAACCATTCTTTTGTATCTAGATCCGGCTGTTGGACAAAAAAGAGTTGGAAAAAAGGGCTACAGATCATATTTAAAAGGGAAGAAAAGCGATATCCACGAAGACAGTATAGATCACTTAAGTAAAGCTGCGAAAGCTTATAAAGAGGTTGCAGTTAAGCAAGAGTGGACGATAATAGATGCCGATCAAACAATAGAGCAAGTTACTCAAGACATTATTACTGTCCTTAACGACATTCTTATTTAACTAATGGTGCAAGTGCAAGTTGCTTTCCAGTAAAAATAGTCACCACTTTGCTTAGAGGTCGGTATAAACCGATTCTGCGGAAAATCCGCACACCGGGCAGAGAAATCCACCTTCGAGAAAGTAGAGCCTGTTCATGCAATCAGGACATCTGCTTCCTTTTGCTCTCTGCTTGCTATCTTCTAGCCGGCGCTCCAGTTTAACCTGGAGATCCCTCCAACTTTGCTGATATTTTCTTTGCATAGTGGAGATAACTATTATATTTATAAATAGTATAACGGGAAATTAAGAAGAGAGTAACACTTTTTGTATATTTTTCTTAGACAAAAATACCCGACTCAACTACAACCCTTGACCAATAGGTTAATCGGGAAATATTTTTTTGCAAATAATTTAAGGTTACAAAGCGCATATCTGCAATTTCTTCTTCGTTAGAAACGACATCGAATGTGTCGATATCGTAAATGTAAACCAATCCGATATGCACATGATTTACGGGGTTGTCATTTTCGATGTATATCAAACCTAGAAACTTTCTTGTTGTAATCGAGCCGTTTATCGTAACCTCTTCTGCGAGTTCTCGATTGATGGCGGCCTCAACAATATTGTCTGACTCAGAATCGATAAGATCTACATGGCCGCCAACAAATATTGGCCACAAATTATGTAGTCTTGATTCGTTACCTTTGGAATCAATTTTATGTAAAAGATATTTATTTTTATGCCTAATGATTATCTGCGGAATAATCTGCTTATAACTTGGATCAGTTTCTAAAAGATCTCTTTCGCGGAATTCAGAATAATTGGTTATTAGGTCAAGATAGTCTTCAGGGTCATCGGTTTTGAAACCTAAGAACTTGTTTTTTCTAAATAATGTATCGGATTTTATACACCAGATTGGACGATTCATATCAATATTAGTATTTGATGCTGAATTTTTTCTTTAGTAAGGTGATTTTTCCGGCTTTTATCAGATCAATTTCTGCCCTTCCATCTGACTTTCCCGCAATGAAACCCTTCACTGCCTTGTTGTACTTGGGCTGAGTAAGCCCGTGCAATAAGGCTTCTTCTGTAGTAAGTGAAGAACTGATCTCGTGGAAAACGAGCTGACAGACCCTTTCCCCGGGATAAATTCTGATAATTTGTTGATCTGTATTATTGACTATCGGAATCATTAGATGACCAGTGTAGCCGACATCGACAATCCCAGACAAAGCAACACTTAGCCCCCTTCTGTTAATGGAAGATCTTGGATAGAGAACACACATAATGTCTTTAGCGTGCAATCCAATTTGTTCATAAGTTGTTCCAATTACAGCTTCTTTGGGCAATAGTTCAAAAAACTGTCCCATTTTCAACTCGACCTTTTCAAAATTTTTTTTCTTCTGCGAATCAAGAGGATCAATAGAGATTGCTTGTCTCCCGTACTTTGTAATTTCCCAAGTTTTAGGAATGTGAAATTCAGTCCCAAGTCTTAAATCTACCGCATGTGGTTGCAACTGAAAGCCATCTAAGGCAGGACTGAAAGTAATTTCGCCTTCTTTGAGCCGCGACAAGATATCAGTTTTGCTTAGAATCATGATTGTTTAGCACCTGATAATGTAAAAGCATTGTTCCTTGCTCGTTGAGTTTCTGAGAATCAATTAGTTGCAGGTTAACTTGGTCTGAAATCGACTCCGCAAGATGGAGACCTTTTCCAAAAAGTATTGGTTCAACGGTTATATACAACTCATCGATTAATCCCGCTTGCAAGAACTGGGAGTTAACGGATGAACCACCCACTACAGCTGCGGTTTTAATTCCGTTAATCTGTAAATAGGAGACGACATCTTCTGCGTTTCCAGATATAAAAAATGTATCTTCTGTCACTTTGTAATCATCTGGCCTGGATGTAACTATAATATTCTTCCTTCCTTTTAAAGGAGTCATGCCCACCTCTTGAAAAGTTTTACTGCCCATGATAACAGTACCAATTTCTTTTGTGAGCTTGCGAAAGTGCGATTTATCTTCCGGAGAATTCCAAGAGAAGCTGTCTGTGTTCTTATCTGTTGCGATCACTCCGTCAAGGCTACAAACCATAATCATTATTAATTTGGGTTTCATAAGTCAAAAGAATTAATTAAGAACAATATACATATAATTATTGCCGAAGGTAAATCATAACTGCTATATTTTACGCATCATGAACAAGAAAAGCCAAAGAACCAGACCCAACTGGGATGAGTATTTTATGCAAATTCTTGCAACTGTAAGCACCCGGGCAACCTGTGATCGAGGTTACAGCGGATCAATCATCGTCAGAGATAAACGAATCCTTTCAACTGGCTATGTCGGTGCCCCTGCTGGTCTTCCTCATTGCGACGAAGTGGGACACGAAATGCATCAGGTCACCAACGAAGACGGATCAGTTTCCAATCACTGTATTCGCACCACACACGCAGAACAGAATGCTATTGTTAATGCCGCCAGAGAAGGAATCGCCATAAACGGTGCAACAGTGTACTGCCAAATGGAGCCTTGTTACACATGTGCAAAACTAATAATCAACGCTGGAATAATTAGAGTAGTTTGTAACAATCTCTACCATAGAGCACAACGAAGTCGAGAGATTTTTAAAATGGCTAATGTTGAGCTTGTCGTTCTCAACGACAGCGAAGAACAATATTCAAATAAGTAAAATTATTTATAATATGAAGCAATACCTCGAAGCCCTAAAATATGTGTATGAAAATGGTAAGGATAGAAAAGATCGAACCGGAGTCGGCACTAGGTCAGTTTTTGGCATGCAAATCCGCTACGATCTCTCTCAAGGATTTCCAATTGTCACCACAAAAAAAGTAAATTTCAATTCAATTGTTGCCGAGCTTTTATGGTTCATTTCTGGTAGTTCAGATAATAATGAATTGAATAAACTTGGAACACATATCTGGGATGCAAATGCAGAGGCTGATTACTGGAAACCCAAAGCAAAGTTCCCAGGAGACCTTGGAAGAGTTTACGGAGTTCAATGGAGAAGCTGGAATGCCCCCGACGGCAGAACTATAGATCAGCTTGCCGAAGCGATTCGCAAAATCAAAGAAGATCCTTTTGATAGAAGAATCATTGTCTCAGCATGGAACCCCGGAGAGCTCGATCAAATGGCCTTACCTCCATGCCATATCATGTTTCAATTTTATGTAGACAACGATCGGTTGTCTTTGCAAATGTATCAAAGAAGTTGTGACATGTTCTTAGGAGTACCTTTCAATATCTCCTCCTATGCGCTTTTAACACATATGGTTGCACAAGTTACTAATCTAAAAGCAGGTGAATTTATTCATGTAATGGGTGATACACACATCTACCAAAATCATTTCAGTCAAGTAGAAGAACAACTCAAGCGAAAACCTCATCCATTACCAGTATTAAAGCTTAATCCGAAGATCAATGATATTAATAAATTTACGAAAGACGATATTGAACTCATTGATTACAAACACGACTCTGCCTTAAAGGCACCAATGGCGGTATAGAATTGTTGCACGATCCTACTGCTTAAGCTAAACTTTAGCAAAATACCATCAGATGGTTTCATCTATCATTAAAACAGTCTTTTGCGCCATGGCCGTGGCTTCAGCTTTCTTCGGACTGTTTCTTTTAACCGTATCACAACAGCTGTTAAATCCAAATCTTTACAAACAGTCATTAGAAAACAAGTGGCATCTATTATCAAATCGATTCACAGATTCAAGCTCGGCTTCTGTCACAGTTAGATAAAGAGCAACAAGATAGTAGCGCTTTCGTTCTGCTTCGACCAATAATCAGAAGTATTGAATTCGATGATATCGCTAAAGAAATAGCAGAAGAAAATATTGAGAGGGCGTTATCATTCATTGATTCTAGAAGCGAGTCACTTGAATTCTATTTCCCAAAAGAAAGACTTCAATCCAACTACAACTCTTCAGAAATTGCCAAGGGTTTTCTTCAGGCTATAGAGAGGGAATTCGTTATGCTTGAAGCCTGTACAGTAACTCAGGAAAAAATAATTATTGAAGACTTTAGTAATCGAGAACAGTTGCTTATACCTTCATGCCTACCCTCTGATCAAAAACTTAGAGAAGATATTCTAAATGCAATTGAGCAAAAGGCAGTTACTACACTTGATAATGAAAACTTACTTGCAACGATATTAGATGAATCTGGTCTTGGCGACCTAAACGAAAACACACCAATCGCATTACTAATTAGAGACGAATCACAATTAGCACAAATTAGAGACTCATTAGACCTGACGAGAGCGATTTTCTCTTTTCGAGTAATTATTCCATTGTTATTAATTTTGGCATCGGTTTTCTTTACCATTATTGCCTTATCACAGAAGGATTTTAACTTGCGAGTACTTGTAGCCACATTAAGCTCGATCTCATTTTTTACTGCGCTATTATTAACTTTAGCAGCATTGATACCCAGATTAATTGCCGAAGATGTCGTATCGCAATTGATTAGCGAGCCTTATGGAGTATCAATTCTTGCTACACATTTTATAAAAGGACTATTAGAGCCACCTCTCTATATTGGTATTACAATGTTATTGTTTACCATTCTACTTCGAATAGCTTTATTATTTATTAACGCAAATATAAAAAGTGATAAGTAAAAGCATTCGTCTAGTCCTCCTGTTTCTGGCACTTCTTCTTGCCACAACTGGTATTAGCATTCTTACTTTTAGATTGCGCGCCCTTGACAGTGCGACATACAAGAGATCACTTGCACCTTCGGGAATCTATAAAGAAATCCGCCTTTCAATTGAAGACCAATTTATTATTGACACCATTGGTGAAGAAGCTCTTGAAACATCTTTTGCTGAGTATATCGTTTCTCTGATAGACTTTCCTACTATTACCGTAGAAGCTGCAGAAGAAAATGTGGATAGACTATTTGACTGGATTAATGGCAAAAACAATGAACTACGGATTTTATATTCCTGACCAACTAATAGACAAAGAAATCAAAGAGCTTGATCTTAGTATGATCACCTTTGATCAGATTGCACGCTATAGCAGAGAATTACCCGTATGCACTGACGAAACAATTGAGAAGAATAAGATATTTCCTATCTGCAGAGAAGAGCTCACTGCTCCAGGACAACAGTTAATACAAAACCAAATCACCTCGTATCTAGATACACTTCAAAGTAGCAACTATAATAACAATAAGGTTTTTTCAACAATCTTGAACTACCCGAGATCTTACTTCGGAAGTGTATTTTCTGCAAATTCTCGATGCGCAACAAGAAGAAACTAGAGACAGCCTATTAAGTTCGATCATGGCCTTAAAGGATGCCGCAACCTCATCTTTGATTCTTGGTATCTGCCTAATTGTAGCTGCAATTTCAATCCTAGTCTTAACAATATTCTTAGGTTCATTTAGCATCAGAAATGCCTTATCAACTTTCGCCGGCTTTTTCATCGTTACTGGGGTTGTAGTTTTTGCAATAGGCTTTCTTGGAAGTAATTCGCCTCAGTTAATAATTAATTTGTTTCTTCCGGATATACTTCAACAGTCTGCCCTATCAACAGAAATGTCTGCTGCCATAGCTTTGTTTCTAAAAAGACTTTTTGAACTCTTATTTGAGATGATGTTATACTCCGGAGGTGCGGTAATATTGGTTTCGAGCCTATTATATATAACGGCCAAAGCAATTCCAAAAACAGAAAGTGAAAAAAGGATATCTGAAACCATTGGATCCTCCTTGCCAGAAATTGATATTGCCCCCAAATTAGGTAGATAAAAATGTTAAAAGTAACCTTATGAAATTAATTACAAGCATTTCCGATTCTGCAGATGATCAATTATTAGATGCAGTATTTCGAGTATCGGTACGAGGTATCATCTTAAATAAGAACGGAGACATGGCACTAATGCATGTAAAAAACCAAGGCTATTATAAACTTCCCGGAGGAGGCCTTGAATCTGAAGAGTCATTGATCGAAGCGATCTCAAGAGAAATACTCGAAGAAACAGGCTGCAAAATCGATGAAGTTTTTATACTTGGCTATGTTCATGAGGTTAGAAGTAGAGTCAAACTAATACAAACCTCATACTGTTTTACCGGTGTTGTATCGGGTGAAATCAAGAAAACAAACTTCACAAAAGCTGAACAAACTGATGGTTTTGAACTATTATGGGTAAGCCCCGCAAAAGCACTAGAACTTATCAATAATAGTAAATCAAATTACCAAGAAATTGATTTCGTTATAAGAAGAGACACTAGCATCATTGCCGAAGCAATGAATGGACTAATTAATAGCCTTTAGATTCTAGCCATTTCTCAACATCTAATGCTGCCATACAACCCATACCTGCCGCAGTAATCGCTTGTCTGTATTTATGGTCGTGGACATCTCCAGCCACAAATACTCCTTCTATGTTGGTATGGGTATTATCGGAGACTTTTATGTAGCCTTGTTCATCTAAATCCACAGAACCCTGCAAAAATGATGTTGTAGGAATATGACCTATACCAAGAAACATTCCATCTACGGACAATTCTGACTCCTTAGATGTCTGGATATTCTTTAGGCGAAGACCTGTTACAATGTTTTCATTTCCAAGAACCTCGACTACCTCTGAATCCCAAATAGGTTCAATTTTTTCGTGCTTAAGGACTCTATCTTGCATGATTTGCGAGGCTCTAAATTCGTTACGGCGATGAATGACATAAACCTTTGAGGCAAATCTGGTTAAGAAAAGTGCTTCTTCCATAGCGCTATCACCACCACCTACTACTGCTACAACTTTACCTTTATAGAAAGCTCCGTCACAGGTTGCACAGCTTGAAACGCCTTTACCCCAGTACTTGGATTCACTTTCTAAATTTAATTTTTTTGGTGAAGCACCTGTTGCCAACACAATTGATCTGGCATTAAATACTTGTTCTCCGGAATATACCTTCTTTTCGTCAGATGAAAAATCCACCTTATCGGCATTTATGAATTTGATTTCTGCGCCGAAGCGTTCGGCTTGCTTGAGCATCTTTTGCATTAATTCTGGACCCATAATACCTTCAGGAAAACCCGGAAAATTCTCAACCTCGGTTGTATTCATAAGTTGTCCACCAAATTCAAGACCAGCGATTACAACAGGCTTTAGATTGGCACGAGCAAGATAAATAGCAGCCGTTAGGCCTGCTGGTCCGGAACCAATAATAACAACATTATGAATGTCTGCCATCAGCAAAATAATAATAATTGAGCTAAATTATTTCGTTGATTTCAGGGCCTCTTCTAATTCTTTTTTTAGAACAGGTTTGGGACGAAAACCAACAAATTCTGAAATAACTTTACCATCTTTAAAGAGTTTCATGTTAGGAATACTCATTACATTATAAAGTGATGCTAGCATACCTCTTTCAGGTGATTCAGTATTCAGCTTTGCAATTATAAGATCTTCTTTCATTTCGTCTGCTAGCTCTTCAAGAACTGGTTCCATCATTAAACACGGCTGGCACCAGCTAGCCCAAAAATCAACCAACACCGGTTTGTCTGCCTTAAGAACAGCAGAACTAAAATTCTTTTCATCAACAACTACTGTGGATGCCATAGGCTTTGTAATAATAATTAAGAAATAATTAATTCCTCAAGAAAGCGTTTGCATGTTGCTTCTTTATCATCGCAAGATTCAAGAATCTGCCAAAAATGCTCGTTAATATACGAACTCATACATGAATCTAAAGCTGACCTTGCTGCTTTAAATTGAGTTAACACAGATAAAGGATCTTTTCCTTCATCGATCATCTTTTTAATGCCTTCAAGTTGTCCAGTAATGATGTTTATCCGTTTTTCTGTGCTTTTCATAAATAAATAATATCATATACCCCTAGGGGGTGTAAAGTTTTGTCGAAGCATCCTTTTGTTATATAATCACTACATACAGGCTTAATCGTGATTAATTCCGATCCTTTCTATACAATCATTGGGAATAACAGATATTCTGGCGAGTACGGATCTGAGCGTGGTTCTATAAAATACACGATCACAAGCGATGATGTCTGTTTTCAACAAGAAGTCCTTGGTATACCTTATCATGCGCATTTCTGGGTTGAAGGTAAATCAAGACTCCGTATAGATGTATCCACAAGAAATCCCGACAATCCAAACATATCTGTATGTGACTTAAAAGCCGGTGAGTTATTTAGATCTTCGATGTTACATTTCTTACCAAATTATCAATTAAGCGTAATACAGGGAAGATGGTTAGAAGGCACAAGTAGCTATAATTTATACTCGGATAACAAAAGGGTTTTAGCTAGAAATATGCCTCATTCCTGGACGGCAAGAATGGCTGTTATTGCTGGTTTTGGTCATTTTGTAAAAATCGATAATCCTGACTTCCCTGACTACGGTTATAAAGGTCACCCTGATTTCACGGATTCCGAGAACGATAAAGAGCTGAGAATTGTCGAGTTCTACAGAAGACCACAAGCCGAATTTAGCCTTGATTTGGTTGCCAGTAATCAAGCTGCATGGAAGCCAATTCTAAAGAAACACTCAGCCTTCACTAATCAAGTTGCCTTATTTTACAGCTAGGTAGAAAGGAAACCTTTGCTTGCACCTTTCTGCAAAGATCTTTCCATAGCAATATTCTTGTTTAGTTTCTCGGCCTTATCGATACTAACCCTAAGAAAACCGTCTTTGATTCCTGCCATCTGATAGTTGTCTGCATCAACCTTGATTCTGTATTCCCCCGGTTCCGCAGAGAATCCATACCTTCCTTGATCATCCGCGATTTGAACATCAATTTGTCTTTCTTCAGCAACGCTAAACAAGCGCACAAAGGCTCTAGGAATCCTACTTTTGCTTTGATAATCAAATATGTATCCCCATCTTCGCTTAGATAGATTTTCCAGAATCGCAACAATAACAAACTGAACAATATAAAATGCCAACAACCAAGAAATTAATCAGTACAGGAGAGATGACTGTGATCACAATCGCAAACACAAATCCGATATAAAACCACAAGGTTATTAATGGTTCTTAAGACCTCTCTTAGTTTAGTTCTTGTTGCGGCAGAGCTATTTTCGCCGATACTTAGAGCGAAATCTTCACTAACTGTTGAATCTTCTTCTGTAATTTCCAGCTTCCTGGCAATACGAGCATAGTCTGTATGCTCGACAACCAGATTATAACTACCTGGATCAGCCACCATTCCATATCTTCCTGACATATCAGTTAGTCTTTCAACTACTAGCATTCCTTCCTGATAAAGCCGAACGACAGCAAACGGAATTGGTTTTTTATTTCTTGAGTCGTAGACAATACCCCAAGGTAAGTAGCGTTTTCTATCTTTAATCCAAGCAAGTGCGTACAAACCGACCTGTGGATAAGCAATAGTATTGGCGGCAAGAAGAGCGAATGCAGATGAAACGAGAACAAGCGGTACTACAGACTCGGTTATTGTTCTTAGGAGTGTAGATTGTTCAATCTCACCGTCTGACCTTAATCTATCCGAGAAAACATTGCTAGGAATTGATCCTGCAGTCTGACAA
>JYPD01000009.1 GCA_001567305.1 candidate division WS6 bacterium OLB21 | reverse complement strand
CAGTCTTGCAGTAAAGCCGACTTATACCATTATGCTCTTCAGCTGATTTCCATCCAGCTTGAGTCGACCTTTGGAATCTTACGTTACTTTTTAGTAAGAAACCGCCCCAGTCAAACTGCCTACCAGACACTGTCTTCAGAACCGGATTACGGTTTGAATTAGAAATAGCATAGCTTTAGGGAGGTGTTACATTGACGACTCCGCCCCGCCTGACGACGAGACTTCAAAGTCTCCCTCCTACGCTCTACAAAAGGAACGCTATCCCAATGCCAAGCTGCAGTAAAGATCCCGGGGTCTTTTTTGTCCTGGTGCGGGTAGGCAGCATCTTCACTGCCATTTCAATGTTCGCCGAGCCCCTCGTTGAGACAGTGCCCAACTCGTTACGCCATTCGTGCGGGACGCCTATTAAGCGCCGAGGAACTTCGCTACCTTAGGACCGTTATAGTTACAGCCGCCATTGACCAGGACTTGAGTCAGAGGCTTCTCCCGAAGGATAACCCCCTCCCTTAATCTTCTGGCATTGGGCAGGCGTCAGCCCCTATACGTCAGCTTGCGCTTTTGCAGGGACCTGTGTTTTTGTTAAACAGTCGATTGGGCTATTTATCTGCGCCCTGCCGAAGCAGGGACCCCTTCTCCCGAAGTTACGGGGTTAATTTGCCGAATTCCTTAACGAGGGATCACTCGTACACCTCGGTATACTCTACCAGAGTACCAGTGTCGGTTTGCGGTACGGTCACACAGTAATCTCACATAGAGGTTTTTCTTGCGCGAAGAATATTCAAAAATTGCCGCCTCCCGTAGGATTTGAC
>JYPD01000008.1 GCA_001567305.1 candidate division WS6 bacterium OLB21 | reverse complement strand
CAGACGCTATTAGCGCAGGCGATGTTAAAACAGACAAAATCGTCACTTCCAAAAGCTTATTCTCAAATCGATATGGCTGCTAAAAAAGGAGTAATCCATAAGAATACAGCCTCAAGATACAAATCTAGGCTGTCTGCAAAAGTTAAGTCCGCAGAAGCAACTGCTTGATTTTTCGGTTTCCTGTCTTTCCTTCGTTGCGTTTAAACGCTAATATTTAGCTATGACGCCAACACTTGTTAAACTTATCGATTATTCTTTATTGCCGTTTGCCTTACTAGTATTTGGTAAGGTAGTAGGTTTGTATCTGACGGCTTCTGTATTTGGAATAGAGCTTGGTCTTATCTCTGTTCCAGAAGCACTTCTCACATTTAGAACCGTTGCTGATCAGGCTGATTTGCAAGTCCTTTCCTCCTATTCAGATTTATTTATGTTCGTATTAGTTGCCACCGGCTTCTCTTATGTTTTGATTGCGGCACTTAAATTTCATGACACACATATTGACATCAAGACTGTAAATATCCTGGCAAGGTATAACCTGCTAATGCTGATTAAAACAAGTTATGAGCTATACCATTCGGCTGCAGTTTGGGTGATTTTTTATTTGGATAGCAACTCTGGTAGTTTTTATTAATTTTTTGGCTGGTACAACCTACGGATTTATACTAATCGGTTGTTTTCTGTTCTCACTGCTAACATCTGTTGCCATGCTTCGTGATTTGTTCCTAGAAATAGAATTGAGCAGAAAACGACTTCTGGAAAAAGGACTTATCAGTTAGTTCTACTTCTTTTTTTGTTTAAGCTCGTTAAGCAGGTCTCTCAGTTCTGCCGCTTTCTCAAACTGTAGCATATCTGCCAGAATCTGCATTTGTGTTTCTATCTCAATAAGAAACAGCGTTCTTTCCTTTTTGCTCATAAGTTTATAGTGCTCGGCAGTCTTATGTATTTCTGATATTGTCTTGGCTTCGCCGAATAATTCTTTATCGTCTTCGCTTGTATTTGCAGAAATCAGAAGATCTTTAATTGCTTTTTGGATTGTTTTGGGAGTGATTCCATGCTTGATGTTGTATTCGTTTTGTATCGTTCTTCTGCGTCTAGTTTCATCTATCGCTCTTTGCATGCTTCCGGTGATTTTTTCAGCGTACATAACTACTCTACCTTCAACATGTCTCGCGGCTCTTCCTATGGTTTGAATTAAGCTTGTTTCTGAGCGCAAGAATCCTTCTTTGTCTGCGTCTAGGATAGCGACTAATGATACTTCTGGTAAATCGAGACCTTCTCTAAGTAAATTGATGCCGACCAGTACATCGAATTTCCCCATACGCAATTCTTTTAAGAGTTGAACTCTTTCGAGAGCCTCTACATCTGAGTGTATATACTGAACCTTTATTTTCAGCTCTTGAAGAAACGCTGTTAAATCTTCTGCCATTCTTTTGGTAAGAGTTGTAACCAAAACTCTTTGCTTCTTGGCGAGTGTAATTCTAATCTCTTCGAGAAGATCGTCGATCTGGTTTTTGTTAATCGATGCAGGATCAAAAAGTAAATCGTTGTATTTACAACGACTTATCTCTTGTACTAGTGTATTGGCATTGCTGACATCAATCGGACGAATTTGGATCACCGGATCTAAAAGCCCCGTGGGTCGTATCAGTTGTTCGGCAACACCATTGTAGTTTTTCAGAAGCATATTCTCTGTAGCATCAGAGTCCAACTTTTTTATGCTTTCGCGACTCATATTTAATTCAGTTTCCGTGGGAGTCGCTGACACAAATACAGCTTGGTTAACTTTTCTCCAGAATTCCTCGTAAGTTAAAGGTCGATTATCAAGTGCGGCTTTTAACCTGAATCCATACTCTACCAATGTCTGTTTTCGGGATCTATCTCCATTGTACATACCACGAATCTGCGGGAGAGTCATGTGAGATTCATCAATAAAAATTAGCCAGTCATCGGGGAAATAGTCTATGAGAGTCGACGGTGGTGATCCAACCGATCTTCTTTCAATGTAACGGGAATAATTTTCTATTCCAGATGTGTAACCAGTTTCTTGCAACATTTCCAAATCGTAGCGAGTTCTTTGTTCTAGTCTACTTGCTTCTAGATCTTTACCTTTCTTCTTTAAGCTCTTAACTTCTTTAATCAGGTCTGTTTCTATTTGTGGAATGACCTGTTTGAGAGCTTCGTATGGTGTAACAAACTGCTTTGCTGGAAAAACAGTAAATATTTCTGGCTTTTCAAGCACTTCTCCGCTAACTGCATTAATCAGTTTTAGATTTTCAACTTCATCTCCGAAGTATTCAATTCTTAATGCTTTATCGCCAGTCGGGAGATAAATATCTACGGTTTCGCCTCTGACTCGAAATAGTCCCGGATAAAAGTCAAATTCACTTCGTTCGTATTGCATATCAGAAAGATGCAGTAACAATTTTTCGCGAGCATAGGATTCTCCTTTTGTTATTGTTCTGGACAAACTAAGGTAGTCGTCAGGATTTCCAAGTCCATAGATACATGAAATTGAGGCTACTATGATTGTATCTTTTCTGGACAGGATAGCTTGTGTGGCTGCACTTCTGTATCTTTCTATGGTTTCGTTGATATCTGAATCTTTTTCGATGTATAAATCTCTTCTGGGAACATAAGCTTCTGGCTGATAATAATCGTAATATGAAACAAAGTATTCAACAGCATTTTCTGGAAAGAAGTCTTTAAATTCAGAATAAAGCTGTGCTGCCAGTGTTTTGTTATGAGCTAATATGAGCGCTGGCTTTTGAGTTTTCTCGATAATGTTGGCCATTGTGAAGGTTTTACCACTGCCGGTTACGCCAAGCAGTGTTTGTGCTTTTGCTCCGTGTTTAATTGCTGAAGAAATTTTTTCGATTGCACTATTTTGATCTACTGAAGGTTTATATTTACTTTGTAGTCTAAAGCTATTTTTCGCGTAGTTCATTTTCTTATTGAATTTGCTATATTTAGAGTAACTTTTGCACAATTATATGAGAGCTGTTATTGCTTATTTATGCTTTGTATTTTTTGTTCTAATTAGTTCTTTCCTTACAGTTATCTTCACTGTTAGATCGGGGGATTGTTAACAATCCCCAGTTCTCGGTTTTTTCTGGTATTTCAGGACTAGGTAGACTCCCAAATATTCATAATCAATTTTACCACCTTTCGCCCATACATTTGAGAGAGGGAACAAATGCTGCGGCAGACAATTTTAGAGTGGTAATAAATAATCCAACAATTAGTTACAAGTATGAAGAGATAGCAGACTTTGAATACGATTATGGTAGACAAACTATCACTTTAGAGGATAACCCAGATATGGTTTACAAGAACTCATTTTCTGAACAGCCATTATTTGCAGAAGACTATTACTACGGAAAATACGAGAACGCTGCGGCTGGGGTTTTAGGACTAAACAAAATGCCAATTCTTCGGCCCGGAGATTCAATTGGAGTGGTTAAAGATAAATATATAAATATAAAAACATGGAACGGCTACATCCGTCCTACAAACGGGTATTATTTTGGATCTGGAGTTTGTTGGAGCACAAGTGCCTTAGGACAATTATTAGATAACGCCAATAAGTCGTTTAAAGAAAAGTTCGGAGTCGACTTATTTGTTTATAAAAAGGGAGATCGTGCACCTCATGGTGATTACTACAAAACATATTCAGGCAGAGGATATACTGTATTTCAGGCAAGCGAAGGAGTCCCTTTGCAGGATTATAGATTCACTATTAATCCTGAAATCGCCGGCAACAAAGACCTCGAAGGTTGAAGCTAAAAATTGTTATGCTCGCCACAAATGAACATGCGACTGCCTCGCATGGACAAAGTATTGGAGGTTATATAATATCAAATATAGAGTTCTGATAAATGAGCAAGTTTGTATTTGAGGCACTAGGCACTTTTTTGGATCATTAAATCATATACTGCAGAATTATCTTCTGAGCTAAAAGCAGAAATAACAGCTATGATTCTCGATTTCGAACATAGCTATTCAAGGTTTATACCCTCAAGTTTTGATATCAAAATTAAATAAGTCTCAAAGTTTAAATAACTTTCCGCAGGAGTTATATGAAATACTTAGTTATTCTGAGAACTTAAGGATTTTATCTGCTGGTGCGTTCAATTTGGCTGTGTGTAATATTCTTGTTCATGCAGGGTATGGTATCGAACATATAACTCCTGGTCTTGAAGAGGATATTCGTAATCCCTTTCAGAGCCTTGAACCAGATTACATAGCTCTATCTAAGAACATTCAGATTGACATCGGCGGGATTGGCAAGGGTTGGTTAGTAGATAAGGTTGCATCTTTATTGCGAACAAGAGATATCACAAATTTTGTGATCAATGCTGGAGGAGATATCTATGCATCCAGTGATAATAACGACAAGATAGAATGTGCCCTTGAAAATCCATTTAATGAACAAGAATTTATTGGATCCATCAAGATAAAAAACGCAGCAATAGCATGTTCCTCTCAAAATCGTAGATACTGGAAGGCTCTGCACGATGGATCGACTTTTGCTCACATAATTGACCCACAAACTAGAAAGCCTGCTCGAGGAATTGCAGCAGTGTTTACTGAAGCCAAGGATACAAAGACAGCAGATGCCGTCAGTACCGCATTGTTCGCAGCCAGACCTTTTCAATATCAAGCAATTTCCAGAGCAATGAATTGTGAATATGCCGTCGTCTATGAGAATGGGTCTTATATGAAATCAGCAAATTATCAGGGAACTTTTAACACCTTAGACAGGTGAATTAATTTTTTATAATTTTATTATGGCCAAGAAAAAAGCAAAGAAAAATGAGTCAAATCCTATCGTACCTATTGCTGCAGGTGGAGGTATCTTACTTGTAGCCCTAGGAGGACTTGCATTGGTGTCCAATCCTCCGGGTGGTATGCAAATTAACATTAATAACGATGACCCAGCAGTTGTTGACATCCTTGAGGCGCTTAACTATAGAGATGGCGACTATTATACTACTGCAGAATATTATGTTCCGGTTGCAGAAAAGACTGACAAAGTTGGCATTAGTCTAAGTGTTCGTGATGGCAAGATAGAAAGTGTAAAATGTCGTTATGCTCAAAGATGACGAAATTGTTGAGAATCCATACCTTGTTAAATATAATGATCAGCTTCGAGAAATCATTGTCGGAAAAGAAGTTAAAGATGTTCCTGATTTGGACTTGGTAAGCGGATCAACAATAACAAACGATGCGTTTAAAGAAGCACTTTCATCTCTCAAGCAGGTATAGGAGATCTGTTGAGTAAACCGTTTAGAAACTGTGTGTAAAACTGGAGGTTATGCATAGTTGCAACTCTTGTTCCTGAACCGCTTTTCATTCTTATCAAGTGTCTTAAATAGGCTCTCGAAAGTTTTGGATAAGCAGGGTTAACTAACTTGGTATCGATTTGTCTTTCATCGAATTTGTATCGTTCGGATTTTATATGCATGACATCGAAATTGTCATAGCTGGCGTCTCCTTCTCCGCTGTTAACATACAAGTATCCATGCCTTGCGTTTCTTGTAGGAAGCACAGTGTCGAAAAGGTCCCATCCGCTTTCAATTGCAAACTTTAGATTGTCAGGGTTCCCAACACCAAGTGCATAGCGAATCTTGTCTTTTGGTATAAGCTCTGCTACATAGCTAGTTAGTTCGTGGTAAAAACTACCTGCTTTTCCATCTTCTTTCCATGAATATTTCCCACGCAGAGGCATTCCTCCAAAACCATAGATGTCGAATCCAATGTCAATTAGACCTTCTGCACTGATCTTTCGATACTCGAAGCTACTGGCACCTTGAATCACTGCACATAGTAAAGGCCGTTTGATTTCCGGATTATTAAAGTCCGCTTCGCTAAGTTGGTTAAATTCTAGAAATGCCTTTTTAGATCGTTGTGCCCACCTAGTTGTGCGTTCCACAGATTGGCGAATCTTAGAGATGCTGTCGTCTTCAATTAAAGGTTCATCAAGAACTACTCTAATATCAGAGCCGATTAGATGCTGTATGTACTGTGATCTTTCAGGCGAGAGGAAGTTGTAATTACCAGTTTTGTAATCGATAAAGCTGCATCCTGCTTCGGTAATTTGATTATGTTTGCTGCTATTGCGATGTATCAATGAATAGACTTGAAAACCTCCACTGTCCGTGAGTATTGGCCTGTCCCAGCCAGTAAACTTATGCATACTTCCATATTCTTTAAGATACTCACTGCCTATTGCCTGTTCGATATGAAGGGTTGTTGTAACAAATTCATTTATTCCTACATCACGAAGATCTTGCATGCTTACCTCTTGGACGGTTCCGTATGTGGCATCTGGCATAAAAGTGGGTGTATTGATCTGACCGTGAGGCGTATCAATTGTCGCTCGTCGAATATTATTGACTTCTTCAATTCTTACCATAAGTTTTCACCAGAATATGCCAAGAATCAAGTGTAATCTCACTTGCTCTGGCAGTTTTGGAATATCCAAGTTTTGCCAGTTCGGTTTCAATTGAATTTTTATCTAATCCAACATTCGCCAAGTTACTACTCAATTTTTTCCTAGGTGAGCTAAATCCAATCTTGATAAAGCTAAGTAACTTTTCTGGATTATTGAATCTCGGCTGTGTAATTTCAAATAAGACAATTGCGCCGTCAACTTTAGGGGTCGGTTCAAACGCTTCTTTTGGTATTGTGCAAATGTACTTTGGTTCAGAGTATAGAGATGCAAAATTAGAAAGGAACGAAGACCTTGGAGTATTTGCAGTATAATCTTCTGCCACTTCCTTTTGCATGATCACAGCCATTCTTTTTGGGGGATTCTTGCTGGTTAAGAATTTTCTAATAATGTTTTTTGAGATGTTGTAAGGAAGAGAACCCACAACAATATAGTCTTTATTTGCAAAATTATCAGACTCGTTAAAAGATAGAATATCTTGGTTTATTAATTTGAAGTTCGGGTATGCAGAGAATCTAGAGTTTAGAGAATCAATCAATTCAGCATCAATTTCTACTGCAGTAATGCTTGCTGCACTTTCGCAAATATATTCTGTAACTGATCCGTCTCCGGGACCAATTTCTAATACATGGTCGTCTTTTGAAATCCCCGATGCCGTAAGTAGATCAATAACAAAAGATGTGTTTCTTAGAAAGTTCTGCCCAAATTGTTTCTTAAAGTTATGCATTTAATTTATATTTCTCGATAATTTTCAGTACTTCTGGTTTTGGTTCTATACTGCGAACTAGTTCTTTCCTATCAAATCTTGTCCCGTAAATAATCTTTAGTCTAAAGTTGCCAGGGTTGTTTTTGATAACCTCTTTTAACTGAACCAGTTTATTTTTATCTGATTCCTCGATAATGCTGATAGTCATCTCATGAGATGGGTTAAAGTCTTCAAGATCAATCAGATCATCGATTATAATGCTGAAGTCTCCATTTCGCAAGCTAACCTTACCAACAGCGATTATTGACTCTCCCTCTTTGATTCTAAGCCTGACCTGTTCAAAAATCCCATTAAAGACGACTGCCTCTGTTTTTCCGTCAATGTCTTCTAGCTCTAGGAAAGCCATAGGTTTGTTATCTTTCTTTGTATAGATTACTTTGATGGTATTGATGATGCAAAGCATGCGAATTGTTCTGCCTTCTTCGTATGACTTGGCGTTGCTCAGGCGAATTACATCGCCTGTTGCATAGAATTGGCTGTATCTTTCGAGCGGATGAGCACTTATGAATGCACCCAGTAGCTCTCTCTCCCAGGTAAGCTTTTCTCTATCTGTTTCGGGAGAAATATTTGGTAAGGCAATTTGATAATCTTCATGCTTTTCAACGGTTTCTCCAAATAGAGAACCTTGTCCGCCAACTGAATTCTTTTCGTTTCTTCCGACAGTTTCGATAACATAGGGAATATATTCCAGCAGTTGTTTTCGATTTCCAAATTGATCGAGAGCACCAACCTTGATTAAACATTCAAGGTCTTTCCTCCCAAGTGTTTTACTACCGACTCTGGATACAAGGTCAATAATATCTTTGTATTCTCCCTGCTCTATTCTTTCTTCAACTATTCTCTTCATGCATTTTTCTCCGCCGCCTTTAATGCCGCCTAGGCCAAAACGAATGTTTTGGCCTTCGATGCTAAAACTATAAAAGCTTTTGTTGATGTCTGGTGCCAGCACTGTTATTCCCATGTGAGAAGCCTCTTTTAAGTCCCGAATCAGTTTGTCCGAAGAGTTGATGTCAGTTTCCATTAGTCCCGCTAAGAACTCAAGCGGATAGTTTGCCTTAAGATAGGCCGTTTGGTAAGCGATTAGTGAATAACATGCACTGTGACTTCGGTTAAAGCCATAATCTGCAAATGGCTCTAGGTAGGCAAAAACCTCTTCGGCAACTTTTTTACTGTGTCCATTTTTTGCAGCTCCTGCAAGAAACTTTTCTTTTTCTTTGGCCATTACTTCTGGTTTTTTCTTTCCCATCGCCCGTCTAAGCATATCTGCTTCTCCTTGGCTGTAGCCGGCAAAGACTACTGCAATGTTCATAACCTGTTCTTGGTAGATAGCGAATCCGTATGTGGTTTTTAAGACTTCTTGAAGTGAGTCATCAGGATATGTGACTTGTTCTCGACCCTGTTTTCGATCGATGTAGTTTGGGATATACTTCATGGGTCCAGGTCTATAGGCGGCATTCAAGAAAATTAGGTCTTCAATTTCTGTCGGTTTTAGATCGCGCAGATATTTTTTCATACCATCTGATTCAAACTGAAAGACACCGGTAGTATTGCCATCTTGAAACAGTTTAAATGTTTTCTCGTCATCTAGAGGTATTTTGTCTATGTTTAATATCTTTTTTGAGGTGTATTTAATCTGTTTTATGGTTTTGGCGATTACTGTCAGATTAGATAATCCTAAAAAGTCGAATTTCATTAACCCAAGAGGCTCAAGATTATGTCCCTCTATTTGACTGATTATGTTTTGTCCACCTTTCGTTTCGAGCTGAACCGGGACATAGTCTGTAATCGGTGTCGGTGTTACCAGGTAACCACAAGCGTGTGTAGATACATGCCTGGCTAGGTTTTCGAGTTTTGTAACATATCCTGCAAGTTCTTCGAGCGACGAATCGCTACGAATGATCTGATCAAACTCTGTAACTTCTGTTCGCATCATCTTGATTGAGTGTACTCGTCCAAATTTTACGATAACCATTTTGGAGAGTTTATCGGCAATACTAAGATCGATTCCCATAACTCTTGCGACATCTCTAATTGCAGCCTTTGTTTTTAATCTCCCGAATGTGCCAATAAAACTTGTGTTATCTCTACCGTATTTTTTGGACATATACTCGAATAGTTCGTCTCGTCTGTCGTCTTGAAAGTCGATATCAAAGTCAGGGGGCGACATTCTTTCGGGATTAAGAAACCTTTCAAAAATTAAATCCCATTTCAACGGATCAAGATTTGTAATTCCTAGGCAATAAGCAACCACACTTCCAGCTCCCGATCCTCTTCCTGGTCCGACCAGTATGCCTTGTTCTCTGGCCCAGTTAATGTAGTCTTCGACGACAAGAAAATAGTCGTCGTAACCTTTTTCGTGAATAACCTGAAGCTCATAATCGATTCTTTCTTTTAGCTCAGGAGAGATTGTTTGGTAGCGTTTTTCTGCTCCGAAATAGGCATGCTTTTTAAGTCGTTCACGAGTTTCGGATTCGTTTAGTTTACTGTCGAATCTGGGCTGGACTCTTGTGAACTCGATTCCGTATTCTTCAACCATGTCAGCGATCTTCTGTGTATTTTCGACTGCTTCAGGATAATCTGAGAATAGTTCGTACATCTCTTTGGGGGATTTGATATAGAACTCAGTTGATCCGTAGCGTCTTCTTTCTGGATCATTCAGTTTACGACCGTCGCTGATGCACCATGCGATTTCTTGAATTTTATGGTCTTCTCTTTCAAGATAATGAGTATCGCAGGTTGCAACGACTGGGATATCTAGTTCTTTTGCCACACTAATTTGTTCTGGAATTAAATCGTGCGATTCTTTGATTCCGTTTTTTGGACTTCTATATATACATGCTCTATGTTTTTTTTTAAGGAATTGTATCCACTCTATTGCTTTGTCTCTTTTACCATCTGCAAGGTAACGATTAAAGTTACTGGCTAGACAACCAGAAAGTGCAATTACACCTTTGCCGTATTTTTCTAGTAATTCTCTATCTGCTCTTGGCTTATAATAAAAGCCTTCAGTATGTGCAAGTGATACGATCTTTAGAAGGTTTCTGTATCCTTCAAAGTTTTTGGCAAATAAAGTTAGATGATAACGCTTGTTGTCGACGCCTGTGGTTTTATCAAATCTTGTCCTTTCGGCAACATATATTTCGCAACCAAGTATAGGTTTAACTCCTATTTCTTTTGCATAACTCCAGAATTCATATGCCCCATACATAACACCATGATCTGTTATTGCGCAGGAGTTCATGCCCAGAGACTTGATTTTTTCGAGTAGGGGTTTAATTTTGGCAACACCGTCTAGCAGAGAATATTCTGTATGAAGATGTAAATGCACAAAAGAACCATCTGACATTTCTCTAGTTAGTATTACAAAATAGGATTAAGTATATACTAACTAATTTTTCTCTGTTGATGAAAGTCTTTCTGAATTTTCTCCATAATTTGCGAACAGCTTATGGAAATAATCACGAGCAGCTTCCGTCAAAAAATCTGCTCTGCGTACAACGATCACTGAAGCAGGATAATTCGTTTGTTTATAGTTCTCCTGCCTATCCAATGAATTGAAAAAAGGCAGAAGATTACCGGCTTCATCAAAATAACAGGCAATTATTGGAGGGGATGTTATAAAGAACTCATTATTTACTTGAGCAAGACCGGTCTTGGGAGAGTTCTCGTTTCTGGGAGTAAGGCCTCTTTTAAAAATCACTAACTCCGGATGACTTGATAACAAATCGAATCCCCCGTTATAAGTCAAAATATTCGCAAGCTCGGTATGTGCAGATATTACCTTCTTCTTCAAGGCAAGACTAATCCATCCCGAGTCTTTTCCGCCTTCAGCAAGGTTGCAGTAGGGATGGCGAATGGCAGTAAAAATTTGATCTATATCCTGTTCTGGACTGATGCCTTGAACGGGAAGAGAGTAGGTTTTTCTTAAGTAATACCTGTTGTTGCTATTCAAAGCAGGATAATCCGGTAGCCCATATATATATTCTGCCATTTCTCTCACCTGTTCACTGGTTAGTAGGGGCACTCGTAAAACCGATTGATAGTAGTTGGCATCTTTATTTACAATTGCTTCCAAACTCATAAGAATATATAATCATGCAATATTATAGCATCCATTCTCATATCTACTATGGAGTTTGATCCGGATAATAAATTTACAGATTCAGTTTTGGCATCGAGTTTGGCATTGTTGACAGGTCGAGTAATCGCAAATATGCCAAGTATTTTCCAGCATATCTCAAGAGGGCCTAATCACTGGTTGTACATTCTGGGTCAGGTTAAGAGAACATTTGATGGAGATGGCTTTTTTAATGATTCTGAACAGGAACAAATCAGACTACTAGCAGGTTTTGTGAATATTATCGGTCCTACAAGCGGTGAATATATTCATAGAATAAATTTTAAAGAGATTGAAACAGGATCAGCTGTAGTAATTGATCTTCCCGATACACATTCTTTAATACTTAACGAGCCGTATTCAACGCTTACAGGCAGTTATTATAAGTCCAATGTATTGGCTGGAAAACGAAATCATATGATAATTTCGGGTCCAACAGTTGGAGAAGCGACGCACTTCTGACGAATGGTTTTGGAATTGTTATGAATGAAGGTTTAGGATACGAACAACCAAGACAGGTAGGTAAAAATGTTATAACAGAACCACCAAGAATCCCAGTTTTTAAACCAGCCCTCATGTACATTCCAGGTCAGAGATGGGGTGAATTTTCAATATTATCTCCGCAAGATGCACAGAAGGAAATAACTGAGAAGAAGCCTGTCGGATCTGTTATTCTTGGATCATCTCTATACTTTGAATCTAAACCTGAATTTACGACGAGCAGCGATTTGTTAGTTGAAGCGATCAAAGCTTGTGAAAGATCAAAGTATACAAGGTCGACAAATGATGAAATGGGATTCTTAGTGCAGACGCAAGTGGGCTTAAAATATGTGTTTGTGCGTAACTCTGCACAAGGTTCGTTACAACTCCGAAGGGGTCTTGTCCGATGCAGTCCTGCTGTATCAGTATTTAATGCAGCAAGTGCAGTTCAAGCAATATTCGGTCCAGATATTAGAATGATTGCGCTCGAAGAAAGCTTGGCAAGGCCTAGAATCATTAGTCCAGAAAGCCTAGATATTAACTTTGCTGGACAAGTTAATTATGCATATCCAGTTGAACTGGCGTTTGGCTTGCCCGGTCGTGATTAAAGAATCCTGAAAACTACTTGTTCGAAAGCATGTAGACCATCATAAACTCTTTCCTCTTCTAGCCTTACCTGTAAGGAGCTTTCGTTGACCATCCTGACATCAACTCGAACCACATCTGCGCCGTTTTCTGTCAATATCTCGAATAGTATTGGATATGGTGCCGTTAGTGACTCTGGAAGTGAAATTGTCTGCCAATTGTGATTTACAAGAAAGCTTTGAACTGTTTCCTCTGAGGCAACCCAGCCTACAACTTCAGCTGTATGGTTACCATCCCAGCCGACTACTCTATCTTCTTCAATTCTAACCTCGAATGATGACCTTGTAACGTTGCGAATATCTACCTGAACTGTATCTGTTCCAAATTCTGATTGGATATTTGCAATTACAATTATATCGTTTGCATCTGTAAAGACATTATTTGAACAAGGAGTTATTGATCCATCAAAACAAACCGTAACCCAGCCAGAATTATTTGCATCTCTCGAGATAGATAAAGAACCAACGAACTCTCCAGATGATGCTTCAACAATCTTTTCCCAAGCAACAGATTCGAATGTATGTAGGCCGTCCCAACCTGCTCTTTTGTCTTCTTCAAGGCGGACAACTGCTCCTGCAGGGGTTACGCGTAAGATGTCGACCTCAACGGTATCGCCACCATTTTCGCTAATTATATCTGCGAATAATAATGGCGTACTATCAGAGATATTTGAAAACACTATGAACGCTTGATCGTGATTTACTTGAATTACACCCTTCTCTTTTGATGTGCTAGGAGTTGCTTCAATAATAGTTAGTGCAACATTTTCTAAAGCATGTAGACCGTCAAGAAGTCTAGGTTCTTCTTCAAGGCGAACCTGAAGACTACTTGAAGTAAGATTGCGGATATCAACCTTAACAGGATCACCACCGTTCTCTGATTGAATTTCTGCAATGACCAGAGGTATGCTTGAATAGGGAGAAGCAAAATTTATAGTTTGCCAATCGTGATCTACATTGACATTTAGCTGGTCAACATCTGTTGAGGCAATCCAAGCTATAGTTTCGTTAGTATGAATTCCATCGTAGCCAGGTACTTCTTCTACTCTAATTTGGAAACCAGTAGTGGTCACATTGCGAATATCGGCGATTGATAAGTCTCCTCCATTGACAGTATTTAAGGATGCATAGATATTTGGGATCGTAGCAAAAGTCTCGCAGAAAGTAACTTGCTGCCAGTTATGATTTGCTGAAACCAATCCTGCGTAGTCATCTGTTGATCTACCTAAAGAAGCCTTCCAGGCAATAGTTTCAGGAAGATGGATGTTGTCAAAACCGGCATTAGTATTTTCTCGTAGACGAAACTCAAAACCTGTTGCTGTTACATTTCGAATTTCTGAGTATACTGAGTCTCCTCCGTATTCGCTGTTTATTGTGATAACAACTGAGGGTTGTGTAGAAAAAGGCACAGAAAAATCAACCTGTCTCCAGCTTGTTCCGGCTCCTGTCCTTCCGGATTGTTCGAAATAAGCTCCAGGGCAGGCAGGCGGAGTTGGTGTTGGAGTTGGCGTCGGTGTCGGCGTAGGGGAAACAATAGGAGCATCAGAAGTAACCCAAATTGGACCGCTTGGTGAACCACCAACATTTATTTGTCCATTGTTTTGACCTGTAAGATCTGTAAGAGTTGTTCCGGAGCCTTGGTTGAAATTATACAAAGCCACCGTGTTACCATCTACAGAAAGTTCGCTGTTTGGTCGTGTATAGGTAGATGTCGAATATCTGGCACTATTTGATATTCTGACATCATCAAGCCACCCACTGAAAGATGGATATTCGCTTGCATAGTCATGTTTTTCTGCACCAAAGACCAAATATGGATCTGAATTTGGATAAGATGTAGAACGACCTTCTCTGTAGCTCATATTACCATTTGGTGCGGTAGCATTAACTTCAAGCTGTCCATTTATGTGCAATAGAGCTTGTGTTCCAGATCTTGTTATTGAGACAAAGTGCCAATTACCATCATCGACTCTAACGCTTGAACAATAAGTATAGGCTTCATCTGAATCTGCCATGCCCATTGCTATCTTGCCGCCATAAAGTGAAATCCCGTAATCTCCATAATCACCTGCTCCGAATATATCGCGATCAATTATTGTATTTCCATTTGTCCAGTTATCTCCACCATTAACGCAATTCCCTGCAGAAGTCGAATTCTCTGAAGACAAAGCCTTCATCCAAAATTCGATTGTGTAATTGCCAGAACCAATATTCACTGATTTTGAAGGTGTTAAGGGAATTTTTACCCGGTCAATATCGCCTGTTCCGTTACCAAAGAAGCGCAGTGCATAGCCTGCATCAGCATTCGTTTTGATTGGAATAGATAAGAATAATAGGCAAGCAATTAATAAAACTGTTATTGGCCTTTTCATTTATATTTGATAACTACTATCTATAATACGAATAAATTGACCGAAGTAACAGTGAAATGCCCTGTGTTTATGTGCCTCTGACAAGCAAATAGTTGTAAGTACTTGTTGAAGCCTCTTGTAATACCTTCAAAAGGCTCTCGCCAATATCTGTGTTTGAATCTACATTCGAAAGACCCCTGATAACTGCTGCAAGAAAAACATCTCCAGCATTAGTATTATCACCTTCGTATATCTCTGACTCGGGCAAAAAATATGAAACGCCATAAACTTCATTATTGAAGTTTACATATATAGTTGCTCCGTTGCGGCCGTTGGTTTCTAGAAGTATCTGTGTATTTAGATCAAGCATTAGCTCAGAAACATTGCTGCAATTTCGAACCCTACAAAGGAGTTCAACTTCTTCTTTGTTGCCCGAAATATTGATTGGACGAATACCAGCAAATTGTTGTATGAAATATGAAGCCTGTTCGACTACTCTGGTGGAACCAAGACCTATGAAGGGTAAGATGTTCGTTGGATTTTCGGTTATTTGTGCTAAAGCTGCTTTGCCATATGTAGAATCAGTATCAGCCAGTTCATAGGAATCAAGTATCAATAGAGTGTTTGGAATATTCGCTTCTTCACTTGGGTATATACCTTCATCTTTGCATCCGGGCAAAAGAACCATTTTTCGCTCTTCCCCAGGGGCATTAAAGCTAATAATTAACGGTACAGGTGCATCGTGATTAGAAGGCGTTAAGGTCAAACCCGCTTCTAAAGTGATTAGTTCGTTAAATCGTTCTTGGATAACTCCCCCTAAGCCCTCATCTTTAGAAGGTTGATCACTATTGCCAACGGGAGCATGGCAGTTAAATCTGTTTATTCCAAGCAATTGAGCTAATTGTTTAGCAGTTGTGTATGAGGTTCCTCCTAACCTTAGATGATCGTTGTCTGCATCTTGTAAGGTTACGATTAATGACTCTCCAAATGTTGTTTCGAATCTTTCCAGAAAAGGATCAATTTCTTCTGGCCTTAACGAAGTCCAGCCCGACTCTCCGAGTTCGAGCTGTACAATTTGGTTGCTTTCAACAGGTAAGGATAAATCAAGAACGATTATGGTTAGTGCACTAATTGATTCCGGCCGCATGCCTAGTAGATTTTTTGTTTCGGGGGATAAAACTTCGAGCATACTATTAGTAATAAAGTATGCGCCAAATTATATATCTATGGATTATATTTAGCAATTACTTGCGGATTTTCTTTCTCCTTGGATCGTGATTATCAGCAATGCTCTTGATAAAAAATCGCAATATCGAGCGACTGCAGCTGTCTAAATTCTGTTTGGATTAATTTTAGCAATTCAGCACCGATTGTTCCTTGCTTATGAATGTCCACAATAACTCCTTCAATTAAATTCATATGGTCTCCAAGCAGATTTGTATCTCTAGTTTTAATCATGCTACTTTGCTCATGCTTTGGCAATTCAGCCATCAGATTACGATAATAGGCAGTTGTAACTCTCAGGAACGAAGGAATAAAAGCGGGCTCAATTTGCTGAAGAGAAAGGCTGTTTGCACCTGAAAACCCATCATATCTCAACGCTTGATGTAATGTTAACCTACCAGAGTTTGTTGTTAAGGAGTCAAGTGTTGCTTGGTTAAGTTCTCTAGCCATAAGAGCTTCGAGGTCGCGTATTATTGGATCAAACTCAATAATGACATCAGGCTTCAACAACATAACGTCGGCTACAAGTGTATTATAGTTAACCCAAATTTGCCTTACAGCTTCAAAAAGAATCTGCGAATGTGTATCATAACCTAATCCAGCATCCCTTCTTTCAGATATCTCACGATCTAATTCTACAACTGGATATAATCCCATCAATAATTGTTTAGCAAGGATTCTACCGGTTTCTGAGATTATCATTTCGTGGGTCACTGGTCTTTTTGTTGTTTGATCATATTTTGATTCAGTTTCAGAGCCATAAGTAAAGGCAAATCCTTTTTCGCTGAGCCTCTCTAAAGGCACAACATTAGGATCGAAAAATTTCGTTATCTGTTAGTTCTTTTTGTGAAAAAAAGAGACTGCTCTCGTTGTCCTTACCAATTTGTTGCCTGCTTCTAAGTTTGTATGCCAATCTTTCTTTGCTCGGAAAAGAGAACCGTAATGCGGGGTACATTTCTTCTGCAAGTTCAGATATAGTTATTAACCTTCCATCAGCAAATCTCTGTATAACAGCATCTGGGTTTAGAGAAAATTGCATACCAGGTCTCCTAGTGTGTGCTTTAACGATCGTAGTTGATGTATAACCAGACTCAGATTGAGATACATAGACATTCGGTACAAGCAAATCGGAGGTTCTTGGAAACAGCTTCTGGCACGTATTATTTAGCGCATTATTTTCTGTAACTGGACTTAAAAGAATTCTTTCAACTTGCTTACTCCTTGCTAAGTTCCCCTCCATATATCTTTATTGTATAAATAATGTTTGGATTCTAGCATAAAATGATGGGGCGCCAAAGGCGCCCCATCAAATCTTAGTTCTCTTATTTAAGGAAGAATTACATCATTTATTAAGTGCACAATTCCATTTGTTGTTAAAACATTTGTGGCAATAACCTCGACTCTGTTTTTAGGTCCAACAAGAAATACTTGATCGTTGCTTATTTCAACACTAAGCTTAACACCGCTTAGAGTTGTTATTTCTTGACCATTTCTTAGCTCTCCAGCAAATACTTCAGAACCAACCACATGTGTTAAAAGTACATATTGTAAAGGTTGTTTATCTGCAGAAGTTACAAGCGTATTCACAGTGTCTTGTATTTTTGCAAAAGCGCTGTTTACAGGTGCAAATACTGTGAGTGATGCGTTAGAGTCTGCCAGATTACCAACAAGTTCTGCAGCCACAACTGCAGTTACGAGTGTGCTTAAGTCGGCAGTACCTTGTGCAGTCTCTACAATGTTGCCAAAATTGTCACTTACGATAACCTTGTCAATAATGTGGATTGTGATATTACCTGCTACAACATCTGCTTTGGTAACTTTAGAATCATTAATATAAACTTCATTGTCAGTTATTCTGACCTTCAGCTCTGCTTCAGACAGTGTAGGAACCGTCATACCATCACTTAGTTGATTTGAAAGAACCTTATTTTCTACAACATGACTTGTTAACACTTCCACTAACTTTTCCTTATTTTCAGGAAGTAGCAGAGAATTTACTGTCTCTTGAATATCAGAGAATGCCTGATTAGTAGGGGCAAACACTGTTAGATTAGTTTCGCTTTCTGTTACTGTTGAAAGAAGACCTGCAGCTTCTAAAGCAGTTTCTAAAGTAGAAAGGTTATTTTCAGACAAGGCTTCCGCAACAGAAACACTGTCGTTACTCTCTTGTTGAGTGTCGGTTGTTGTTTCTTCGGTGTTGTTATTACCTAGCTTATTAGTAAAATTGCACCCACAACAACTGTTGCAACAAGCATAAGGCCAATCACAAGTTTATTATCCTGCATGTGATAAAATTAACAAATAAATTAATAATTGGAGAGTATTTTCTGGTGTACAAAAATCCTGCAAAGCAAACAATAGAAGAAGTTTTCAATAATCATTTTGCCAAGTTGTATAAATTCTTCTTGCAAAAGTCACTAAATAAGCAAACCGCAGAAGACTTAACATCAGAAACATTTACTAGATTTGCTGAGCAGATTAATGCAAATTCTAGTATTGAAGATACTAAAACATATCTATACGGCATTGCCAGAAATGTATTCAATGAATATCTTAGAGTTAAATACCAAACTAGCGACCTAGATCTTGATACAAATCAAATTGCAGAAACGATTGATGATTATAGTAATAGAACTATCAATGATCTTGAAGATGCATTGGCAAACTGCTTAGAAAAGCTATCTCGAAGTCAATCCAATGTATTAAGACTGAGATTTATAGAAAGATTATCTCCAAAAGATATTGCCAGAAAACTAAATAAAAACATTAACTACTTTAAGACTACGCAGCGAAGAGCAATTGCCTCGATGAGAGCACTGGTTGAATCCGGAAAATGTCTACCTAAACTTACTAAAAAAGTATGATGAAGAGATTCTCAATATTAAACGCATTCGGAATTAAATCTCTAGAACCAGATAAGAGGTTTAGTGAGAAATTATTAGCTAGGCTTCTAGAAATTGCAGAAGATAAGCAATCGATTAATTTTCAAATCAATACTTTTTAGTTTCAAGAAGCCACTTGTAGCTTTGTCGGCGGTGCTAATTGTTTTTATTTCTGTTCTTAGCATTTATCAGCCAAAACCAGCAACAGCAAAAGCAATATCATACTTAGCTTTAGCAAATACTTACTTTCATCAATTCTCAGAGTACTCACCAACACTTGAACATGACGGCATAATCTTACTTTTCGATCCCAGAATTGTAAAAGCTGAAGACACTGAACGAGTTACAATAAGTTATGAATATGGGAGTGCAGATACTTGCCCAAATTATATTTTGACACCAGACATCTCTTTAGTAGACATTGCAGTCAATGATGATACAACAGTTTCTATTAAAGCTTGGAACGAAAATGACGAGATTCAAATTGATAAAGTTCTCAATCCCAACAACAATATCCCTAATCTAATAAAACCGAGTGAAATAAGCGAGGAAAGCTCGTATGTATTTGAATGTTCTCCAGGAGAAAGTAAAGAAATAATTAATAGTCTGGTAGTTAGAGACGGAACCTTAACAAGATTAGAGGTAAGTACAAACAACGGAGATCTAATCTACAGTGCCAATATTGTCAGCTATTAGATTCTACTTGCAAACCAGCGCATATTAGCAGATGTTTTTTCCCAGTTGTGTTGACCGTATGCTTTAGCTAAAGCTTCAAAGTTCCATCCGTATTTTGCGGCGTATTGCCTAGATACTTTTGGAACAAGATCCGAAAAAGCATGTTCATACGAAGAGTACCTAACACCATTTAAGTAACCAAAACAATTGTACCAGAATGATTGTCTACAAAGCCCTGATTCTACACCCATGATAGCAACCACTACTTTATAGTCGGCACCATATTTTGCTGACTCAGTAATGATAATATTCGCAATCTTATAATTTGCTACTGGAGAGTTGTTTTCTTTTTAAATAACTGATTAGATTTGCAACTTTTGCTTCATGTTCAGCGACTCTTTTAGCTTCTTCCAGTTTTCTTTGTTCCTCTTTTACCTTTGTTTCACTGGCTTCAGTATAGGTTTCTGGATCAGGTTCATTGAAGATAGATATTCCTGCTACTTTAGGAGTTGTTGCAATAGGTGATATTGGGGCGTAAGTAGCCTCTGTTCTGAAATGAAAGCCAAGACTATAGAAGAAAAGTAATAATAAAGTTGCTAAGGACACAGCAATCTTAGCAAACATAAAAGGATAAGAGCCTATTAATTTTTTTGTCTTCACTACGCTTGTACTAATGTTTGTTTTCCGTTTAGAAAACGGATACCTGTAACAAATTATCTTCTCAATAACAATCTTCGTACAACATATTATACCAAATATTTCTAGATGCCAATAATCTATATGTCTTGCAAGAATTGAGTTTCTGGGATAGACTTGGCACATGTTATCATCTAAATAATGAAGAAAGTTAAAAAGGCTGTTATTACAGCAGCTGGTTTTGGTTCAAGGTTCCTACCTGTTGTTAAGGCAACTCCCAAAGAAATGTTACCAATAATCAATAAGCCTATTCTTCAATATGTTGTTGAAGAATGTCTAGATGCAGGTATAGAAGAGATCATTATTGTTGTACGCGAAGGAAACGAAGTGATTCGCAATTACTTCTACGAAAAAGTTCCACAAATGGAAAAGCTCCTTGTCGATCAAGGAAAACCTGAACGCTTTTCAGAAGTTAGAAACATATTAAACTTGAATAATTTAACAATAATTAACCAAAGAGCAGATCTTCCCTATGGAAATGGATCTCCTGTTATATCGGCGCAGCACCTGCTAAACGAAGGTGAGCATTTTGCCGTGCTCTTCGCAGATGACTTGGTTTTAACAAAAGAGCGGTCTGCATTATCTCAGCTTGCTGACTACTTTCACGGCTCAGATTGTGATGCTGTTATGGGTGTTCAAAAAGTAAAATACGAAGAATTAGACAGATATGGAATAGTTGATCCGGTTGAAGGCAGTGTCAAAGAAACTGAGGGGCAAATCAAGAGGATTATCGAAAAACCCAAACCAGAAGATGCTAAAACAAACTATGCTCAATATGGAAGGTTTATTCTACCCTACTCGATTTTCGATTATTTACAAGAAGATGCAACTGGAAAAGATGGGGAAGTCTGGTTGACAGATGCTAACGATAAGTTGGCAGCTGAAAACAAGTTCATGTACAAAGAAATTGAAGGAACTTGGTACACAACAGGTGATCCTGCCAGATACTTCGAAGCTTTAACACACTTTATGCTTGCCAGTAAAGAATTTTCTAAGTCAACTACCGATCTTTTGAGTTCACTCCAAGCAGTTTGAGTGTCTCTTTAGCAATAATCTTGGCAGCGTCTTTTTTAACCATTGTTTTGGCAAGTTCTTTCGTATTTTCGAGACTGCCATTTATGAAGTTCTTACCATCCTTTAGCAGCTGAATTGCTGAGAGTAGTTCTTTAAGTATGGTTTCTGCTGGTAATTCATCGTATTGCCTGATTATTTTTGCCAGTCCAATCTTCGCAAGCATTTCGGCGTTTTTCTGTTGTTCATTATTTGAACTCCAAGGTATTGGTATTAAAACAGCAGGTTTCCCAAGCAGAAGTAGTTCTGTGATGGTATTGGCTCCGGATCTGGATAACACAAGATCTGCTCTATGAAATGCTTCGCCAATTTCATTGCCAAAGATTCTGTCAACAACGATGTATCTGCTTTGTTTATCTTCATCAAGATTGTTTCTATCAGACAATGCATTGGCATAGTCGTTTGTTAAAGACGAGTTTCCGGTCTGGTGAATTACATTCGCATGATCTAAAAGCTGAGTAAGAATTTTTGAGATGCGCTTATTTATTGTATTTGCTCCTTGGTTTCCGCCGGTAATAAAGATTGTGGGCAAGTTATTCTTAAACTTGAATACTTTACTTGAGCTTGCAAGAACTTCTTTTCTAACAGGATTTCCGGTGAAGACATTTTTTGAATCATTGCTAGTTAATGTCGTCCCCCATGAGTAACATACTTTATGCGCAAACAGAGCGATAATTTTATTGGCTAGTCCTATAACTACAGTCTGTTCGTGGGTAATTATTTTTTTTTCCAACAATTCTTGCGACAATAACTATTGGCAAAGCCAGATATCCACCGAAAGACAGAACTAAATCGGGCTTTTCTTTGCTGATTATAATTACGGCACGAATAAATCCCAGCGGAATATTAATAAGATTTGTAAACGCAATCAGTAATGTTTGAGGTGTCCATTTTCTCCATAGTTTCCCTGCCTTGAAGTCTATGAATCTGATCCCACGACTAGTAACTGTCTCAAATTCTGCACTTAAAGATTTATCTGTAGTTTGAGAGTATTTTGTTCCTGCCCAAATGATATCTACGATATTTGTTTCAAGTAATTCTGAAGTTACAGCAAGTGCCGGTGTTAAGTGTCCACCAATAATTAAAATTTTTCTTTTTGTTCTGTAGTTTTTTTATCCACTGTAGTCTTAGTATAACAAAGAAATAGATAATTACGAGTAAGGAAATTGTACTTAAGATTGATATGACAACAATTTCTTCGAATACTTCTTCGGGCAAGAATCTAATCAGCATAGATCTTTTTGGATCAAGCAGCCAGTAATCGTTAGAGAATGAGATCTGATGAAAAATAATAAATAACTGTCTAAATAATAAGCTTGTAATAATTGCCAAGACGAAAAACAATGCTAGCAAATAGTGAACACTGGTTTTTATCATAACTAAGGCTTTGCTTTTATTGGCAAGGAGATTTAGCAAAAAAGTTATCAATGCAATTATCAGCACCAAATGAGCATATATCGTTAATTGAGAAACATCTAACATATGTAAATAATCCTTTACTGAAAAGAAAGAAATATCGAAGTCTGCATTACTATTATGCACGAACATGAGGATCTCTTGGAATTTGCTATTTAGAAAAGCATGATTTAACCCCGGAAAATTATCATAAACATTTAAAGCAGAAAATCTGGCAAAGAAATACTGTGGTAGCTTAATAATTATAAGAGGCGGCAGTATTAGTAAAGCTATGAATAAACTTGCCGAGCTGATTAGTATATTTACCGCTTTAGTTTTTCCTTGATCTGACTCTTTCAATAGTTGTGTTTCTTTTGTTTCCGGTTGCTTGAGCGCTAATATTTAGTAATACGCCGATAGCTGCAAGATTTACCACGGTTGAACTGCCTCCATAACTCATAAATGGTAATGTGTTTCCGTTGATTGGAATTAATGCTACATTTGCCCCAATATGCAGGAACGCTTGAAGTGTTATCCAAGTAGTTATGGAAACCGCGAGAAGGAATCCAAGTTTGTCTGGAGCTGCCTTTGCAATTTTGTATCCCTTAATCATAATAAACAGGAAGATGCTTACCATAACCACTATGCCGATAAATCCAAATTCTTCTGCAAATATGGCAAAAATTGTATCGCTAAAGGCAGTGTCTCCTAGGTAATGAAATTTTTGTCTAGATTCTCCAAAACCAACTCCAAATAAGCCTCCGGATGCGACAGCAACCAGAATTTGCCTCATCTGGTAGCCGTTTCCGAAAGGATCCAAAATAAACCCGTTTTTCCAGAAATCAAAGAAAGTTGCCAGGCGGTCAATTCTATAACTTGCCAGCGTTGTCGCTATTGATCCGACTATTGCAGAACCTATTAGGATTATTGTTGATCCAAGTAAATGGACATTGTCGTTGCCGGAAATGAAGTAAACGATAAATGCTGTTATAGCAATAATAAGAGTTGTATCAAGGTCGGGCTGCATGATGATAAGGATCGAGATGGCGCCGAGCCAGAGCAGAAACGGCAACATTTCTTTGTAGAAATGTTCCTTAAAGGCCTTAATCCCCTTTTGCGTTCTTTCTTTTTGTTTTGCAAGCCAACTCGATAAAAAGAAGACAAAAGCAAGTTTCGTTAACTCTGATGGTTGAAGGTCAAATGCACCAAGGTCAATCCATCTTTTGATCGCCTGATCGTGATTTAGAATTAGTACCGCGATTAATAAGAATATTGATAAGATGATTGCTTGCAGAGAATATTTAGCAAGAAAGTGATAATCAATCTTTGAAAGAACATAAGCTATTGCCAGACCAGCTATAACCCAAATTAGCTGCCTAATGAAATAGTAGGTTGGTTCATTGCCCTGCCTTACTGCTACCAAAACACTTCCGCTATATACCATGACTGCTCCAAAGACGGATAGCATTACGATAACAGACGCTAATGTACTGTCTATTGATCCGGTTGTAAGAAAAGGCAGTTTTCTTGCCGTGCTTCGTCTTTTCATAATCTATTGTAATGCTCATACTTGGGAGTACGCAACCTGAATGTTATACTTTAAGTGTGAAAAACAAACAGTCTGAACAAAACTTAATACTCCCAGAAACAATGATCGCCGAAATTGCTGAGCTATATCCTGAGGTCGTCAAATTTCTAGTTCAGGAGTATGGATTTCATTGTGTGGGCTGTTTTGCATCGCAATTCGAATCACTAGAACAGGGTGCGTGGGTTCATGGCATAATCGACTCTGATTTTGACGAAATGCTGAAGAAAATTAATGAAATTGCCGCAAACGAAAACGGTTAATCTTCGCTACTGTATTTTGCCTGAATCTCCTTTATCTTGAGTGTAACTCCTTGCAGTTCAGTTTTAATCTCTGCGACAAGCTTCATAGCTTCTTCGTAGTTGCTAAGAGATGAGTCAATATCTGGTGTGTTGTCGGAATCTTCGAAGTATGCAACTAGCTCGTCAAGTCTTTTAAGTTTGGACTGGATATCTTGTTTTTTTGTTACTCATTTTTATTAATTTCTAAAATATTAGATTTCAGTTCACCGTCTTTTAATCTGACATTTATGTCTTGATTGACACTAAGCTTATCTATACTGTCAATAGCTTTACCATTTAATAATACAACAGCATAGCCCTTGTTTAATATATTTAGAGGGTTCAGTGATTGCAACAGGCGTTCGGTTGATTTAACTTGATCGCTAAGTCTGGTAATCGAGTTTATAAAGCCAGAAATCAATGACATCTTCTGATTTATCTTGTTTTCAATCTTTGTGGCAATAAGTGTGAATGATTTGTTCAGCATCTCAAGGTTGTAGCCAAGTTTGTCTTTGGTAGATCTTAACCAGTGTTCAATGCTCATGTTGATTCGTTCTTTAGATTTGGCAAGCTTAAAGTTTTGTGAGTTGATTCTGTTTTCAAGTTCGTACAGAAATGCTTCTGCTTTCTTCTCTTGAGATCTTATAAAAGCGATGTTTTGTGAAGCTAGATAATATGCTGCCTGAGACGGTGTTGAGGCACGAATATCTGCAACATAATCTGCTATGCTTTCGTCGCGTTCATGACCGACTGCAACTAATACTGGAGTTTTTAAAGAAAATATTGTTCGAGCAAGTTCTTCGTCGTTAAAAGCGATAAGGTCTTCGAGACTGCCTCCTCCTCTGGTTAATACAATGCAGTCATAGTCATTTGTATCAGCTGCTTTAAGGGCTGATATTATCTGTGCTTCGGCTAAGTTCCCTTGAACAAGGACAGGATAAAAATCAACGCTCAACGCTGAATCGTTTTCTTTCAATATTTTGAGAAAATCTGTTTCGGCCGCTGAATTCTTTGCTGTAATTAGAGCAATTCTAAGTAGAAATTCTGGCAATGGTCTTTTTCTTTCTTCTGCAAATAAGCCTTCTGCTGAAAGCTTGCTTTGCAGTTTGAGAAACGCTTCTTTAAGAGCGCCTTCTCCAACGGGCATAATTTTTTGGGGGTTAATACTGAACAGACCTCTGGATTCCCACAAAGTCGGTGTACCCCAAATCTGCACGAGGTCACCTTCTTTGCAAAAATTGATTCCTTGAACTTTAGGAGCATATCCACTTACACGGACAGTAGCACCTACATCTGGGTCTTTAAGTTCGATGCTTAATCCACCACGAGAGGTGACAGCCATTTGCACAATTTCGCCTTCAATAATAAGAATTCCTAGTGACTCTAAATGCTGTTTGGCTAGTGAATTGAATTGGAAAACGGATAATTTGTCTGTGATCATTTCTGATTATACCTTGTTTATTGATTACGCTATAATATGGGCATAAATATTAATTCAATTTTATGAAAAGATTCTTGCTTGCTGCTTTTATTCTACTTCTTGTTTTAACTACAACAATTGCCTCAACTTTGGCAGTGGTCTTTGCTGTTCAGTCTTCAAATAAAGATGTGACAATCAAAAACTTGCAAGACGAAATATCAGAACTCAAACAACAAAACTTGTTGCCAACAGTAACACCTACTTTAAGTCCAGAGGTTACAACAACTCCCAGCGCAACAGGCTGTTCTACTTCGTCTGCTGACGAGCGCATCGTAGTAACCAAGCCATGTGCAAACGACCTAGTCGGAGGCTCAGTTTTAGTAAAAGGCTTTGCCACCGGATTATTCGAGGGGAACATGATAGTAGATGTTTTAGATTCGTCTAAGAATGTTCTGCAAAAGAAAGTCTATACACTTGCAGGTGAACCTGGTTCTACAGTCGCTTTCACAGAAACATTTGTATTGGCTCCAGTATCTGTAACCAGTGGTTATATTAAATTCTACTCGCAATCGGCAATGGATGGTTCAGATATTCATGTTGTCGAGGTTCCAGTTAGATTCTAAGTTCAAAAACATTGCTATTGAATACATCAGATCTTACAACAGATTACAACAGCAGATTTGCAGAAAGGCTGTCTAAACTCAATCCTGAACAAAGAAAAGCAGTAGAATCAATCGAAGGTCCAGTTCTAGTTCTTGCTGGTCCGGGTACAGGAAAGACGGAGATCATTGCTTTGCGTATTGCTAATATTATTAAGCAGACGCAACTTGCTGCAGACAGTATCCTGTGTCTTACCTTCACTGATGCCGCAGTCAATGAAATGCGATCAAGACTTGCTGGGTTAATCGGACCAGAGGCGAGCAAGGTCGGGATTTACACTTTCCATTCTTTTTGTGTTCAGGTAATAAACGAATACCCATATCATTTTAGTTCCATTGATTCGGTTTCTGGAATAGTAAACGAGATTACCAAGTACGAAATTATAAGGGCAATAATCGCATCACTTCCTGCAGGCGATCCATACAAACCAGTTAGATCTCCATATTTACATGCCAGGGATTTTCTCGATGTAATCGACAAGCTAAAGCAAGAACAGATTGATGTTAAGACTCTAGAGCAGACAATAAGTTCACTTGACGATTTGATTAAAGATATTCGTGGAGAACTTGAAGCGCTCATATCTACTCATGCAAAAAGTCTAAAAAAGAGATAACTTCGTAGAATTGCATAATCATATTCAAAAAAAATGCCGACCCAGCAAATCCGATCATTAAAAAACTCACTGATACGATTAATGAATACCTAAATCGAGATTTTGAATCTGAAAAAATGGCAAAGAAGGCGGTTACCGCTCTAAAGAAATCAATAAGAGCTATTTATGAAAAGCATCTTTCTCCAAAGGCACTTTCGAAATTTAGGTCTTTACTATATGTGTATCAACAATACGACAAGCAGTTTTCAGAAAGAGGTCTATACGATTTTAATGACATGATCAATATGGTTGTTAAAGCTTTTGCCGAAAACGAAGAGCTGACGCAGATATATCAAGAGAAGTTTCAATATCTTCTAATCGATGAATATCAGGATACAAATAATGCGCAGAATAATGTGGTTGTTAGTTTAACTAAATTCTTCGAAAGTCCAAATGTATTTGCAGTGGGTGACGACGATCAATCGATTTTTAGATTTCAAGGTGCATCTTTAGAAAACATTATTAATTTTCAAGATAGTTTTGGAGAATCAGCAATCATTGCACTAGTCAGAAATTATCGCAGTCAAAAACATATTCTTTCTTCAGCAACTGCAGTTATTTCCAACAATTCTGAACGAGCAAGTAATGTCTTTAAGGGAAAAGTCGATAAGAATTTGATTCCTGCTAATCCAGATAGAAAAGAAGAGCCAATCATCCATAAATCATATGATAGTGAAATTGAAGAAATCTACGGAGTGGTTAAGGATATAAAGTTACTAGCTGAATCTGGAACCGAACTGGAAGATATTGCAGTAATTGTAAGAAATAATAAACATATCACGAAGATGGCAGAGGTGCTAGGTAAGCATGATATCGCATATAAAATTGATAAAGGTGACAATATTCTTGCAGATAAGTTTATAAAGGGCATCCTTACCCTACTTGCATTTATTTCTGATCCGCTAAGTGATGCAAGGCTATATCAAATACTCTGTTTACCTTTTTTTAGATTATCTGCTAAAGATCTCGTCAATTTAATTAGATATTCCAGCAAACAACAAGTATCAATTTGGGAATTATTGTCAGATTCTGCAAAGCTGAGTTTGGCTGGTGTAACCGAAGTTGAGCGATTAATAAACATCTCTAACTATCTAAGCGAGTTAATCAAGTATTCACAGGTCGAAACGGCGTCAGAAATTATTAAGAAACTTATGCAGGGATCTGATTCTGAGATAATTGCTTACTTAAAGGAGCAAAAAGACTCAATGCAAAAACTTATTCATTTATATCGCTTTGCAAAGGAATTAGAGTCTCTGGCTTTAAATAATCCAAATTATATGCTTAGCAATTTTGTGCAGCAGATGAACCTGTATCAAGAATACGGAATCACAATCAATGAAAAGACATTAGGGGCAAAAGATAACGCAATTCAGTTAACAACGGCTCACAGCTCAAAGGGGCACGAATATGACCATGTTTTTATTATGAATCTTGTTAAAAATGTTTGGGAAAAAGATCAGAAAGCAGCCAATGTTCAAGTGCCTTTCGGGATCATTAAAAATCAGCAGTTAAGAAATGACCTCGATGAACAACGCAGGCTCTTTTTTTGTTGCTTTAACAAGAGCAAGAGAGAAGGTGTATTTATCTTCACATAAGTATTCACTAGCAGATAAAGAACAAACGCTCGCCCGTTTTGTTATGGAAATTCCCGAGATTTTAATTGCATATTCTGATGAAACCTCTGATCCTAATGAGTTGAAAGAATTGTTGTCTACCGAAATGCTAAGGGGCTCAAGGAATATCGTAAACTCAGAAAACAAGGTGTTTATTAGACGCCTAATAGAAAACTACCGTTTAAGTCCAACCGATATTATCGCCTATAAAAAAATCACCACGCAGGTTCTTTTTTGAAAAGATTCTGCGCATACCTATAGATTTTGATGCCAGCGAAAATATTGTCTTTGGAAATTGCGTTCACAAAGTAATGCATATGGCTGTAAACTATTTAAAGAAGCAAGGCAGCTTGCCTAGTTGGGAATACTTATTGCAGGTTTATAAGAATGAACTATACAAATCTAGACTTGATATTGCTGGTAAAGAAGAATTGTTTGATCATGGCTCAAAAAGACTCGAACATTTTTGGAAGAAAGAAAAAGATTTGCTTGTACCAGTGTCCTTAACTGAATACAGCTTTAGCAAATTTGATATCGAGATTAACGGTGTTCCCCTTACAGGAAAGATTGATCGTATGGATTATACAGATGCAAATAGAACCACTGCCAAGGTTGTTGATTACAAGACATCTTCACCAGATAATTTGTCAGGAAAAATATCTGAAAAAAAATAAAACAGGTGAATATGTTGATCAGCTCAAGTTCTACAAACTTCTGATCGAGAGTAGTAATCTAAATACTAAAGTAGAAAGTACCTGTATCAAGTTTATAGATGTGGACAAAAACGGACAGTTCAAAGAGGTATCTTTCACTTTCACAGAAGAAGAAATGAGTAAGTTCACATCCGAAATCAAAGAGGTCTATCAAAAGATCATCAATCTCGAATTCGACAACCCCGGGGACATGAAAGACGAATGGTATGCTGATTTTCCTTTGCCAATATAGTAGAATACACTCTATGGAAAAAAATCCTGTAATAATACAATTTGACGGAGAAGAAAATTATCACACAGTTGTTGATTTAATTTGCTATAACATGCAGCTAGAAATACGCAGGCACATCAGCAATGTAAATCAAGCCAGAACCCTCTTTGCCGATATTGAATCAGGCAAACTTAAGCCTGACATTGCAATTATTTCCAGTTTTCTCGAAAAAAAACATACAGACGGATCAGCGGTTGCCAAAAAGCTACGCGAAGTAAGTCCAGATACGAAAATAATTGCATACACAGTAATCGAAGACGAAGATTGGCATGACGAACTGGCAGTTAAGTCAGGTAGAAACCCAGAAAAGAACTTGATCGAAGTATTGACCCGTTTAACAGGCAAAGACTTTAATTTTTCTAATGCTCCTACTCAGGAGTAGTAACTTTGTAAGCTTTCTCGATACGAACTTCTTCTATTGGTCTGTCTGCACCGTCGGTTTCAACTGCAACGATTTTATCGACAATCTCCATGCCTTCAACAACCTTTCCGAATACCGGATGCTTGCTGTCAAGAAAATTGTTATTCACAACATTGATGAAGAATTGACTACCGCCTGTGTTTGGACCTGCGTTTGCCATGCTGATTGTACCCCTTTCATTTTTGTTGTTTGTGGTGAATTCATCTTTGATTTTGTAACCTGGACCACCCATGCCTGTTCCGGTTGGATCACCACCTTGTACCATAAAATTTGGAATTACACGATGGAAGATTACTCCGTTGTAAAATTCATCTTCGACTAGTTTTAGGAAATTTCCGGCAGTAATTGGCATTGTGGAATTGAATAATTCGAGTTTGATAGTGCCTTCTGTTGTTTCTAAAACAACCATAGTATTTTCTGTAACTGCAGGATTTTCAGCTTCTGTAGCAGTTGGAGTTTGTTCGTTTAAATTGGCGTTTTGCGATGTTGTGCTGTCAGTCATAGTGCATCCGGTAATAAATAGAGATAATACAATCGTAACGATAAATAATTTCATTTTGCTATTTCTGTAAGATAATGGCACTGGTATATTAAAGAGTAAATAAGTTGTAGTCAATAATGAATCAAGACAAAGACCTAACGGCAATAATATCGCTAATCAGGCATGGCGAAAAAGACGGAAGTGGTGAATTAACTCTTACAGGACAAAAACAAAGTCGTGAGAAAGGGATAAAGACACCCTACCTCGGAGGAGACATAATTCTCTTTCACAGTGGCTCGGATCGAGTCAAGAAAACAATCAGGCTTGCAGCTAGCTATCTTCGTCTAAACGAAACTGATGTAGAAGAGATAATTGAAGACACAAATCTTCAGGACTACGAGACAAGGCTTTTGCATTACCTCAAGGATTCTAAAAAGCAAGGTGAATTTTTTGCCAACTGGGATAAGATTGAAGATTCTGCGTCTGCGAGAAAAGAAAGAATGGAAAGGTTTCTTGCTTTAGGCGATAAAAGTACAGAACCGGAAGTATACTACTCTCCAATCGAGATGGCACGAAATGTTTCTAAACTTGTTGAAACACAAATAGATTTCGCTTTAATTACAACTCCGGAAAGTCGAACAAATTTTATAAATGGTAGTCATGAGCCAGTTATAATGTCCTTTATTGCTTATGCTTTATCTGGTTTTAATAGATCAACAAATCCTAATTTAAGTGAAATTGGTGACAGTGTAGATTACACCGAAGGAGTTGATATCCTTGTTCGTCAAACAGTCCAAGATTACAGATTACAAATGCAGTTTAGAGATATGAAAATCGATCTGGATTTAGAAGAGATTCGTAGATTCATCTCTTAGTGATATGGAGCGGGATACGAGACTCGAACTCGCCTCCTCTGCTTGGGAAGCAGATGTATTACCCCTGTACTAATCCCGCATACGAAAATAATATCATAGAAGTAAATAGAAGACACAAGAAATATTAAATACTTCTAAATTATGTGGATAAGAATCTGTTATGATTATGATATGAAACCCCGTATTGAATGTTTCTTAGGCGAATATAAATGCTTTAATACAACAAAGCAGTCCCAATTTTTTAAAATATTTGCTATAATGAATATATATGGAATCTCTCAGGCCACTAATAATTGATGCGTATGGAGCTGCTAACATAGCCTCTCATGAGTGGTATGCAAATTATATCCAAGAAGCTTATAAGATAGACATAGGAACTTTATTCATCGAGGAACGAGGTCAGTATTTGAGCCTAAATGCTCCCCACCCATTCTTTTCAGATGGTGGTCCTGCTAGATCGCCAATAGGGTTTAGAAGTTCAATGCAATTTCCTCTAGGACAGCAAAGTAATTGTATACCAACTGTTGTAACTAAAGGAGGACTTTTTCCTGACGAGGGAATTGAGATTCCAAGAGACATACCTTGGCAAGAGTCAGAAACGGTGAA
>JYPD01000007.1 GCA_001567305.1 candidate division WS6 bacterium OLB21 | reverse complement strand
CTTAGTTGAAGTAATATGCTCATTGATACACCATGAATTGCAATCGAAATCGCATGTATTACTCGTTGTATCATCTGATTCAGTCTCTGTAGCAGACTCATCTAGAGGAACATTTTGTTTAGGAGTATTATTCGCATCAGCTTGAATGATCAGATCTTTAATACTATTCCAAACCTCCATTAAGCTACTCTGCTGACCATATGTATCCTCTGATAACGATATTCCATTATCTGTGCATTTCCCAATTGGAAGATTTCCGAATGGGGAATTATCAAAAGAAATAATACAGACACCTTCACCAATACTATTTACAATTACTGATGCATTGATTCTATTTTTAAGATCATCTCTTAATAGTTTTTTTACACCTTCGAGTGTCCCCATACAATATGTATTTGTTACATTCCTACAAAGTGCTGCATTTATATTTGTATCTATTGGAGCATTAGATACACCACATGCTTCGTAGATTCGTGAAGCCGTTTCTAAAGGTTGACTTGAGGGGGTACAATTAACAGTTTGTGCTAATTCTAATGGGAAACAACGGTTGATTGTGACATCACCAATTATTCCACACCATGCACCTCCGTTTTCTCTCAAGCATTCATCTTTGGTCCTTAAGCAGATTGGGTTAACTGTCACTGTCGGTGTTGGGGTTGCTGAGCCGGGTTGTTGTCCTCCACCACCACCCCTTCCTCCAACTGTTACTTTGTTCGCCTCTTGTCTGGTTTTTGGATCAGCTGGCTTCTTTTCTTTATTGGCAACCTTTTCTCCACCCCCAGATGATGGGGTTGTATCTTTTGTCTCGTCATTTGTACCCTTGGCAGTACCTTTGCATACAGAGCCATCCCAGATAGTAGCTACTGGGCAGGTAGGCTGGTTTTGTGCCTGACAGTTGCAGGCTGATACACGAAATTCACCATTAGGTCCGCAGGTAACATTCCTTTTGCAATTGCTACCGCATGCTTCTTCGTAAGGACTTAAACATCTGGGTATTCCGTTAGCGTCAATCTCGGTTTTAGCAAAGACATTCGATGCATATACTGCCGCACCGATAAAGGAAAAAGTTACGGTAAGCAGAATTAAAGCAAAGTATTTGCTAGTTTGTTTCATCTGTGATGTATCTAATATTAACTAGAATATCTTCCGCTGGAAGTCTTTCGATTAAATTCAGTTGTTGCCAACCCTTCCCTGTGTCTGAGGTGACTTCGACATCAAGAATATGTGTCTCTTCGTTGACTTTAAGAACTGCTCCTGAATTGTCTCTAAGGTTACTTAGATCTCCGCTCCAAGTAGAATCTGCTGATATTAAGGAAGAATAGTAATTTGTTAAAGGAGAATCATCTGCTTTGTTGTGGATACGGTAAAAAATAACACCGTCATTTGGATTTGGAGAATCTGCCATATAGTTAACTACCTTGCCATAGATTGGCATTGGTGAATTAACGCTTGCCAAAGTAGGATAGGTCTTGATTGTTTGCTCGTTAAAATTACCGGCATTTTTTATACTAAAAGTGTAAGTTGTATCTGGATTAAGGTTTCTAATTACAACATAATGAATATTTCTTGTTGCCCTACCTTGTTCGCTCAATTCGTATTGTCCTGAGCTATTTTTAACTAGATCTCTTGTATCAAAAGCTGTCATAACTTCGTTGCTGCCTTCTTGGTAATATTCGACTGCAGCCAACTGTTCGTTAACTGTTGTCCAGCTAATTGTTACAGAGGTATCTGTGAGATCTGAAATACGAACACTTTCGACAGGATGATCACGAAATAAGATTAACAACACTACGAAAAAAAGGACTATTGCAAAAAGAGGCAAGCCAAGTAGAATTAGTTTATGCTTCATAATTCATGCAGTTTGAAAAGTTAAGATTAGTGTATACTATAACAATTACGATTTCTATATTGTCTAATTATTCTTTATGACTAAACTAACAATCTTCTTAAAAAACAATGTTTTATATATAGTTCTAGTTATTTCATGGGTGGCAACGCTAGGTAGTCTAGTTTTCAGCGAAATTGTAAAACTTCCTCCTTGCGATCTATGCTGGTATCAAAGGGCATTAATGTACCCGATTGCAATTATTACGCTGGTTGCCCATTTCATTAAAGATACAAGAGCATCAAAGTATTACATATTTGTGCTTTCATTAATTGGTGCATTAATTGCACTCTACCACTATATCTATCAACTGCAGTATATGCAGGGAATTAATAATCCACTTATCCCTTGTGATCCAAACAATCCTTGTGGAGAAGCTCAAGTCATCTTTCTAGGATTCATCACAATTCCTTTAATGTCTTTTGTCGCCTTCGCTACGATAATTGTACTCTTGTTAATTAGCAGGCACCTAAATAGAAAAAAATCGTAACAATCATGCTTACAGTTGGTCGTATGGACAGACCATACCGTTATCTGAGCAGATATTTGTCACAAGCACAATCAATTGATCTGCAATAACCTGTCTTTGCTCATAAGTCATTTTAGGTATCCCTCTTTGTTTATTTAATTCTCTACAGGTATGTTGCAACCTTCGTATTGCCATATCGTTCTGTGCGTCATTTAAACCAATTGCGAATGGATTTTCGATGAATTGTTCGTGGTAGATAAGGTGTTCAAAAGGTGTAAGTGCAATTCCATTATAAGGCTTACCATAAAAATGATTCTTTCTAGAGTGATTAATATGAGATGCCTCTATTGGTAGATATGGATTACCTGACAATTCTGAAACCCCTCCAGCTCTTTTGCGAATTGTATGTCTGCACTCTAATGTGAAGCCTGCTGTTAAAGCGTTCGCGGCAGCATATAATGCTATTCCTTTGAGAACTGTAAATGAGAGTGTCTTTAGATGATTAAGATCTAACTCCATCCAAATTAATACGAATTGAAGTTTACTTTTGGGGATATTATTATAGTGAATAACAGAAGTCAAGAATGTGCCGAGGGACGGGCTTGAACCGTCGACACCGCGCTCTTCAGGCGCGTGCTCTACCAACTGAGCTACCTCGGCATTTGCGTTGATGCGTGTAAATTATATTGCAGAAACGCAAATTTAACAAGTACTAAAGAGGGGCTATATCAGCCCCCCTTTTGATTGATCTAATCCTATTTTCTAATACTGATCAAAACCGACAGCTCTTAAGAAGTGCTCAAACTCAATTTTAGCTGTATCTCTTTTGTCGCAAGGAGCGTAAGCTGTGAATCTTCTTCCATCGTCGTAATATGCGACATATTCCTCACCGCATGCAAATTCGTCTGCATAATATGAACATACAACATAATCAACAGGTTGGTTGTTTTGTTTTATGGTGTCAATTAGAATTCGATTCTTTTCGTACTCGCTACTTGTTCCGTATGAGCATACAGGTTGATTGGTTCTATTATAATCATCCGACATATCATATACATAAGCGAGAATAGATCCAAGGGTTTCTTTATCAGCAACTCCACCAAACTCTGTCCTATCTCTGTTTGTTGACTTGACTTCCATATAGTTAGGATATCTAAATCCGTATTTTTGACCGTTAATAAAAAATCAGCATCTTCAAACATATTGGTATAGAAAGATGCGAAGTTTGTGTCTGCTTTAACACTAGTTCCTTCGTTTTGTCGAATTAGGTTAGCCATAGTTGGTGTTGGTGTTTGTGAAGGTGTAGCTTCAACTTCAGGTTCGTCAGTCGTTTCTTCTTGGGCTTGATCTTTAGAGTCATCTACTTTTTTGTCGTTAACACCCATAGAAAGCAAAACGGCTACGATGACACCGACGATAATTCCACCTAAGGCAAATGACAGCAGTAATTTGGGAAACAATGGAGCTGCCATTTTAGTGGTTGTTGCAGGTGCTGAAACTTCTGCTGGTTCATCAGAAGCTAGCGGTTGCATTGGTTGCTCTGTCATAATAAAAATAAATAATTAATATAATCTTTAGTCTAGCCTTGTTACAAAAGGAAGGCAAGTAATTTAGATAAAGTAAATCCATACTGCAAATACTGCGCTGGCTAAAGCAAACAGCCAAAAACGCATTACAACCTTTTCTTCACCCCAGCCAAGCATTTCAAGATGATGATGAAGTGGTGCCATAAGTAACAATCTTCTTCCGAGAAGTCTACGGAAGATGCTTTGTAAAAATGTACTCATAAATTCAACAACAAATGGGAGTCCAATAATTAACAGCAGCAGTGGTTTACCCAAGGCAAAGGCAATTGCAGTAAGCAATGCTCCGGCAGCGAAAGATCCTGTGTCTCCCATCTGCACTCTTGCGGGAGGAATGTTAAAGTAAAGATATGTAATCAGAGCACCCACTATGCTTGCACACAGTATTGCAATTGGTTCGTTGCCTTCAATAACTGCAATTGCCAGTAATCCGGCAAAAGCAGGAGTGAGCATGCCTGCAGATAATCCATCGAGTCCGTCTGAAATATTAACTGCATTAATCATGCCGATCATGGCAATAATTGCGAATGGAATAATAAGAATTCCGAGGTCAATTGTAAGACCAAATGGAATCCATAAATTGCCTGCAATTGGTAAATTACTATACATCCAATAGCCTAGCAAAGCTCCAAGAATGATCTGAATCAATAGTTTTTCGTGGCCAAATAAGCCCTTACCCGGATTTGATTCGAAGACATGAACTGCTCGGCTGTATAGATTCCAAGGAAATACAAGCAGCAGTTTAAGTCGAACCAAGATGCTTTTATGAACGGTAATCAGTTTAAGCGTTCTCTTAATACTACGTATTTTTCTGGCTCTTCCGAAGATGTTAAGAATATCGTCGAGTGCTCCGAGCAAGGCCGCTGATGCAAATATTAATAAAGGAACAGCAGTAAGGCTATTCCAGTTTAAGATCGCATTGATAATTAGCACCGGCAAAATAAAGATAAGTCCTCCCATTATTGGAGTTCCGATTTTCTGTTTTCTACTTTCTATTAGTGCAGAAAAATCAACATCAAAATGTCTAAGAATTTTAAGTTTATACAGCAAGTTGATTATTGGAAAGGCAAATACTCCTGATAGTAATAGGCTCACAATTGCCAAGGTGGCAATTCCAAAAACATCAGTATTATTAATAAGCATGGGTTTTTTACTTAATTCCTATAATTCTACAACTAAGTGGTGCTTGGGGCAAAGTTTAGTATCTGTGCTATGATTGTTTCTAGAATAATTCAAACTTCAATCGATGATTAAAAAACTTATACTTCCTATGCAAAAAGTTCTTCTGCAAAGAAGGCTTTGCCCTGCTTGTACCAGAAGCCTTGATAAAGCTAATTTGCTGGAAAGTCGTGCTAACGGAACGAATGTAGTAAGCTGTGACTGTACAAGAATCTTTATCTACGACAAAGACTTAGATACATTCAGAAGAGCTTTACAAGAAGAACTATAATGTATCCATCGGTTGAGCTGCAAAACATTGTTAAGAACTCCCCTTTTAGTCCGGGTTGTTATATTTACCGAGATAAACACGGTACAGTTCTTTATGTTGGTAAGGCTAAAATAATTAGGAAAAGAATAAAGTCCTATTTCGATGGATTTGAGCGCCAAGAAACAAAAATCCAAAGAATGGTAAAGCAGATTAGCACCATTGAGTTTGTTACAACGGACTCTGAACTTGAGGCCTTGCTTCTTGAAACCAATTTGATCAAGAAATACAGGCCAAAATACAACAGCCGAATGAAAGATGATAAGAATTATATCTGGCTCAAAATTGATACCCGTTCCGACTTCCCAACATTTCGTGTTGTCCGAGAGGTCGATTCAAGGTCGGCAGAATATATTGGACCTTTTCCAAATACGCTGCCAGTTAAACGGATATTAAGCGGTTTACGCAGAATATATCCTTACCGCACATGTAATCGCAAAATTGTTCAAAACAGTGACGGCTCGATCTCTTCGTCTGATGCGAAACCTTGTTTATATTACTACCTAGGGCTATGCCAAGCTCCATGTGCAGGAATGATTCAGAAGAAGGATTACAGAACTAACATCAGCAGAATAAAAAGTTATTTCTTGAGTGACAAAGAAACTCTTAAGCAGGAGCTTGAATCTGAAATGAAAAAGGCTGCCTCTGAGCATAATTTTGAACTTGCTGCAGAACTTCGCGATAAAAGCCGCGACCTAGATATTCTTTCCCAAAGAATTAGAGTTAGAGATAACACAGACGAGAATGAGTACAGAAAGACCAGAGAGCAAAAGTTGAATCTGGCAATGCAAGAGCTTACCTCTAAGCTTGATGTTTTTGATATACAAGTCAAGAAGGGATTTAAAATCGAATGTTTCGACATCTCAAATATCCAAGGTAAGTACGCGGTCGCTTCGATGGTAGTTTTTATTGATGCCAAAGCAGATAAGGGTAAGTACCGAAAGTTTCGCATACAAACAAAGGACACACCCGATGATTTTGCCATGATGAAAGAAGCTCTATCCAGAAGATTCAAGAAGCAAAGCAGCAAAGATGATTCATTCTCTAGGATGCCTGATCTTCTAATTGTAGACGGTGGCAAGGGCCAACTCTCTACTGCTTTTAACTTACTTCAAGAACTAGGAATAAGCATTCCAGTAATTGGGCTGGCTAAACGAATGGAAGAAATTTTTATTCCTGTAGATAAAGATGGAGAATTAACATTCCTGAAGAGAACACTGAAGGCAGGAAGCGAAGGCAAGTTTCTAATTCAAAGGATAAGAGACGAGAGTCATAGATTTGCTATAACTTATCATCGATCCTTGCGGGCTAAAGGACAGCTTGCATCAAATTTAGATATGCTTCCGGGAATCGGTGCAATAACTAAAAAGAATTTGCTACGGGCTTTTGGAAGTATCGAAGGTATTAAGAAGGCAAGCGAAAGCGACCTGCTTCAGATAATAAAGCATAAAAAGCGTCTGCAAACCCTTCGAGATTTCTTGAATAGCAAAAAATAGTCTATCTGTGATAAAGCATGTACCTTGTTCCCCTGCCTTTCCCATCTACCTTAAGCAGTTTCTTTGCTACAAGTGAATCGAGGTCTCTATATGCAGTCATAGTGGATACATCCATCATTTGCACATAATCTTCTCTTTTAACAGTTGGAATTGTTTGCAGGTAGCGTAAAATCTTAAGTTGTCTCTTATTAAGATCTAGGAATGGTTGTCTGCTGCTTTTTGTTTCGGCCTGCGTATTTTTGCCAATAACTTCGCGAACATCTGCCATGTCCCCTGCTAGGTTTCTGATGAATCTTTCTAGCCAGAGAGTCACATCTTCGTTATGTTCGATGGCTTGTGTCCAAGCTTCACGATACTCATCTTCGTAAACATCAAAGTTTCTGGTTGCAGGTAGAAATGATCTTTCTATGTAACCGTTTTTTTGAAGCAGAAAGTCTGCAATAGCTATGATTGTTAGTTTGTTGGCAACAATGAAGGGTGAAATACGGACTAATCTATAGATTAGTATGCCTATTCGAATGATATTGTGCACTTTGGAAATGCTTGATTTATACCAGTCTAATGCCTGAAGTAGTTCGTCTTGTACCCTGATAGGTTCAATGCGTTGATCACGCAGAGATACCCAATTGTCTAGAATTACATCGATATCTTCACCACCTGTTCGAAACTTTGACTCCCAGCTCTCTTTCCAGTCAGTCAGTAAGATTTTGTTCAGATGCAACATTATATTTATGTCGATATCAATATATGTGTCTGTGACATTGGATCTTACAAATTCTAATGTGTTTCTGTAGTTATTTAAGATTATTCCTCTGGCGTCATCGGTACGGATTTTTCTGCCTTCGGCTGCTTTTTCTGCATCTTTTAAGGTTAGTTCGACTCCAATTATATGAGCCATATGGAACATATTTATCGACTTTGCTCTTGTCTGCATATTTGTTTTTGACTGCAGAGTAGTTTGATTTTGTTCAATCATGCTCTTCTCTACTTCGAGCTTGACAAGATTCATGACCATGCGGTTAGTCAGTTGATATTTCGGTTCATACATTGCTGAAGAAAATTGAATTAGTAACAACAGCATAACATACTGCGTCACATTTTTGTATCAGAGGGCTGTGTTCGCAAGCTAGTTCCTATTATTAGGATCGTAACGCGGAATACTGAAGCCTGTATTTGGCCTTCCACCATATAATAAATGGTATATATCAGGAACTCCGAATGTATCAAGTACTCTTGGATTTATTTGTGCCATACCCTCGTTAGTTAGTAATAATCTGATAAACTCTTCTGGAGAAAGATTATAATCAAGTTCTCTGGAAAGATGATCAATCAGTTGGACAGGAGTGTTATTTCTTCCTCGCCCAGAACTTAAATGCGCTAAGTTAACTTGATAGTTTGAGAGTGCTAGAGAATTACTTTTTGTAACAGTATATATTAAAGTTGCATCAATCAATTCACCAAGAAGTCTTGTTCTCCCGTTTTGCCAATCTTGCAGAAAATCATTGATGTTTCCGTTGTTTGCCATATGCATATCAAGCATAAATTGCAGTCTGTATGATTGCACAATTTCTTCTATCCAGAGCATAGGGTATAAGTTTGCATTTGCTGAAAACATTATCACTCCTGTACTATGCCTGCCATTGCATTCACGGATAGGAGTAGTTGCAGTACTTCCATTGCGGTTAATTCTGCCGTTTCTGACTACTTGAATTGATTCAACATAATCGTTTACAGAACTATAGCCCATCTGCTGGGCATGTATTCCGTCTGGATCGATTAG
>JYPD01000006.1 GCA_001567305.1 candidate division WS6 bacterium OLB21 | reverse complement strand
GGAGAAGATACAGGACATGGAACATTTACAACAAATACGGTAATCTTTGCACCGGTTAAGCTGCACAATCAAAACGAAGGATATATGGCATTGATCGGACCTAACAGCATGAACTATGCCAGAAACATCCCACTGTTAGAATATATAGCCGATAACTTAAATCAAGTTGTAAATGGCTGGTAATTAGCTATTAGACAAATACTATGAATAAAACGGATAAAGACAAATCCGCAGATATGAAAACTGACAAAGAAATTACAGAACTTGAGCAAGCAAAAGCAGAACTAGTTCAAGCAAATGAAGCTAAGCTTAGATTGCTTGCAGATTTTCAAAATTACAAAAAGCGAGTTGAAGCAGAAAGAAGCGATGCCAAATATTTTGCTGCAAAAGATATAATCGGCAGAATAATTGATATTGTTGATGACATTCAAAGGGCAAAACAGCATAATTCAGAATCCAAAAAAGCTGAAAGCGCAGATGTTGAGATGGTTCTAGCAAAACTATTGTTAATACTTAGTGATTACGGAGTCATGCGAACAGTTATCAGTGTCGGAGACAAGTTTGAAGCTGACAAAATGGAAGCAATCGCCACAGTTCCTGCAGACAAAGATAAGCATGCTGATACTGTTGTTCATGCAGATAGCTGCCTTTACTTAGATAAAGAAAATAAAGTAATTAAAACAGCCAAAGTTATTATTGCTAAGAAATAATTAATTTAAATCTTATATAACAATTATGGGAAAGATAATAGGAATAGATCTGGGTACGACAAACTCATGTATGGCATTTGCCACAGGTGGTGATCCAGATGTTATTACCAACAAAGAAGGTGCCAGAACAACGCCTTCAATAATCGCCTTAACAAGCGATAATAAAGAAGAACTTGTCGGAATAACCGCCAAGAACCAAATGGTTACAAATCCAGAGCAAACCTTTTACTCTATTAAGCGACTTATCGGCCGCAGATGGGAAGATGTTAAAGCTGCTGGCGACGACAAACGAACTCCATTTGTTATTAGAGAAAGTAAAAAAGGCGGAGTAGAAATCAAGTTTGGTGAAAAATGGCTTGCTCCAGAAGCTATCTCTGCAAAAGTACTTGCAAAATTAAAGACCGATGCAGAAGCATTTCTTGGTGAAACAGTTACAGAAGCAGTGATTACAGTGCCTGCATACTTCGACGACTCGCAAAGACAGGCTACAAAAAATGCAGGTAAAATTGCTGGTCTTGATGTAAAACGAATAATTAACGAACCAACAGCAGCAGCTCTAGCATATGGATTAGACAAAAAAAGCGATAAAACAATTGCTGTTTACGATCTTGGCGGAGGAACATTTGACATTTCAATCCTCGAAATCGGAGATGGTGTTTTTGAAGTTAAATCCACAAATGGCGACACACATTTAGGTGGAGATGATTTTGATGAAACAATTATCGATTGGCTTGTTTCAGAGTTTAAGAATGAACAAGGCATAGATCTGCGAGAAGATCCTGCTGCTTTACAAAGACTTAAAGAAGCAGCCGAAAAAGCAAAAATTACTCTTTCAACTACCGAAAAAACAGAGATCAACCTACCCTATATTACGGCAGATGCTAAGGGTCCAAAGCACATGCGCAAAGACTTTACTAGAGCAGATCTCGAAAGATTGGTAGGTAGTTTGGTCGAAAAAACATTTGAACCTGTGAAAAAAGCACTCAAAGATGCTGGTGTAGATAAATCAGAAATTGGAGATGTCGTTCTTGTTGGTGGTATGACTAGAATGCCTTTAGTTCTTAAAAAAGTTAAAGAGTTCTTCGGCAAAGATCCTCATCAGGGCGTTAATCCAGACGAAGTTGTAGCTGTGGGTGCAGCAATTCAAGGTGCTGTACTCGCAGGCGACTCTAGTGTCAGCGACATTACCTTGCTAGATGTTACACCTCTAACTCTTGGTTTAGAAACACTTGGTGGTATTCGTACGCCTCTCATTGAGAGAAATACAACTATTCCAACCGAAAAAACACAGGTATTTTCTACTGCATCAGATAATCAAACAAGTGTAGAAATACATGTGCTTCAGGGAGAAAGAGAGATGGCTAAAGATAACAAGACACTTGGCAGATTTATGTTAGAAGGTATTCCACCGGCTCCTAGGGGTATTCCTCAAGTAGAAGTTACCTTTAAAAATTGATGCTAACGGTATCTTAAATGTCTCAGCAAAAGATAAAGCTAGTGGTAAGGAGCAATCAATTACAATTACGGCTTCCACTCAACTTGATGATTCTGAAGTAGATATGCTGGTCAAGGAAGCTGCAGAAAAAGCAGCGGATGATAAAAAGCAAAAGGAAAGAGTTGAAGTGAAGATAGAAGCAGAAAGTGTAGCATTTCAGATCGAAAAGTTTGTTGATGAATTTAAAGACAAACTAAACGATACCGATAAAACTGAGCTTAAAAAAAGAAGCAGAAAGCTTAAAAAGAAATGGCAGCCAAAGACGATTTTGATGCAGACAAGCTCAAGGAAGCAACAAAAGAAGCTACAACAAAACTTCAACAAAAAGGTGCAGCAATGTATGAACAGGCAGCTAAAGAAGTTGATGCAGAAGATGCCAATACTGAAAGCACCGAAAAAGTTGAAGAAGGTGAAGTTATCGAACCTGACGACGAGAAAAAGAAGTAATCGGTAAGTAGGGTTATAGATTATCGGCGGCCAAATAAATTTGGCCGCCTTCTTGTTTAATCTCCCTCTTGTGGATACAAATTGTAGACCAGTTCTGATAGTCCAGATGCCAACCTTGCTTGTTCATTTCTGAAAGCTTTTCCTTTATTTAAGAATCTTTCTCTTTCATCGTCACTAATACCGTTGCTAAGCTTTTTTACAAGTACTTTCAAATCGGGAATAAACTTTCCAAGTCCTTTTTCTTCGACAAAAACTCTATGTGGGATCTCCTGCCCTGCTCTAGTTCTATAAATGATAAAAGGCCCACATTCAGACTCAATAAGCTCGTTAAGTGTTGCAGGTGCAATACTTCCAAGAATCGGAAAGTCAGAGGCATACTGAATTAGTGCATAGACATCTGAATCTACCCAAGGAAATGGAAATATGTTGCTCCAATATCGATATTTTTTACTTAAACCAACAAGTTTCTCGAAATATTTCATATTCCTACCAGTGATTACAAAGAACTGGTATTTATCGACTAGATTAATATCTGTTTTCTGCTCGGCAGCAATGGCTCTAAGAAGCTTTTCGGTTTTCCCAGATTGAGTAGCACCAGCTGTTACAAGAACGGTCGTTTTCGAGCTATCAATTTTACTAAACGGGAAATAGTCCATTATCACTTTGATCTGTTCTCTTGCCGCCTGTTTATTATGATATTTAATTCTGGTGTCTTCGTAGACCTTGCTTGGATTCCTCCCAGCTAAAAGGACTTTTTCTTTCGGAACTTTTAAATCTTTAATAACTGAATTTTTTGTCCATTCTTCAAAGGTTAAAATGTACTCTGCCCTAAACCAAGGAAGTGTTGGGTTTTGTAGTGCAGATGGAGGACCATAATCAGGCATACAATCTACTACGATAGTTTTAGATCGGAGCAATCTTTTGGCTAAACTGAAATGCTGCGTCAAAAGAAAATGTGAGCTCAAAATAATGTCGGGATTATTATCCTTAATTGCTTTGTAACACTGCTTAAACAGATTAAATGTGGCTACAAAGAATACATCGCTGACAGTTCTAGGAGCAAAGAAAAAGAATAATTCATAAAGAGCTGGTGCGACTTTAGATAATGCTGTATCAAAAGCTTCTATTGAATCAACTGTATGATCGAATTTGATATTTCTGAATTTGTCCGGTTGCTTTTCGAGTTCATTGTAAATGAAGTCTCGAAGAGCATTATGACCACCACCGGCTTTGATTGAAGCATGAAGTACTTTGATTCTTTTCATTATTGAATCCTGTTATTGATGTACTGTTTAACTTCATCTAACTTTATTCTGGTCTGTTGCATAGTATCTCTATCTCTAATCGTTACAGATAAATCCTGAAGACTATCGTAATCGACGGTTATGCAGAACGGAGTTCCAATTTCGTCATGTCTTCTATACATTTTACCGATATTTCCTTTATTTTCCAGCTCACAATTAAAGTCCGTCAACAAGCTTTTATGCAGATTTCTAGCAAGCTCGAGCAATTTTTCATCTTTTTGTAATGGAAAGATTGCAGCTTTGACAGGAGCAATCTTTGGTGATAGTCCAAGAACTGTTCGCTTCTTACCGTTAATCTCTTCTTCTCTGTAGGCATCCATAAGCAGTATCGTGATGAATCTTGACAGTCCGAATGTTGGTTCTATTACATGAGGAATAACTTTGCTTCCATCGTCTCTTCTGTAACTAAGATCTTTGCCACTGTTCTTTGAGTGATTAGCAAGATCAAAATCTGTACGATATGCACAAGCAAACATTTCTTTGAATCCCCACGGGAAGTTATATTCTAGATCCTCAGTTCTTTTACTGTAATGTGATAATTCGAACTCTTCATGTGGTCTCCAGCGAATGTTGTCTTTTTTGATACCACAGCTTAGGGCAAAATCTTCAATTTCTGATTTCCAATACTCAAATAGGTCATTCCAATTTTGATTATCCGGATCAAAAAAATACTCGAATTCCATTAAATCAAATTCAAGTGTTCTGAAAGTAAACTGACCTTTTGTGATTTCGTTTCTAAATGCTTTTCCGGCTTGAGCTATTCCAAATGGCAATTTGGGGTGCATAGAGTCAAGAATATTTGGATAATTAATGAATAATCCCTGTGCAATTTCTCCACGCAAATAAGCCTTATTCTTGTCACCTTCAATAATTCCTATGCTTGTTTCAAACAGCTGATTGAATTTTCTTGCCTGTGTAAAATCGTTACCATCTGGTGATTTTATCGAATACTTTTCGATAATTGCTTGTAGTTCATTAGCAGGCTTACCATCGACTTTTCTTAGTTCGTGCTTTTCATCTTCAGAAATATCTGCAGTTTCTGCAAAGTCTTCGATAATATGATCAGCCCTGTATCTCTTTCTTGTAACCTTGTCTTCAACCATAATGTCTCCAAAGGCAGCAACATGTCCGCTTGCCTCCCATACAGATGGATTGATAATTATACTGCTATCTATTCCGAACATATCTTGCCTGCTTCTAACGAATCTGTCCCACCAAAGTCTGCGTACATTTTCTTTTAGTTCAGTACCATATGGACCAAAATCGTAAGTGTTAGCAAGTCCACCATATATTTCTGATGATGGATATATATAGCCGCGTCGTTTTGCCATAGCACTGACGCTATCAAGCACATTTGTATTTGTCATAATTTATAGATATAAAAAATCCCGTAAGCACCCTTATTAAAAGGTACTTGCGGGACTCTTCTTGAGCGGTTCCACCCACATTCTCCGATTCGGAGCATCTTTTTTCTAGACTAGTTGTCTATCGTTTGCCAAATATGTCTGACTTTCAGCCTAGATCAGACTCTCTTGTTTGTAATACTAGCATAATAGCTATTTTCAAGCAATTCTATCGGTTAAACCTAAAAACAGGTTTTGAACTTCTTTGGGAAAAGATTGAATATCTTCTGGAAAAGTTTTGGCTATGTCTGTCATAATTTCTGTTTCAGTGTAGCTAAGATCGGCTTTATCAAGGTCTTCTTTTATCTTTGCCTTAGTTTTTTTATGATACTTTCTAAGGATATTCTTTGCTCTAAGAACAAGTGAGTCATAGTTAAGGATCCCTTTATTCTGTGGCAGAGAACAATACCTTTCAAGTATGGCATACACTTCTTCAGCTACAGATAAATTCGAGTTATCTATAATCAAATTATATTTTTTTGCAATTAGTTCTTCGTCAAAAATGTTGGTATCCCAAAGCTTGATGTATTCCCTTTTTAAGGATGCGTCTCTATCTTCTATAGATGTTTCGACACCCACTCTTCCGTCAGCTTTTTCTCGATCTTTTCTAGCTTCAAGGTTAGCTTTAATAAATATCGAATAGACTTTTGGATTCTTGCCGATTCGAAACGCGGCTAAATCTGATTCTAGAATTATTCCCTTTTCGTTTAGGAGAACATGATCAACATAATTATCCATCGTTCTACCAATCATAGGTTGTATTGTCGCTTCAAATTCTGGTGTTAATCCGACACTGCTTGTTTCTTTAAGGTGATTATTTATTGCTCGAAATACAGAACCAATATAAATATACTGCTTTTGTAGTATATGGGCTAAAAGCAAAGTGAGGGTTGATGTACCAACACCAGGCCAACCTGTTAAGGCAAGATTAATTTCACTTTCTGGCATTGTCTGATTCATTAATTTGATCGATAAAAAGTCATAGATTTCAGTCTCTGCTCAAGTATTCCTTGAAGCCATATTCTGTGAACTGATTTTAGC
>JYPD01000005.1 GCA_001567305.1 candidate division WS6 bacterium OLB21 | reverse complement strand
TGTCCAAAAGCCTAATATGTTATATTAAATTTCTTGCATTTTCTAACGCTTTCTTAATCTCAAGAACTATTTTCTATCTTCAATTTGACTAATTTGCTGAGAAAATACCTCTGAGTTGGCGAGATCATAGTGGAATAGAGCCTCTTTAACTTGATTGATTTCTTCCTCTATTTCTTCTTTGGATTTAAACAGGTTGGAGTACGTTTTCATCTCATCACCCAATTCGAGCTGAAGTTCGTCAAGATATGCTTTATTAGTTTGGTCAAACTCTTTACGAATATCTGCAAAATCGACAACATAGCCATATCGAAAATTCTTGTAAGGACGATTTACTCTCGTTAATGTCTGCAACAGGTTATGATCTTTGATTATTCTTCCAAGATAAAGCTTCTTTAAGCGCTTAGCGTCAAAACCAGTTAGCAACATGTTATATACAAATAACAAATCAATTTTCCCTTCTTTAAAATCTTCCACTTCTTGTTTGCGGTCGTCTTTTGTTCCCTCATCGTGAAGAATAAGTGAGGCGGACAGCTTGTCTGCTCCGTCTTTAGCTGCATATATATTTTCAAAGACCTCATACATCTTCTTTGCCTGATCGGCACTATCGCAGACAACCATACCGCCAATAGATTTATCAGCAAAGCGTATGCGACTTTTAAGAAAATCTTGAACAATATAGTCAAGCATTGGAGTTACAAATTTCTCATGCGCATAAACAATCCTTTTATCGACTTCACCTTTTAAGACTTCTATTTCTTTAAGTGCTTGAGCAATTTGTATCTGATAACTAGTTTCAATTCCTTCACGGATAAGCTTTAAAGTATATCCATCGGCTATCGAGGCGTTGTAATAATACTTATGAATATAGTCGCCGAAGATATCTCTTGATCGTCTGTCGTTACTAATCAATGGAGTGCCAGTTAGACCTATGAGGATTGCGTTTCTGTCTGAGTTGTAAAGATTTGCGAGGAAACTACCTGTTGGGTTATAGCTTCGATGCACTTCATCCAAGAAATAAACTCGTTGGATATTTATATCGTAATCGTTATTTTTTAGTAGATCAGGATCGTCTTTAAATTTTTGAATATTAACTACTGTAATCTCTCTTTGACCCGAAAGGTTATGTATGACCTGACGCACACTGAAGTCGTTTAGAAGCTCTTCTCTTGAGTTAACCGTATGAGCTATCAATCCACGGCTCGTAAACTCACGAACCGCTTGGTTCATTAAATCTATACGGTCAACAATAAAATAGAATTTAGGAATGATTCCTTTACGTTGATAATAGTCAGTTAAATAGTGAACGTTATAAAAAGCGAGTGCTGTTTTTCCACTACCTTGAGTGTGCCAAATAATCCCCTTTTTAATTCCTTCATCTAATTTACTTTCGATTGCTTTGGTAGCAAAGAATTGAGAATAACGCATAATATGTTTCTCAAGTCCGTTTTCAGTATTTGTCATAATCGATTCCATTATTTTAAGATCATCTCTAGTCTGTCTTTGGAGAATAATGAGGTAAGAATTCGATTAGTTGGAGTATTTGTGTCTTTATTCGCTATAAACTCGGGCGAAAACTTAATCGATGATAAATTCGTGTCTTTTAATACAAGGTTTTCGTTATCTTCAACTGCGGACACTAACACCTTTGAAAGATTCTGCGCTTTTTCCTCTCTGAAACAGTTAAAGCTTGCTTGTTCATAAGAGGTGGTTGAGTAGAATGCTCCCTGAATAGGAACTATCGACTCAGTGTCGTATTCCATGTTGTTTGAGAATACGAGTATTTGCGAGATATTGATAAATTTTTTAAACTTCTTATTCTTAAATCTAACGTTAATCCTATCCCGCTCAGCAAGAATCCCCTCTCTGTTGTTTGGTTTTTTTACCTCGATAAAAACAAGGGGCATACCGTTTATGAGAAGTGTTATATCGGGTCTAAATTCTTCGTCTCCATTCTTATAGGGTAGCTCCGTAACTACATGGAATGAGTTATTGGAAAAATCCTTAAAGTCTATTAGCCGTACTCCTGATGTTGAGGTGAGTTGTTTATAGAATTCTTGTCCTAAATCTTCATTATCAAGAACAAGAAATACCTTTTCTTGTGCTTTTTTAATTTCATCAAGCTCTACGTCTGGATTGATTCGAATAAGACTTTCTGAAAGAATATTAGTAAATATATTTGTTGATTGATCCCATTTAGCATTAGAAAGTGAAAGGTATTTGTACCCCATTCGATTGAGATGCAAAATAGCAGGAATTTTTACTCTTGTATTTTCATTAAAAGCCATATAATTGTCTTAATCTTCTGGTAATAGTATATTTTAGCATTTTTCACCCATCTTTATCTTGTCATATTGATAAATATATAGGCTTATAAGAAGCTGTTTGCAATGTTTTGCAAACATTACGTAAAATCAGTTGATCTTGAATGAAATAGATGATAGGATGGGGTTGTAAGGTTGACTCAAGTTCGGTAAAAATCGGATATTTTTTATCCTTTCAAATACCACCCTCAACTTACCTACCAAAACTGTTAACTGGGAATAACAATTCCGGCAGTTAACTTCAGTCTTGAGACTTGAAGAGCAGTCGTTGGAACCAAATAGTTGGTTTTAGCGACTGCTTTTTTGTTGCTAATAACACCATTTAAATAAATTTCTAAATAAATGAGTATGCATCAAAATGACTATTACCATACAAATGATTTTTGCCTTGCCTCCTTTCTGTTGACTTGCAACATAAACCCATCTCAGATAAATACGGATAGTCTTAATAGAGCTACATTCTCATTTTTAATAACCAATCAAGTTGAAACATTGATCGAACAGTTTTCTTTGTTGAAAGCGAAAGTTTGAACCTTTGGCTTTTTTTTCTGCTCAGAAAAAGCTCAAACAGTTAATTTATTTAAGACGATAGTAACTTATGTATAAATATATAGATTTCCAAATCTATTCAAATGGAGGGTGTCTATCTGAACAAAATATATATTTGGGCGTTTTAGATACGAAACATTACAGAATTAATTTGAATAAAGGGATAAAGCACCAATTTTTTACTATTGTTTTTATGACCGTTTTAAAAATCAAAAATGCAGTAGTTAGCAAATAAAAATGCTTATGGAAAATCTATTAATCAGCCCTCAAGATCAGTTTGAATCGAACATTGATAGGCCTCTATTTGGTTGTCTTTCACTTAGCGCAAAGATAACACCTAAATTGAATACCATAAAATTGTCTTTTAGCCCGTCTTATCGATATAAATCGGTTGACATTGATAGTGATATTTCCTACCATGGAGTCCAAGAAATAGACCAGTATGCAAAAGACTGGATAGACATAGTTTTAAACCAAATAATGAGAAAGTTAAGTTACGAAGTTTAAGAAATAATATATGCAACAGTTACAGATAGAGCCCTCAACAGAAACACCCCGAATAGTAGCGTATTGCCGCGTGAGCACCAATAATCAAAAAGAGGACGGATTAAGTACCGAAACTCAAAAAACAATGATTATGGAAAAAGTTCGAGAAATGGGTGGCAAATTGGTCGAAACCTTTTTTGTTGATGACGGAAAAAGTGGGACAAATATGAATCGGCCAGGACTTACGGCCTTATTGGCTCGTTGCTCAAAAGGGGACGTCACTCATTTAGTTATTCAAGATACAAGTCGAATTTCAAGAGACACCAAAGACTATTTAACGATAAAAGCAATTCTTGGAAAATATAAAATTCAACTTATTGCACTATCGGGAATGCAGTCATTTGGTGAAGATCCATATTCTCAATTCCTTGACGAAATAATTGCCTCGGTAAATGCTCTTCACCCCAGAATATCTGGTTTTAAAGCAAGACAGACTTGTATAGAAAAATTCAAAGCAGGCTTTTATCCTTCTGAGGCTCCGCTTGGATATAAAAATATTGAAAATAAAAATCCAACAGGTTGTTATGACAAGCGAGTTATCATAATCGATCCAGATATTGCCCCATTTGTCATTGACGCCTTTAAAATGTACGCTACCCGACTTCATTCTGTTTTTTCGGTAAGACAATTTTTACACCAAAAGGGCGTACGAGGACGGTTTGGTAGACCTCTACAATTCTCTGTAGTCCATAATATGCTGAGAAACAGGTTTTATATCGGAAAAATGCATTGGGGTGGTTTAACAGGAGACGGTAAGCATACCCCTCTTATAGATACTCGGATATTCAATATTGTTCAAAATATCTTATCTGAAAAAGGTAACTATGGAATAAGACAAAGAAAGCATGACTTTCTTTTACGAGGAATTGTTTTTTGCAATTCTTGCCATAGACGTTATGTTGCCGAATACCACTATGCCGATAAGTATAAAAGCGGTCACGGTAGATTGGGAATGTATCGCTGTGGGGGTTTAGGAAAGCGAGGAACCGGTTGTAAAGCCAAATATATAACTGTTGAGAACTTAGAGGAACAAGTACGACAAGAAGTAAAAAAGCTGGAGTTTAAACCAGAATTTATTGAAGCGGTTAAAAGAAATGTTTTGAAGGTTTATCAATCTTCAATTGAGAAAGTTAAATTGGCGAAAAAGGCGGCCTTTAATAGACGAGACGCTGTTGAAATAAAACGAGACAAACTTGAGGAAGAAATGTTAAACGGAAATGTAACTGGCGACGCTTTTAAACGCATAAGTCAAAAACTAGACGCAGAATTGTTAGATATTCAGAAAGAAATAGGAGAAATAGACAGAATCCGGACGATTGACGTTAATATTGTTGACGAAGTGATTGCGCTTACTCAAAACATAGTAAAGGCTTATGACGAAGCGGATATTGAAAAAAAGAGAGCTTATTTGAGCTTTTTCTTCAAAGAAATACGGGTAGAAGACAAGAAAATCGTGGATGTTGTCTACAAACCGGTTATCAGCGTCTTGAAGCAGACAAACATGGTTATATTAAGTACGTTATTGCTCCCCCGCCTGGATTCGAACCAGGAACCCTTCGATTACACGGATCCTTAAGTTTCCTTAAAGCGTGGACTATATCATCATCGTGGCTTGCGCTTTAGATGGAGAATGCTTCGGCTAACAAGTGTTAGTCTACTCCCAAAAGGGATAGTCTCTGCACCTTTCTAGTATTTTTACTAGACTTGGCTCAGGGTTACCATTTGACAGGCTTCTCTGAATTCATCCTCTTTTTCAATCATTGTTTCCAATGAAAGCTGCGTTTCAAACACAGTCGAATGCTCTACCGTTGAGCTACAGGGGAAATTTTTATTAACGTGCCCGGACAAGTAAATCTTATTTATATCCGAATAGGAAATTATATCTAAAACAAGCCTGAAATCCAACCCGATATTTTTTAGCTTCTTCTCCATCTAAATTACTTTGAATTTTACGTGGTCTCCTTGCTTTGTATTACAATTTATATATGATCGTGAGCAAGTCGATGGTTTATGGGGCAGTAGGGGGAATTATTGTTGCCACCATCTTACAGCTTTTTCTCCAAGGGCCCGGAAAATTTATAAACCCCATACATGAAGATCTAGATGCTCGACGGCTCGAGAAATACGCCATACCCCAGCTTAGAAAAACCACCTTTACCCCTTCAAAAATAGTCATTCAAAACCCCGTTGAAAAAAGCAAAGATGTTCTTAGCTACACATTTTATTTTTATGACGGCGAGAAGAAAGTAAGCGGACTACTCAATGCACCAAAAGCATCGGGTACCTTTCCTATTGTTGTCATGTTCCGCGGGTATGTTGATAAAGAAATATATCAACCAGGCATTGGTACACAGCGAGGAGCAGAATATTTTGCAAAGAATGGATTTATAACCCTCGCACCAGACTTTTTTAGGATATGGTACCTCTGATGATCCATCTATAGATTCGCTCGAATCTCGTTTTCAAACATATACCACCGCACTAACACTGTTTGCCTCACTGTCTAATTTGAACGAAGCGCTCGCATCAATAAGTGGGGAGCTTAAAGCAGACCCTGAGAAAGTGGCAGTGTGGGCGCACAGCAATGGCGGCCAAATTGCGCTAACTGCACTTGAAGCCACCGGAAAAAATACCC
>JYPD01000004.1 GCA_001567305.1 candidate division WS6 bacterium OLB21 | reverse complement strand
TTCCTTTCTTAAAACCTTCAATAATTCCTCCGAAACGAAAGTAACTATTCAGATAAGCAGGTACTCCTTTTTTATGAATTGAAAAGATATGTACAAATACGATTACGGCTACAGCTAATCCGAAAGTTGAATTGAAATCAGAGGTAGTTGGTCTAAATAAACTCTGACCATCATAAGTTATCGATGTTATACCTGGTATCAGCAAAACCGTGTTAGATATCAGAAGGTATAACATTAGTGTTCCAACAATCGGGAAGATTCGGCGGGCGATCTCTTCCTTTCCGGTGATCTGTGTAAAGAAGTTTAGAGCTGTTTGAACAATTATTTCAATAATTAACTGGAATTTGCCAGGTTTAGAGTATACTAGCAAACTTCTTGAAGCCCAAATAGACAATAATATCAACAGAAATGTTACTAACAGTGCAGAAATCATGCTGTTAGTAAAACCGACTCCAAACAGTGAGAATATCACATCTGATTGGACACTAATTAATTCAGATTTAAGTTGAAATAATGAACCCATGATTGATTACTCTTTCGATTTTGTAGCTGACTTTTGTTTTTCTTCAAGTGCAGCCTCTGATTGGTCTGGCATATTCTTATAGCCAGTTAATATTCCGAATTTCTTATCCATAATGAAAATTCCTACCCATGACATAACAAAAAAGAATGCAAGGATTGCTAAGGATCCCCATGGTCTTGAGTCGAAATGGTTGTCTATGGCTCTGCCGATAAAAGCAGCAATAACCGCAGGGACGGAAAAAATGAAAAGAGCTTTAAGCGTGAGCATGTATGTTCTTCTTTTAATTCTTTTTAACTGTTCTTCGCGTGTTTCCTTCTCTGACATCAGGTTTTTAAATTAACAAGGGGATTATACAACAAGTACATATCAAGTGATAGCAATTTGCAACCAGATACTAACTCTTCTGTAAAGGTCGATACTTGACACAATAATGAATGATCCCTTCAGAACTATCAGAATAAAGCTTGCGATACACTGGCTCACAGTCTATTCCAGAGGCTAGATCTGCTTCGTTGCAATCAACAAGCTGAACAGTTGCTTTGCTTTTGTCTGAAAACTGCACTATAGCTATGATATATGGCGTATATGCTTCGAATCCAGACGGTGCGGCATGTACAGTAGACCAGGTGAGCAAAGTTGCATTACCTTTGTCTTGATACCTTTCTTGATATTTTCTCCAAACTTTTGCAGAACTTTTTTTATACATTTGCAAAAATACTAACAACTGAAGTACCTCCGCTACCCCCGACATTATGGGCAAGTGCAAAATTTTGGAATCATTTACTAGCTGTCTTTTACCAGCTTGACCTGTCATTTGTTCAAATATCTCGACCACTTGCTTTATCCCTGTAGCACCTACTGGGTGGCCGCATGATTTTAAGCCGCCCGATGTATTTACGGGAAGAGCACCATCTCTATAAGCGCTCTTATTTTCGATCAACTCAAATCCCTTTCCTTCTTTTGCAAAGCCAAGATCTTCGTAAGCTATAATTTCTGCAATTGAGAAACAATCGTGAAGTTCAACAAGTTCGATGTTTTTCCTGCTAATACCAGCTTCTTTAAAAGCTAAATCTGCTGATCGAACTGTCGCATCAATACTTGTAAAGGATGGCCTGTTTTGCAAAGAAATGTTCCCTGTTGAAACCTGGCTTGATAATAGTTGGACTTTAGACTTTTTCACTGAAAGAACAATCGCAGCAGCTCCATCGGTAATTGGTGAGCAATCTAGCAATCCAAGTGGATCAGCAACAGCTGGTGCACCAACGACATCTTCTACTGTTATTTCCTTTTGAAACTGAGCTTTCTCATTTAATGTCCCATGGAAATGGTTCTTAACACTTACTTCTGCGAGTTGTTCTTTGGTAAGACCATATTTGCTCATGTAAGCTCTAGCCATCATTGCATAGAGTGAAGGAAAAGTTGCTCCAAAGTAAGCTTCGTATTCTTCGTCAGCAGCTCTTGCTAGCACCTTTGTAACATCATTAGCTGAGACATCGGTCATCTTTTCTACACCAATTACTAAAACATTTTTACAGTTGTTTGCAAGCATGTAAGATTTAGCAAGGTTGATTGCTACTCCGCCACTTGCACATGCAGCTTCGATACGAAAAGCCGGAACATTTATATCAAGCTCGGAAGCAATCAATGAACCCAGATGATCTTGACCGCTGAGACTTGACGAACCCATGTTGGCAACAAAAATTGCATCAATAGCATTTCTTTCAATCTCTGCAGATTCTAGTGCTGATTTTGCCGCCTCAACTGCTAACGATCTAAGATCTTCTTTCCAGAGTTCGCCGAATCTAGTCATTCCTGCTCCAGATACATAGACTTTCTTCATAATTTAATCTTGCCAACCGAAGTAATGTAGTAAGAATAATCTACATAAGTTTTATTCTCGATTTGTTCTTTGACAGTCTGGGAATTTTTGTAGTACTTAATATTATTCGTTGTTTCAATTACGAAAGCATCACTTCCAGAGCCTGAACCGTATGAACATACAAAAATCTTCTCATTTGGCTTTGCAACATCTAGCACAGCGGCTAAACCAACAAGTGAACATGCAGAATATGAGTTACCAAGAAGAGGTACAGTAAAACCTGCTCTCAATTGTTCAGCATTGAAACCTAAATCTTTTGCTGCTTTCTGCGGAAAACGAGCATTAGGCATGTGAAAAACAGCATGGGCAAAATCTGAAGGCTTGTAATTTGATTCTTCAAGAATTGCTTTCGTTGCTGCATAAACATGTTTAAAGTAGGCAGGTTCACCCGTGAACCTGCCGGCATGACTAGGGTATAATTCATGTCCTCTTCTCCAGAAATCAGGAGTGTCACTTGTAAATGAACTTGAAAACAGCACATTCGCAATAATTTCTTTCGGATCAGTTCCTATAAGATATGCGGCACCTGCTGCAGCTGCACTATATTCAAGGGCATCTGCTGGTCTGCTTTGCGCTGTGTCTGCTCCGATAGCCAGGCCATATTCAATCATTTTCGAAGAAGAGAGGCCTAAGATCATCTGTAAGGCGGCTGTTCCAGCCTTACATGCAAATTCTGTATCAGCGGCAGTGTAAGAGTTTCCTATTCCAAGAGCCTCGCCAACGATAGCCGAAGTAGATTTTACTGCGTAAGGGTGGCTTTCTGAACCAGTATATATCGCACCTATCTTTAGTTTCTTAGCTGAGATATTATCAACTGCATACTTTGCTGATTGCATGGCAAGAGATATTGTATCTTCATCTGGTGCGGGAACTGTTTTTTCAACGAGTCCCAAAGAAGAAGTGATTTGTTCACCGTCTTTTCCCCATACCGAAGCAATTGTATTAATACTAATCCTTCTTCTGGGAATTGACACTCCGTAACTTACTATTCCTGAATTATTTATTTTCATGTCTACCTCCTCGTCCAAATTTTTCATGAGCAGATGCTAATGTACCTTGAGCAAGCGCCGCATGAAGGCTAATTTCTGCGGCCATAACACCGCAGGCAAGAATTTCTGTAAAGGCTAATACTCGATTTGTAGAAATTATTTGCTTTGAGCTTATATCTGTAAGCATTAAATCTCTGGCTGTCTTCTGGGCCGGCAGAGAGGTACCTCCACCTACATCACCAGCAGGAACACTTGGAAGCGTAACAGATACATAGAGATTATTATTATCTTCTTCCATGAGACAGTAAC
>JYPD01000003.1 GCA_001567305.1 candidate division WS6 bacterium OLB21 | reverse complement strand
ACAAAATGTTCCTCTAGTTGAGTCTGCTACAGAGACTGAATCAGATGATACAGCGAGTAATACATGCGAGATCAACTGCAATGACTATTGTAGTGGCGATGGAATTACTGTAAGTACTAGTAAAGATGAGGACGGGAATACAGTATGTACATTCGGTAAAGAGGATACAAATAATAGAAGTTGATATAACAATGATTTGTAAAGACGGAAAAGTTACAGAGACAAGATATCTTGGAAATCAAGTTTACAAATCTGATTATTGTGAACCACTTAAAAACGCGAGGATTTTGGATCTACAACTCGTAAAACCAGTCAAAGCACAGTCGCTCCCAGAAGTTATTGATCCGAACGACTTAGAAGCTGGAGTTTATATCATCGAGATCGAGGGCTACAAAACTGCAACAGTTCAAGTTTTTGCAGATAACATGACGCTTGAATTCTTCAATGATCTCAATGGAGACGGAATAAGGCAAGATAACGAACCGTTGCTTAAGCCAGAACTTACAACTATCAAAATTGAAAAAGTCAGCTCGATTACACTAATTGATTTTACAGAAGGCTGGAATTTAATCTCTCTAAATACTGTGTCCAATACTATGGCTAATGCTTCTGATCTGCACACAACAATCAATAATCAAGGCATTGTTGTTTATCAGATTAGCAAGTACGACAGCGGCAAATGGATTCACTATGTTTCTCGAATAAATGAGGCGGGCGAAAGAGTCGAGTATGGTCAGGACTTTCCGCTCATACCCGGAGAAGGGTATTTTGTACGAGCAATTAACGAAGGAACAGTCAGCCTAGAGGGTCAGAAAATTGATGATAATGTAGCATTTACGCTAGAAAATGGCTGGAACCTAGTTGGTATTCAATCTAAAGAAAAATACACAGCTTATGGAGTGCTAAACAGATGTTCTGCACAGTCAATTCAATGTTCCACAATAAGTCGCTACAGAAATGGTGCTTACCAAAGCGTCGTATTCGAGAACAATATGACTTTTGGTCAAGACTATGATATTGAAAGCACGAGTGGCTACTTTATCAAGAATCAAGGCGCAAAGGGAGAATTTAAGCCATAAGTCTGCACAATTTTAAAGAAAACTGGTACAATTGAGCTCAACTCATATTGGGGCAGCTAGCTCAACTGGTTAGAGCAATTCGTTTACACCGAATAGGCTAGGGGTTCGAGTCCCTTGCTGCCCACCAATTGTTTTCCAACCTCTAGCAATTATCTCAACCAACACAATATTCTGTCTTTTACTGCTCCAATGATAAAATGCATAACATCATTTGAATCACAATGGAGATTATTGGAAACCAAAACCGAATTATAAGTCACGAAGTTTCAACCGATCCGGTCGAGAGATTAGCTATAGAAGTAGCTTTAGAGCAGGGTCTAATAGTTTACGAAGCGCCAATGATCAAAATTGTTCGCGAAAAGTTGAGAAAGGGTGACAAAAGGTCAACAGTTCCAGATTTGCTCGTTCTGTGTTCTACCGATGATCCTGGAATATTTGTAGAAGTTACTATTCGTAATGCTAAAGCAGCAAGAAAAAACCGTCAAGAAGCTGTTATGAGAGAAGCTGGTTTGATCAATAGATATGCACAAGTAAATGCTTCAGATATTACTCAAGCTAAAGAAGAGGGTTTTTACAATATGCTACTCCGCAAAATCCTAGAGCGAGATTCATAAAAACCAACTTACTATGCTATACTTATATATAGCATATATATACCATGTTGAGAAAAATATATACCTCCCGAGGCGAATCTAGGTCTAGATGGTGGCCATCAAAATGTGCCAATTATCGAGAGAAATGAACTTTATGCATATACTGGCATATCTCTTACAGACGAGTATACCTTAAATAAGCATGACTATTACAATCTAAATTTCACTCAACCATATCCTTATGATATAGATAGCCCTTACTGTAGTGGCGCCGAAGGAATTATAGGCTGGAGAGGCATTCTCGAGCCTAATCCGACTCGATCAAACCTGTTCATCAGTCGGTC
>JYPD01000002.1 GCA_001567305.1 candidate division WS6 bacterium OLB21 | reverse complement strand
TCCATCGGTTGTTAGCATTAATTGTTTCAGGGATATGATGAATAGTCTCACAATATACCTCCATTCCCGACCTTCGACCACCAATTGTAGATGTAACTAGGTTTCTATTGGCTAATAATAATCTTATTTTATCTTCAATAGATCTAATATTTGGATTTGAGAAAATTGTATCTGCAATATTATGATCGGTTGATACTTTATTTGGACCGCAGAAGATTGATGCGTCCCCAACATTTGCGATTTCTGTTGTGTTAGTGTTTCTATCAATTAATACAGCAGCCAGTGTTGTAGACATACCGCTATTTCTTATTTCAAGTCTGACAGGTTTTCCATCTTCTGTTCTAACGACCACTGGTGGTAGGGCTATTTGATCTCTAAGTAATTCTTCAATATTGTTCTTGATCTGGAATAATATTTACATCGAGTGGCTGACCTATTCTGGTTGCAAGCAGAAGCCTTGCCATTACTACTTCTTGCCAAGGTTCAAGTGTTAATTTGTCATTTGGATCAAATGCCGATAATAAAATATCTTTACCCGAGAACAGTTCATTCAAAATAGTATTGTAGTCTAATTCAATACTATCTACCTCTTTTTTATAATCTTTTATAATCTCTTGAAAACAGTCTTGAGTAGTACATTTTTTCACAGCGGGGGCTTCAGTTAAGTCTACCCTACCGGTTGTATAATCACACAATTCTCTGGTAAATCTTTGCGCTTCAGTTTGTGTATCATATTCATTAGTAGGGTATTTATGACTAATTGCAGTTGCCACATGTCTATGAAAGAAGTCGCGAAAGAGTCCAAAAGTTCTATTAACTTTTCTAATTGCATTCTCTAGGCCCTCATCAGGATTATTAGCCAGGTAGAGTTGCAGTGCAAAAGCGGCTTCTCTAGAAGCAATTTCTCCTCCTGGTTCACCTCCTACACCGTCACAGACGACAGCAACCTCTTTACCATCACCAAGATCACAGAATAGAGCAAAATCTTCTGATGTAAGAGGATTTTCTGAATATTTGTAATGCGCTCCCGAAGATGCAGAAATTTCAACTATAGAATCCCCAATAATAATTGCTACTCTTGATGTGGGGTTATCTTTGCTTAAATCAGGCATATGGGTATTAATTTCAACATAGCTTAATGGTTTTCTTTCTGCTTCTATAGGTTCAGCAAGATCTGGTAATTGTGCTGTGCTCATTCTATTACAATATAATATATATCTATTATATCATATCAGTTACTTTGCACAAAGGGGATAGATACTCGTTTTAAAGCTCTTATGCCGTTATCTTCTTTTTCAATCAAAACGCCTTCTAGTGTGGGGTTGTCTCCGTTTTGATCTTGATCATGCCAATCTTGTTCCCAAATAGGTTTTGCCGGATCAGTAATTTTAATTATCCCTCTACGCACACCATTGTTTTCACCGTAATTTTCGTTGGATTGTGCATATGTTATCTCGCTGACTTCGTTGTTTCGAAGAATTACCGAATCAATCAGAATAACATGGTGCGAATTTTTGACCTTACCTTTAGATCTAATTAAATTCCCCGGGCGAACTTGGTTGATATCTTTAATCTCATTGCAGTTGTTTATTCCGGTTAAGACATTTGCTCCGGTGTTTTCTACTGGCCTTAGTAACCTGCGCAATCTACTTACAATTCCATTTTGGTTGTATTGTAGATATGCGTCGATGCTACCCATTTTTTTTATCTTTTAGAATTGCGTTTAGAACATGAACCACAAAACCCGAACAGTCAA
>JYPD01000001.1 GCA_001567305.1 candidate division WS6 bacterium OLB21 | reverse complement strand
CAAACACGGACGCACTAGTAACAAGTAACCCTACAGGTCTTGTTCACATTCCACACGGGCATATACTTCCAAATGGAATATATGTTACTTCACCGAAGTTTCAGTTCTTAGTTCGAGACGAATTCGGATTACTAACACCAATCTATAACATAGGTGTGCAAGAAGATGAAAAACGACAATCTTATGTGCTTCTTATTAGAAAAGCTCAAAATCTTTCGCCAGAAATTATGCCTGCTATTGAAAAACTTCTAGAAGTTCCCACGCTAGAATTCAAAGATGTACTTCTTGGATATGCTAAACGCCTAATGCTAACTTATGAGTCTGGCGAAAAACATCATAGCTATTGCACTTTAGCAAGTCGGTATAGAAATAAGTATAGGTACTATGGTTCTTGCTTATCAACAAAAATTCTTACTTCTGGATAATTTCTCACAGGTATTGAAATGCGATCAGCAGTGAACTCTATCCCTACAGGGCATTTTATTTCTTTAGAGCCGGGTCTTTATCTTCTGGAGCATCATCATGCAGACCGAGATCCAGGATCACTCCAGCAACAGATAGAAATCCATCTTCTAAGCAGAATGCACAAGAAGCCAGCTAACTGGAATGTGCATTCTTCTGGACAATAATCACGCTTTGTACCTTCATTT